>JASJCB010000032.1 GCA_030066195.1 Acidobacteriota bacterium
CAGCCGCCCATACGGAAAACTACCCGAGGAGGATGCTCAGTGAACGCCCCCGTGTTTAAATTGTTTTCCAACTGCGTCCCGGTGAAGGGCGCGCGGCGCAGCCTGCTCTGCGACTTATACACGGGTCGTACCAAACTGATCCCCAACAGCCTGTTCGATCTATTGACGGATTACAAAGACCGATCGCCGGAGGATATCAAGGCAGCCCACAACGGGCGCTATGATGAAGAGATCGACGAGTACTACACCTTCCTGGTAGAGCATGGCTGGGGCTTCATGTGCGACGACCCCGATGCTTTTCCCGAAATCAGCTTGGAGTATCGAATCCCCGAGTTGATCACCAACGCCGTCATCGACACCGACGCGGGCAGTCAACACGATTACGCGGCCTTGATGGACCAGTTGGAAGAGCTTGGCTGCAAACACATCCAATACCGTTTCTACAACCCGCGGCCCTTGACCGAAATAGAGCACCTGTGCGCGCTCACCGAAGGTCGCCGCTTACAGGGTATCGAAATATATGTACCCTATGGACCCGATTACGCGGACGAGGGTGTGTTGCGCGATCTTTGCGACCGCTACCAGCGCATCATTTGCCTGGTGCTGACGGGCGCCCCGGAGCACCGAATGATTCACACGGCGGAACCGCTCATGACCATGGGCGTGTTGCATTACCATCCGAGCATCATCGATTCGGACCGTTGTTGCGGTCTGGTCGATCGCTCCCTGTTCACCGTATCCATGACGGCCTTTACGGAGGCTCTTCATTTCAATTCGTGCCTGAACCGCAAGATCTCGGTAGACACCCGCGGCAATATCAAAAATTGTCCCTCTCTTGAAAAAACCTACGGCAACACGGCGGATACCGCCCTGAAAGACGCCATGGAGGCAGAGGGATTTCAGGATGTATGGGCGGTTACTAAGGATGCAGTTTCGGTATGTAAAGACTGCGAGTTCCGCTATATCTGCACGGACTGCCGCGCCTTCACGGAAAACGCGGACCCGCTGGGCAAACCCCTCTCCTGCGGCTACGATCCCTACACGGCCGCCTGGAGCGAAACCCGATTTCCCCCGTTCACCATGGAAGTTTGAAATTCGCACACGCTCGATTAACAACCAACTTCTTTTAACCAAATATTCTCAATGGAGGAAATGATGGAAAAGCTTGATATGAACCTGTTTGACGACACCAATGTAACCGCTGACGGGAGCCGGGCAGCCGGCAAGTGCGGAGGCACAATCTGTGCGACAGCCGTGGGCGGCAGCGTTACGCAGTGCGCCACCCGCCTGGGATGTAATCCCTCGGACGCTCTCCTCGATATCGGCGCCTGACTTTTCACTCCATAACGAGGGGGGTACCCACTGTTCCCAACCACGGGAAACCTCTTCAGGCCGACGCCTGATTTTTCATACCATGGAGAGCATCATGGAAAAACTGCATACTGACCTGTTTAACGACAAAAACATTACCACGCGCGAGGTCTCGACAGCCGGATGCGAAAGCTATTGTTTGACCTCGCTTAAATATGGCACCCAGTGTGTTACCGCGGCGAATTGTAACCCCCAAGATTTTGGCCGCGACGTGGGCGCATAACCCCCCCAATGGAGGCGAAACGAAGGAGCCGCCTGACAACCGGCTCCTTCCCCATTCATCCCGACCTTTCGGAACCTCATATCGGCCCGGCCGGGTTTTGGAACCCGGCCCGTGCCTGCCGCTACAAACGCAAAGGAGATCATGATGGAAACATTGAGTAAAGACCTGTTTGACGATACCACGTTAAGTACTGAGGATAGAAAAGTGGCCGGCCGCTGCTTGAACGCATGTGCAACAGCCCTGGCCGGTAGGTCTACCTGCTATACCAACATCGGTTGTACGCCTACCGATATCTCTTTCGATGCGGCTCCGTAGGGACTTCGATAAAAGGAGTTTGCCTCATCTCAACCGGCATCCTCATCGGGATCCAGGTGCGGCACCAGGTTCACTTCATACTGCCGTTCGATCAATTCCAGGTAGTAACCCTTGCCGTCAACCAGTTCCCGGTGATTTCCTTTTTCCACTACTCTACCCTGTTTCATCACGATGATCTGATCAGCGGCTTTCACCGTGCTTAGCCGGTGGGCAATGATGGCGCGCGTTCGTTTACCCTTGCAGACGGCATCGATACCCTTTACGATTCGCTCCTCGGTGCGGCTGTCCAAATGACTGGTGGCTTCATCCAGCACCAGTAAGTCAAAAGGCTTACTCATGGCGCGAAGAATGCCCACTTGTTGGGTTTGGCCTCCCGAAATCGCCCCCGCGTAGATGGGTTGCCGTAAACCCAGGGCCATCTTCTGGATAAAGCGGTCGGCGCCTAACAGTTCCGCTGTTTCCTGCACCCGTTTTTCTTCAATGGCGTCATCGCCCATGGTGACATTGTTCAACAGACTCTTGGAAAAAATCAGCGTATCCTGAAATACGGTCGAAATTCTCTTCCGGTAAGCCTTCAGATCCAGCTCATTCAAGTCCCGGCCGTTGATCAGGATCTGTCCCTGTTGCGGCGGGTAGAAGCCCATGATCAGGTTCATGACGGTAGTCTTGCCGGAACCGGATTCACCCACAAAAGCGCAGCAACTATTGCGCGGGATGACAAAGGAAACGTCCTGTAAGACATCCAAACCCTTGTGATAGGCAAAGCTGACATGGCGGAATTCTATCTCCAGCCCTTCCCCTTGCAGCGCTTCAACGCCGTTCCGTTCCGGCGGCATCCGAAAGATGCTCTGGATGCGAGCAAAGGTGCGCAACTGTGCATGAAAGGTAAGAATGAGAGCTGGAAACTCACGCGATTCGTTGGTGAGACCCTGGGCAAACGCCAGGAACAAGACAAAATCGCCAACGGTGTAGCTGCCGTCGATAATACGCATGCCGCAAATCAGGAAGATGGCCGCATCGGACACAATACTCAGCACATCCGCCAGCGAGCGGCCCGCTACCTGGAGGGTCGTCAGTTTGCGTGTAAGGGTGAGACCTTCCGCCAAAAGCTGATGATAACGGTCCAGAAGCCAGGCCGATGCGCCGAAAACACGAATGACGCGAATATCGGCCAGACTGGTGAGAATGGATTCGGTGATCTCACCGAAAACGGTCACCAACCGATTCGTTTGCTCGGCGGTCAACGCGGAAAAAAGGAAGCCGGCGCCCGCGTTACATACCAGGATCAAGAGGACAATAGCCACCAGGCCGGGATCATAGAGCCAGATCAGGTAACCCGCTTTGACCAAAATGCCGAGAACGACCAGGATGAACTGACCGAAGTAGCCGGCGATCCCTTCCGTCAGGGTATCGATCCCCGTGTACTGCTGCATGTAATCCCCGGCATGGCGATTATCCAACTGCCGTTTTTCAAGCGCCAGGACGTGGTCGAAATAGCGTTGACTCAAAACGCGGCTCACCTGGTTCCGCAAGACCACCGTGTAGATGTGGTTGAACCCGGTAGCGGCCAGGCTCAACAGACGGGCCAGAAAATAGATGCCGGCAAAAAGGAAAACCCGGCTTATTTCACCGGAAGGCAAGACACGGTCAACATATTGCTTGGAAAGGTAAATCAGGCCGAAGCCGATGATGCCGGCCAGAAAACCCACGGCCAGACACAGGATGATTTTGGCGCGCCAGGCGATCACAAACTTCAGAAAGCGTTTCAGGTAGGTCTCGGAGACCACCCCTTTCCGGAATTCAGACGTGGGCCTGAGAATCAGCAACAGTCCTTGGTAACCCTCGGCAAACTGTTCAACGGTGGTCCAATAGGAACCCCGGCCCGGATCGGCGATATGCAGGCGGGAGCCCTTGAGGCGCGTGATGACCACATTGTGCAGCAAGCCCTCGGTGTCGCCGGCAACATAGGCGATACAGGGATCGGTAAGCCGGTGGAAATCGGTCACCGGCAGGTTGATCAAGCGTGTCTCCAACCCGAATCGGGCGGCCAGGGACTGAAGCTCTACATTGGAGGTCCCGGCCCGGGAGAATTCCATTTGTTCGGCCAGGTCCACGGGCGTGATGTATAGACCGTGATGGTTGAGAATGCTTGCCAGACAGGCCGCACCGCAATCGTTGGGTGAGTCCTGGAGAAAGAGCTTGAACATGGCCGTCCTATATCCGGAACTTTAAGACATGCCGTTATTTTAACCCAAATCGGCAGAATTTTTATGTTCGGAGGCCGACATCGGCAACGGCAAGAAGCTGCTGTTTTTGGAGCCCTTCATGATAAACTCCCCCAAATTGGATGGAGATTCGGTCCCCTCTGGAGATAGACCTGGAGTCATGCTATGTTAACTCTCAGAGATCAATCAAGGACAAATGGAGGATTCCCCGTGAGTTCCGAACGGCCCCGCGAGATGAGTCCGAAAGCTGAGGGTGGCTAAATGACCGATCCCCGTTACTACAATAACGCCAACCCACACCTGCTGGCCTGGATGCCGGCCGGCCTGCGCCTGATCCTGGAGATGGGCTGCGGCGCGGGTGCCCTGGGCGGAACCTACCTGGCCGAGGTAAACGGCACCTGCCGTTACCTGGGCGTGGAGGCGGTCGCGGAACAGGCAGAGGCGGCTCGGTCAAAGCTGAGCAAGGTATGGACAGGCAACCTGGAGGTCATGACCAACGACGCCTTCGAGGTGGAGCCGGGCAGCCTGGACTGCCTGATCTACGGCGATGTTCTGGAACACCTCATCGACCCCTGGACGGAGTTGGCCCGCCGCCGGCCCCTGCTGGCCCCCGACGGCGTGGTCATGGCCTGTATCCCCAACGTGGGCCACTGGAGCACGCTGGCCCAACTCTTCATGGGCGACTGGCCCTACGGCGACAAGGGCATCCTGGACAAGACGCACCTGCGCTTCTTCACGGCCAAGAGCATCGCGCGGATGTTCGAGGGCGCGGGCTACACGATCACCCGCATGAAGGGCGTGCTGCTGGACAACAAGCTGACGGAGCGCTTCGTCCCCGCTTTTCGCGAGACGGCGCTACGCCTGGGCTTCGACGCGGATGCTTTCGTCAACCAAACCAGTGCGTACCAGTACGTGGTGAAGGCAAAAGCAGCGGCGACCAGTTGACAGGTGGAAGTTTGAGATGCAACCTCCTGACTTGTTGATCTTTTTCCAACCAAACGCCTCCTTCGCATGGATGCCCGGCGGGTATAGTGGGGAGCAAACGGCTGACTTCAGATTATTGCAGATCAATTATCCGTCGCCCGTCGGGTATTTTACGGGCCCAAGTATGGTTTCCATCCGCCGTAACATGCGTTCGTAGGTTTGGTTGACTTCCCGGAGACCGTAGAGCTCATCGCTCGCAAGAATCAGCCCGATGGTAATCAAACCACTCGTCTTTTCCGGGTCGGTTGCCTCGGGATTGTAGATCAGGTTCATCAGGCGATCGACGCGTTTTTCCTGTAGATTCAGCGAGATTTCCAGGCGGCTCAGGTCGCGGGCGACGCCGGCGTCCATGAACTTGACCGTGCCCGTATTCTTGGCCGTTTCCCACGACGGGTGCTGCAAGAGCGGGAAATTGAAGCCATGTTTCTGCTTTTGAATAATTTCCGATAGAACACCGACCATGGCCTTGTCGGTGACTCCCTGGTACTCTTTGAGCAAGTCAAGGGCTTCTTCCAGCCGAGGCAGCGTCTTCTCGATGTCATTGTAGTTGCGCATGATCTCCCGGCGAATATGCTCCAAGGACTCCTTGCCCCGCTTCCGGCTGGTCCAATCGCGGTGCCAGTCGTTGGCCAACAGGGCCAGGGAGATGCCGGTGACGATGGAAAGGAACTCCAGAACCAGGGTTCGCCAGGTGCCCGCCGGTAGTTTTTTCATGGTGTACGCTCCAATCAATTTATGGATTTCATTTATATAACGATCGAGGCGAATTTGAAAAGCCGATCTTTATTATACCTCAAGCCCGGCCCCGCCATAGGCCTCGGTTTCCTCGGTCGCCGTCCGAGTCCGGCTTCAAAAAATTCCGGGAATGGTGTTACACGAGCCCGGTTTTTGTCGCATTTGGGTCTGAGGTCTCCCGATCTCATGCCTCTCAATTTCTGAATTGCCCACAAGGAGGATTCCATGGCCAAGAAGAAGGTCGACCTGAAAGATATCAAGGTTACCAGCTTCCTTACCGGTGATCGCGCGCCAAGGGGCGGCTACAACACCCAAACCTGCCCGCCGACGGTAGAATTGTGGAATTGTGTCGCTACGCCGATCTATTGCTGACACTTAACATGGTTCCGATCGGGTCTGGATTCAAAGCCGCCCGATCGGTTCTTCCCAGCCTTTATTGCTTTTCTGTCGGGGAAACCACACCGACGCCGACCTTGTAGTAGGTTCTTTTTGCCGGTACCGATACCAATTCCCTCTCAGGATAGCGCAACGCGGTCAGGCTGCCGCCGAAGACGCAACCGGTATCGACACAGATGGTGTTGTTGATCCACTCGGTTTGCTCTACCGGTGTGTGCCCATAGACCACCATGGCCTCGCCCCGATAATCATTCGCCCATGGGTAGCGAATGGGCAAACCGTTCTCATCGGATTTACCGGTTGTTTCCCCGAACAACGCAAACGCCCAGACACGCTTTGAGTTCAGGCCGTGCATATTCTCTTTCAAGCCGGCGTGCGCTACCACCAGTTTTCCGCCGTCCAATACATAATGATGACTCATAACGTCCAGAAAGAGGCGAACTTCATCGTGAAACGCCTCGCTTTGATGCTGCATCTGGTGTAGGGTTTCGGCCAAACCATAGGTTACCGACACATTGTGTCCGGAGATCTTCTTGAAAAACTTGACATCATGGTTCCCGGCAACGCAATAGGCGGCGCCGGAGGCCGTCATATTCATCACCAGCCGCAGAACCCCGGGCGAATCCGGGCCCCGGTCCACCAGGTCGCCCAGAAAAATAGCCTTGCGTCCCTCGGGATGAGCGATTTCGGGCCACTCACCGCCGCCGATGCGGTAGCCCAACCGGGTCAGCAATTCGATCAATTCGTCCAGGCAGCCGTGGATATCGCCGATAATGTCGAACGGCCCGGGATCATTGCGGTAGAGCAGGTGGGGTTCCTCGCGCTGAATGAGTGCTTCCGCGACCTGTTGCGGGCCGGTCAGGCGATATACGGCCCAAAAACCCTCCCTGTCCAGGTTCGGCAGGGTGTGATTCAGCTGTTTGACCTGTTTGCCGATGACGGAGGCCGATACCCTACGCGAACGTTCCCTTTGTCGGGCGCGGCACAGGTCCTCGGGCATATCCAATAGAATGACAACCACCGGAGACTTCAGCGATTTTCCCAATTCAAGAAACGGTTTGCGGTGGTCGCGCACCAGATTGGTTGCATCCACGACCGCGATGCGGCCCGCTTCCAGGCGGCGACGCACAATCAGTTGCAAGACCTCGAACGCCGGCTTGGAAACGGACTGATCCGAGGCGTCATCGGCCAGCATGGCGCGGATATTATCGGAGGAGATGACTTCCGTTTCCAGAAAGTGCGCCGCGCCGAAAGTAGACTTACCGCTGCCGCTGATACCCATCAGCAGTACGATGCTTCGTTCCGGAATGGTGATTTCCAAGCATGCACCTCCCTCAAAAGACCCATCATGAGGGATCGTGGTTCGCCTGGCAAGTAGGAAATAGCGGTGATTATTACAGCGGCCCTCCCGCGCCTGACGGGTCGAAAGCGATTATTCAACCCCGCTATTACGCAAACACGGAGCCTGCCGTTCATGTAAAAACCAAGGCAAATATGCCGGGCCCGACAAACCCTCCTGCTGTTAAGTCCGACCGGGCAGGTTTCACCTCCGGTTACCCAAGACCAAACGGCGCCTCGATGAGCCGGCTCACAAAAAGTGTATTCTAATCGGTCGAAAGATCCGATACGTTTTTTGTATCGACCACGGATGCTCGCGCGCACAAGTGACTGACCAATCAATTTGGATAAGATAAGGGCCATATCGGGCCGCCTTGTCACGAGGTGCTGATGACAGTCTCTATCGCGGGTTATCGTATCATCGAACAGATCTACGAGAACCGAAACTCCCTTATTTTTCGCGCGAATCGCATTGAAGATTGCAAGCCGGTGATCATCAAGAAGCTCAAAGAAGACTTTCCATCCCCTGACGAGTTGACCCGTTACCGCCAGGAGTATGAAATAACCAGGGACTTGGATTCACCGGGGATTATTCACACCTATGGCTTGGAAAAGGTCAATAACAAGCTGATGATCATTTTGGAAGACTTCGGCGCCTTCTCCTTGAAAATGCTTTGGCCGGATCAGGCCCTGCCGCTTTTGGCCTTCTTCCCCATCGCTCTCCAGACCGTGGACGCCTTGGGTAAGGTTCATGAGAACCGGGTGATTCACAAGGATATCAATCCCGGAAACCTGGTCTACAATCCCAAAACCGGCGAACTGAAGATCATCGACTTCGGCATTGCCACCCGCCTGCGCCGCGTCACGCAATATCTCGACAATCCCAAGAACCTGGAAGGCACCCTGGCTTATATGTCACCGGAGCAAACCGGGCGTATGAACCGCGCCGTGGATTACCGTACCGATTTCTACTCTCTCGGCGCTACGCTCTATCACCTGCTCTGCGGCAAACCGCCTTTTGAAGAAGACGACCCGATGGCGATGGTCCACTGCCATATTGCCCGGTATCCCAAGCCGCCGCACCAGGTCAACCCGGAAATCCCCGAGATGCTGTCGGAAGTGATTATGCGCCTGCTCGCCAAGCATGCGGAGCATCGTTACCAATCGGCCTGGGGTTTGTCCGAGGACTTGAACCGATGCTATACGGAATGGCAGGAAGAGGGCGTCATTTCCAAATTCCAACCCGGCGTACAGGACTTCTCGCCTCATTTCGAGTTGTCCCAGAAGATCTATGGTCGTGAAAAGGAAATGAAGGCCTTGAACGAAGCCTTCGAACGCACCATGGAGGGTACAACGGTTCTGGTGCGGCTGGGCGGTTATTCGGGAATCGGCAAGTCGGCCCTGGTGCAGGAGCTCTTTAAGCCGCTGACCCGTTGCGGCGGCTTTTTCATCAGCGGCAAGTTCGACCAGTACCGGCACGGCACACCCTGCTCTGCCATTTTGGACGCCCTCGAAGAACTGGCCGGCCAGTTGATGAGCGCCTCCGAGAAGGAACTGACACATTGGAAGCACGCTATTATGAAAGCTGTTCGCAGCAACGGGCGAATCATTACCGATGCGGTGCCGGCCATGGAAAAAATCATCGGACCTCAGCCGCCGCTTGAAGACGTGGACGCCTCTTCGAGACGAAACCGTCTGTTGCGCACTCTCTCCTGCTTTATTCGCTCCTTTTGCCGGCCCGGCCGGCCGCTGATCTTATTCGTAGATGACCTGCAATGGGCCGACGACCAATCGTTGGATCTGTTGGAATGGCTGGCCTTGAACGACACGGAAACCCCCATGCTGATCATCGGCGCCTACCGGGACAACGAGGTGAACGAAATGCACCCGTTGACCCGAACCTGGCAACGTATCATCAAAGAACCCATCCTACGCCTCAAGATAGACGTGCAACCCCTGACCCCGGAGGATGTGGGACGATTCATTGCCGACAGCTTGCGCCTGGATATGGAAGATGTCGGGACGTTGCGAAACCTGGTTTACGCCAAAACCGGCGGTAATCCTTTTTTCATGAACCGCTTCCTCGAGAGCCTCCATGAGGACGGGCTGCTGGTTTTGGAGCGCGTGGAGGGCCGTAGCCGCTGGAACTGGGATGAGGACGCCATTCACGCCCGCGATTTCTCCGATAACCTGGTCGACCTGATGGTGGAACGGCTCTGTCGCCACCAGGAGGAAACCCGAAACGCCCTGAAACTGGCCGCCTGTCTGGGGAACCGTTTCGATTTAGACACCCTGGCCGTGATTCGAGGCATGAGACCGGGCAAGACCTTTGAAGCCTTGTTGCCGGCCGTTCAAGACGGTTTGATATTACCGCTTTCACACCTCGAAACCCGCGAGGAAGAGGAAACCACCCTGGTTATCGCCCATTTCAAATTCTGTCACGATCGCGTACAGCAAGCGGCCTGGCAGTTGAACGACCCGGAGGAATTACCCGGCATCCAATATGAAATCGGTAACCTGCTGCTGGACAATTTCTCCGAGGAACACCTGCATCAGCAGTACCTGAAGGTTGTCGACCTGCTGAACCAGGGCCGCCCCTTGATCACCAACCCGGAGGAACTGGCCCGGCTTGCCGACCTGAACTACCAGGCGGGTCGACGCGCCATGGACGGAGCGGCGCACGGTATGGCGCGAGAGTATTTTGCGCTGGCCATGGATTGCCTGGACGACGATATCTGGGAAAAAGGCTATGAACGAGCGCTCGACCTGCACCATCAAAGGGCACGCGCCGAGGCAGCCTCGGGACATCCCGACGAGGCAAAATACTTCCTGAATCTGGCCCTCGCCAGAACAGATAAACCCGTGGAACGCGCCGTCCTCTACAAGGAGATCAGCGGGATCTACCAATCTCAGCATCAGCATGCAGAAGCCATGGAACAGGTGGCCATGGGTCTCCGGCTTCTCGGCATCGACATCCCGGAGAAACCCGAATCCTTCCTCCCGTTGCTATACGAACAAATCGACCATCTGCTGGAGGAGACGCAACCGGAATCTCTCCCGCCCATGACCAATCCCCTGGGAAAGGTCGCGCTTCAATTTACCGAAACCATCATCTGGTCCGGTTACATGGTCGACTGGTCCGTGTTCTGTTTCCTGCTGGCCAAACAGGTCATCCTGACGCTGCAACACGGGCATACCTCGGAATCCATCATCGCCGTTTCCAGCTATTCCGGTGTTCTCAAGGTTCTAGAACGCTACGAGGCCTCCGTGGAAGTGGGCATCTGGTCGGAGAAACTGCGTAAATTGAATCACTACCCCATGACCGGGCCGAACCCCGGATATGCGCTGAGTTGTTATAACGAACTGACCGAGAGTCAGTGGCTCCACTTTCACGACTGCCTGGATTCCGGCCGTTTGTTTTCGGCCGCCACCAGTTTGTTCGCCATGGCCGTGGACGAATATATTCTGGGAAGGCAGCCCGATGAAAACAACATCCTGGCGCTGGGCCTGGAATTCACCAAGAAATCCAGGGCGACGGTCGCGGAAACCGTGCTCAAAGGAATGCAGTATATTTGGTGGAATCTAAACGGACCCACGCCGGCCCAGGTTTTCGGCAGTCCCGAGGAGGTGGGTCACCTGGCCACCTTGAAGGGGTATACCCGCTGCCTCTACCTGATGATGAAAGGCGAGGTTCTGCTGATCTACGGACGTCGAAGCGAAGCCCTGGTTTGCAGCCGGGAGGCCGAGAAGCTGAGTCGGCATATTCAGGGCACGGGTTACGCGGATTACCACCAGTGGATACACGCCGTCATCTCCTCGATCAATTTCGCCTCCCTACCCAAGGATCAACAGCGATCGGTAAAGACTTATTTGCAGGATACCATCAAAAAGCTGGCGCGCCTGGAGGCCATCAATACCAGCGCTTTCGGCTATCAATATCATCTGGTGCAGGCCGAACTTCTGCGCATCGAGAGCCGCCCGCTTGAATGCCTGGACGCCTATAAAAAAGCGGTCAAGTCGGCTCATGATCACGAGCACATACGCCACGAGGCCTTGATCCATGAACGAATCGTTCAATTCTGGGAAGGTTTTTCCCATGAGGAGTATACTCGCGGACACCTGCGCCAGGCCTGGCAATGCTACCGGGTTCTGGACATGGAGCCCAAGACCTTGGAGTTGGAAACACGCCTGGGTAGACTGACCGGCCGTCCCGCGCGCGACCTGGACGCCACCGGCAACACCGCAACCAACGCCCGCGACGGCAAGGGATTGGACCTGCATACCGTGATCAAGGCAGGCCAGGCCATTTCCGGCAAACTGAACCTTTCGGAATTGCTGCCCAGTATGATGTCCATCGTGATTGAAAACGCCGGCGCGGAAAAAGGGTCGCTGATTCTGATGGAAGGAGGCCATTGGGTGGTCAAGGCGCGCGGAAACGCCCACGACGTCAAGTTCCTGGACAAGGGTATTCCGCTTTTTTCCTGCGACGACATCGCGGTGGGCGCCGTGCAATACGTAGCCAAAAGTAACGAGCCCCTGATGTTGGACGACGCGGGCAAGGAAGGGGTGCTCACCCGCGACCCGCATATTCGCAGCAAGGGCATCCGATCCCTGCTGTGCCTGCCCATCCCCGCGCGCAGCCGCGGGCGCTGCCTGTTGTACCTGGAAAACAACATCACCTCCGGCGCATTCCGCAAACAACACCTGGAAGTACTGCAAACCCTGACCACACAAATGGCCATTTCTTTTGAAAATGCCCTTTTGTACACGGATCTGGCCCACACCAACCAAACTCTTGAAGAGAAGGTGGTCGAGCGCACGCGCGAGTTGAGAGCCAAGAACAACGAACTGGCCGACAAAAACCAGGAAATCGTGATGGCGCAACAACAGTTGGTGGTCAAGGAGAAAATGGCCTCGTTGGGTGTACTGACCGCGGGCGTGGCGCACGAAATCAACAATCCCACCAATTTCGCCTACGGCGGCGCACAGAACCTGGAGCGTCAACTCGACGAATTCCGCCGGTTTATTCTCTCCCTGGCCGAGGACGCCCCCGACGAGGTACAGGACACCATGAAACAGCGCATGTCACCGCTTTTCGAACAATGCCGTATCATCCTGGAGGGCACCAGTCGCATCAACCAGATTGTCCGAGACCTGCGCCTGTTCACCCGCAAGGACGAAGCGCCCCAGAAACGCGCCGATATCAATAAGGCCATGTCCTCCACGATCAACCTGATTCGCGCCAATTTTCACGATCGCATTCAATTCCTTACCGACTTCCAGGATCAGGTCATCATGGACTGCTGGCCCGCCGAATTGAACCAGGTCTTCATGAACCTGATCGTCAACGCCTGTGACGCTATCGATGCCCGCTTCGGCACCTCGCCGGGTAAAGAGCATGGGCGTATCATCATCACCATTCGCATCCTGGTAAACCACGCCGTCATCAGCGTGGAGGACAACGGTACGGGCATGAGCCCGGAGGTACGCAAAAAAATCTTCGAGCCCTTTTTCACCACCAAGGATGTGGGCTCCGGCACCGGCCTGGGTTTGTCTATCTCCTACGGTATCATCAAAAAGCACAACGGTCAGATCGAGGTAACCTCCAACCCGGACGAAGGCTCCGTTTTCACCATCCACCTCCCCATGAATCCGCTTTAAGGTCCATGGATCAAAACCGAAAGAAGGTGGACAAGCCTTACCGGACCACGTATAAATGAAAGAACGCCGGGGCCGTTTTTTCGTCTTTCTGCCTCCCAGATGCGTCTCATGGTTGCCCACCATCGGGCCGTATCCCCGGCTGGAGCTGTTATGACACGTTCCCGGAAAACCAAAGTCAGGCCTATCTATCGGCGCTGGTGGTTTGTTCTGAGCCTACCCTTCGTTTTATTGGGAGCAGTCGTACTGGGCCTCAATCTCTGGATGACGCAAACCACCAAGGCGGGCATCTATAACCAAACCGATGACATCCCCTTCAACCGGGTCGGCCTGGTACTGGGAACCTCGCCCTGGCTGCGAGGCGGCGGGTCCAACCCCTTCTTCGTCCACCGTATCGAGGCCGCGACCGCACTGTACAAAGCCGGCAAAGTAACACATCTGGTAGTAAGCGGCGATAACCGGCACCACAGCTATAACGAACCGCAAATGATGAAGAATGCCCTGCAAAAGAGAGGCATTCCCGCCCACGCGGTCACATTGGACTACGCGGGGTTCCGTACGCTGGATTCGGTAGTGCGTCTACACAAAATCTTCGGCCAGAAACAATTTACAGTCGTCTCGCAACGCGACCACTGCTACCGGGCCGTCTTCATCGCGAGACACCACGGCTTGGAAGCAACCGGATTCGCGGCAGCGGACGCCCCGTTTGCCAAATCGCTACGCGTCAGGAGTCGAGAGGTTCTGGCCAGGGTAAAAGCGATCCTGGACCTGTATATTTTGGATAAACAACCCCATCACATGGGCGACCCGATCCTCATCCCCAATCTACCGGCCCCCTGAAAGTCCGCAATTATAAACGGCCCGCCAAGCGGATCCATGCCCCCTTCAAGCCGCCGGGCAAAGTTTTTACCTTTTCCTGACCTATGTGTCCATTAGACTCACGATATACTGCTAACGAGGATTTTCCCAAACCTCAAGCTCCTAAATCACCGATTCGACTTTACAGGCCCGGCAGCCTGACAATGCCGACGTTTTTTATCAGGATACAATAAATGACCACTTCCCTCCTGTTACTTTGTGTGCCGCTGCTAGGCCTTTTCGCCTACCTGGTGTTTCCCAAGGTAAGACGGACACCCGAAGAACAGATTAAGCTCCACAAACACTTCCCGGCTGCCCGATTCCCCGAGGGAGCAACTGGGAAACTGATCGGACGCGTCTGCGCCGGGTCGCGCCTGTTGACCTCTCCCTTGACACAACGTCCTTGTGTTGCGTGGACACTCCAGATACAACACGGAACACACTCCGGCGACACCCTGGAATGGGACAACATCTACGAAACCGAGGACAAAACCGATTTCAAGGTAGAGGACAACAGCGGCAGCATGCATATCCGCATGGAGGTTGTCGATTTATGCCTGCATACTACCAACAGCGCATCCGGTTCCATGTTGGCCGCTTTAAGCGATGAGCAGCGAGAGTGGTTTGAAAAAAGAATTCCCGCTGAATCCGGTAAATATCCCCTGGAACTGCGCCTGATCGAACGCCTGTTGGCCGAGGGCGAGCGAGTGGCCGTGATCGGCACCCGATTCGATGAGGAAATCGGGCCTCAAGTGAGGCATCCCGAAAACGAAACCCTTGTCGTCAACAGCCTGCCCGGTCACGCCGAGGGCTGAACCCGGTCGGTGACGTTAGAATCAGCCATATCCGGCCGAAAGGGTACATCCTCATTGCCGAAGTGGTCGTTGAAAGTGGAAATGTAGATCATGTCCATTTCCCTGGTGTCCATTTTCCTGGCAAAGCCTTCCCGTCGACCGCCGGCATTACCCCGGCGAATTAAACGACCGCCGGACAAGCCTTTCTCGTATGCCGGCATATGTAGATAGTCGAACTGGTGCTCCCGCTCACGCATATAGGCAAGACTGCTGCGCTCCATGGTTCGGGCCAGGCGTTCTTCGTCCAACGGCACGTCGATAAACTCGGCTATACGCCGAATGGTTCCTTCCGGGTCGGCTTCCATCTGGCTGTAGGTCAAAAACAACAGATTCAAGCCGTCTTTGTTTTCCCACCATCCCTTGACATGCTCAAACCAACTGCCGTTGGGTAGTTTCCCGGCCATAAAAACTTTATAACTATAGTCAAAGGCTTTGCCCGTTTTGCGAAAATGATGCATGGAAGCGGCTACATCCCGCCCGTCACGAACCACATAAATATAACGCGAAGGGCCCTTGGGCGCCGCTTCATAACGCAAGTGGGTTTTGATCAAGCGCGGGGAACTCATGCTGTTCATGGGGTTGCGACGACGCATCAGCATGCGTTCCAGCCAGGGGCTTTTTTGGCTGATGTGATCGAAATCCATATTGCCGTCGGTGGTCAACTGGTAGAGAATCATTTGTAAATAGGTGGTTCCGGAGCGCGGATAGGTAGCGATAAAAATGTCATTTTGCCGAACACGCACGGTAAGCAGGCGCAGTTGCGTATCGATCTTCTGCTTGATCAAACCCAAAACGGCCGCGGGAAGTAGGATCACGGACCAAAACCTCAACCAAAGCTTCAAGAAAGGGTTGGCCTTGCATGGCAAGGACTTGGATGAAAGAGTTTTGTTCATAAAGGCTCCAAAACCGGTAGTGCACGATCAATCAAATCGCTTTTATCATAACCGATACGCGGCCCGGCGGAGAAGGCATGATCCAAATGTTGAAACGGCATCTCGGCAACCTGTCCACACCGATCAAAATCTCCTAACAATTATGCTGTGACTAATCGAAAAAAAATTCTACCCCTGTCAAATTTTCGGACTCTAGAGCTTTAGTTCCAATATTGCTTTTCCGATGATCTAAGAGGAGTCGTAACGGCAAGTCAACCTAATCGTGTGGTCAGGGCTGTCGGATATGGGTTTCGTGACCGATGATGAGAACATTTTTCGCTTCTCGCACTAACATTTGAATGCTGCATTTATTTTAGGGTGATTGCCCTCGGCGATCACTGAAAGAGGGTTTTCTATTGGCGTTGTATCAGGCCAAAGAGGAATTTTCCCAGAGCATTGCGCGTATTTGTGTCTGTGTGGGTGCTTTGCTGTTCCATGCGGCCCTGTACCTGTTCGCCGATCGCCTGCTGGTATTCAACATATCGGCCATTTTATTCTACCTGCTGGTCTCGGTGGGATGGACCCTATGGCTGAAGCGAACCCCCGGTCGATATCCCTTTCGCATTTCCCTGATCACGGTCCCCGATATGGCGATCAATTGCTTGATGATGGGCACTCTGGAAGATTATGCCGCCTATTTCTACCCTCTTTTCCTGTGGATGATCGTCGGCTACGGCATGCGTTTCGGCCACCGCCATTTGTACCGAGCATGGATCGTTGCCATGTTCTTCTTCGGTCTTACACTGGTCTTCAGTCCTTATTGGTCCGTTAATGTGCATCTGGGCGCCGGCCTGTTTTTCGGTTTGATCATTCTGCCGTTCTTCTATGTGAACCTGATCACCAAACTCCACAAGTTGAACCTACGCCTGGAAGATGAACTGCAAGGCAAGAAACAATCGTTACATGAGGCCGATCGCGAACTGGACTTTTTGAGAGCGGTCAACGCGGGTCTCTCATTGGAAGAGGTTGCCGCCGCGGTCATCGAACGCGCGGAGGTGATGTTCCCACAAATCGGCAAGTCACGCATGCTTATCCGGGATGTTATGGGCGGAGGCCTTCATTTTGCCGAGGCCGGCGGTTACGATCCCTATCAATTGGAAAGCCCCGAAATGGACATAGGCAAGTTGGCGACGGCCCTGGCCGCGAAGGGCGAGGAAATCCAGGACCATATTTACCTCTTGAAAGTAAACGATCGCCAAACGAACCTGTTTCCCCTGGCCCAGGTCACGCAGCCAAAGGTCATGCTTGCTTTGGCTGTCTTTCAGGAAAAAGTACTGAACGGCGTGCTGATTTTCGACAGTTATGCCTCTACCGACGCTTTTGACGCCTTGGACAAGCAGAAACTGGAAAGTTTCAAATACCATGCCGTTTCGGCTGTCAACAAAACCTGGCTTTTGAAAGCGCTACGTGCACGAAATCACGAACTCAGCGTTCGCCAGGAGCAGTTGGTCATGCAGGAGAAAATGGCTTCGCTGGGCAAGATTACCGCCGGCCTGGCCCACGAATTCCAAAATCCGTTGAATTTCATCAATAATTTCGCTCAACTCTCACGCGAACAATTTGAAGAGCTCCATCATTGCCTGAAGGGGCCCGAGCAGAGGAACGAAGAAGACGCCATGGACTTGATGAATGACCTGGTGACCAATTTAAAAGTGATCACCACCCATGGAGAACGCTTATCCTCGCTGGTTCGCTCCATGCAAAGTCTGGCGCTTAGTGAAGACGGCCTGACCCTGCTTCCCGTCAACGACCTCTTGGAAGAATGCCTTGCCCTTGTCTTCGATTCGCGCCGCTCCATCCATGTCACCGTCTTATTGGAGCCCGCCACCGATCACCTTAAGTACCCCGGACAAAGTCTGTTCCGTGCAATTCTAAACATTTTGAAAAATGCGGCTGAGGCAATTGAAGCCCGCATGAAAAAAGAACCCGGTTTCCAAGGGGCGGTCAGCGTACGCACCCACCTGGCAGACGGTCAGTTGGAGATTTCCATTCGCGATAACGGCGGCGGTCTTGCAATCGATAACACGGCCTCCGTATTCGATCCCTTCTTTACGACCAAACCCCCGGGCTCCGGTCATATCGGTCTGGGTTTGACCATCAGCTACGAAGCGGTTGTCAACAAACTGGGCGGTACTATTACACACGAAAGTAATCTGGGTGAGGGCGCCGTCTTCACCATCTCTCTGCCCAACAAATCCTACTCACCGCTTACCGGACTCCCGAATGAAGAGGGCTGCCACGCTTAACCGAAAACGCGGCAGCCCCGGCCCGGCTTAGGGAAGTCCGTAGAGTTGACGTACCTCGCTGGGTTTCAGACCGGCTTCGAAATCGCTTTGAACAGGTTCGTAGCGAAAGCCCGCCGGAACCGTGATCAGGCTGTCATAGACAAAGCCGTCTACCCACAATTTGTTAGGATCGAAAAGATCGATGGTCGTGACGTAGTCGTACTGTCCCGCGCTCGTACCGATTTGTTCATACAAGCCGCCGTCATCATCGATCTCAATCACAGCGCCCTGGGCGAGGGTATACTTCGCATTGCGCTTGAACTTGAATTCCTGGTAGTTGGTATGGGTATTCCCCTTATAAATGTCTTTGAAGAAGGTTATTGCCCGTCCGATATACTCAGGCTCCCCTTGGGCGTTGTTGTAAGCGCCCCTACCGTGACCGTCTTGCGCGGAAACCAACAAAATAGCATCGGCGCCGCCGGCATCCAGTTCTTCGTAGAGATTCACCATGCCCTTGGCTGTCGGCGCATCATCGTCAAAGTAGATATAGTTGTTGTAGAATGGAGAAGTGTCGTCGAACAAACCCGCTTGTAGAAGTACGGGAATGTTGAAGTTGACCACCGGTTCGTCCACGGCGTGCGTACCGTAGCCCACAATCACGCCGACCACGGTACGTCCGCTGGGAATGGGATGAGTCAGGGTCAACCTGGAAGCCAGCGAGCCGCCGGCGCTGTAGCCGTAAACCAGGTACCACTGAGCAAACTTATTGAAACCGAAACTACCGCTGATGTTACGGGCATGTCCCGGCTGGTTCGTATTGATATGGTCCCAAGCATCCTGGACATCGGTCAGGGCAAAATCGACGGCCTGCTGAAAGAGCACACCCTCCGCGGCGCTGAGTTCAGGCTCGCCGCCCGGACCGCTGCTACCGTCGCCGAACCAACCACGCCGGTACTCCACGGAGATCACGTGAAAGCCCTTCTGCCGCATCTCCTGCAACTCGGTATCGTAACCCTGGTTGGCATAACCCACCGTATATCCGCCGCCGTGGAAGTAGAGCGCGGCAACCTTGTTATTGTTTCCATTGTTGGTAAGCGGCGGAAAATAGTCGTAGTACAACACCTGGTTATCGCCCAGGGCGTTTTGCCGCACGCTCTCGGAACGATTTCCGTAAACGACTGCTTGATAGGATTGTCCATTTTCATTTTTTACCGTTTCCAGGTAGGTTACGGTGGTGTCGGTATTGTGGTAGTAGAAGCGGACAGCGTCGGAATGAATGCGGTCCAGTTTCGGATCGCCCAACTGTCCGTTCGAATTTGCGCTAAAGGCGACGGGAAAGGTCAGCATTGCCAAACCAGCCACCAGTCTCATTACATGTTTCAAAAAAACCCCCTTGCAAAAACATACTTAACACCCAACGGTAATTTTGATGCGAAAGTTTACCTAATTCCGAAAGTTTTGCCCAATAATCGCAAAGTAATCAGCTTAATTATATTTGATGCTCTATGAAAAAACGAAATCGATCTGGGCACGGTCGCACCATCGCGTCCCATCGTTTCTTACTACCATGAAGGCATCGAGGTGGGGTAACATGCAGAGCAACTGTGCTATCGATGGATAAGGGAGTGATCCGATATGCCTAGCTCAATCCAAACCGCCGTGGTGACCGGAGCCGCCTCGGGTATCGGCAAAGCTCTGGCTCGTCGGCTGAGAGAGGAAGGTTATGCTCTGGCTCTTTGCGACGTCAATGACCAGGCGTTGACGGCTCTGGCCGAAGAACTGGGCGGCGATGTATTGACATGGGCCGTCGACGTTCGCGACCGGGAGGCGGTTTTCGATTTCGCCGGGGAAACCCTGAAGCGGTTCGGCCGGGTGGATTTGGTGATCAATAACGCCGGGGTTGCCCTGGCGGTGCCGTTTATGGACATGACCTACGAAGACCTGGAATGGGTCATGGACATCAACTTCTGGGGCGTCATGCACGGCTGTAAGGCCTTTCTCCCCTCCATGATCGCTCAGGGCAGCGGGCATCTGGTCAACATCTCCTCGTCCTTCGGCCTGGTGGGCATCCCCACGCAAAGCGCCTACAATGCCGCCAAATTTGCGGTGCGCGGCGTCACCGAGTGTCTACGCCAGGAACTGAATACGACCGGAGTCGGCGTCACCTGTGTGCATCCCGGAGGTATCAAAACCAATATCGCCCGTCACAGTCGCTTCCATGAAGACCATGAGGGCAACCGTAACCGAGAAGCCTTTGTCAAACGCTTCGATGCCATCGCCAAAATTTCGACCGAGAAAGCGGCGGAAGTCATTCTGGCCGGTGTGCGCAAAGGCAAGCCGCGCGTTTTGATCGGTGGTGACGCTCGCGTGATTGACTGGCTGGCCCGCTGGTTCCCCAACAGCTACGAGTTTAAATTGAGACGCCTGTTCGACCTTCTGCGTTGAGACCTGTCGGTGAGAATGAGGCGAGCCGTCGGCCCGCCTCATCTCTAGGGATGCGGGTGAAATACTTCGAGACCGTGCCAATCTTCCAATTGTTGCAAGTGGACCCGGCTCCCCAGATCGCGCTCCCCCCGATAGATGGAACCGCCGACCACTACCAGTTTCAGGGGATGGACATCGCCGTTGCCGGCCTCGGGAACCACCTCGAAACGCAGGATAGTGCCGCCGTCAACGTCTTCGGCCTCCCAGAATACCGGGGTTTCTTCCAGTAACAATGCCAACAGGTCGGTGACCTGGTATAAAACTCCGCTGATCTGATAGACCATGGGCGAACGTCGCCGCAAGATGCGGGTCTCGATATTCACAGCGCCGGTTTCCATCATGATCTTCTCGAAGTCATCATTTCCGGCCTCCAGTCTTTCAAGAGCCTGGATATGGTTTTTGCGATCTTCCGCCGGGTCGGAGTCCTGGTGGTTTTCAATCTTCAGAACCCACGAGGCGGTTCCATCATTTTCCAGGTAAAGGGTCTGTTCGATTTCCTGATCCAGGCAGCCCGTCGTACAGGCGGCTAACAGGATGATCCATACAAAACGCGTGTTCATGATAAACACCTCCGAGTGAATTGGGGCAATCAGCCCTCTTCACCCCACACGACGGAGTCGGATGAGCCAACCGAACGAAAAATATTTGCTACACGACCCGGTCCCGTAAATAAACCACCGGCATAGGCCGCCGGAACGAGCCGTCTGGAGACAGAATCCCTTTTCGACTAGAATTCCAGTTCTTCGCGATCCTCGTCGTCTTCTTCCGGTTGGGACATCAATTCCTCGGCCATCTTCCGATCGTCGATCACTCGGGCCAGGGCGGCCAGATCCTGGGTTTCGAAGAGGGTTCGAATTTCCAGGTCGACACCCAGTACCTCATCGATACGGCTGATGACGCGGGTGGCCAACAAGCTGTGGCCGCCCAGTTCGAAGAAATTGGCGCCGGCACTGAGCATTTCCAGTTACAGGACTTCAGACCAGATTACGGCCAGCTCGATTTCGGTTTCGGTTGTCGGCGCCGTATATGATTCCTCGTTGATCCATTCCGGTTCGGGAAGGGCGCGGCGATCCAGTTTGCCATGCGCCGTTCGGGGCAGGTTTTCAAGCAGAACGACCGCGGCCGGAACCATGTAATCCGGCAGGTTCATAGCCAGGTAGGTTCGCAAGGCTCGGGCCTTCGGTTGCGCCCCTTCTTGCGCCACCGCGTAAGCAACCAATACTGTTTCGTCCACTCTTTGTCGAGGCAGCACCACCGCTTCTCTAACCGCATCGTGGTCGGTTAGTTTTGCCTCGATACCGGCTGGTTCGATGCGGAAGCCGCGAATCTTCAATTGGTCGTCCGCGCGCCCGGCAAAGACCAGACAGCCTTCCTCCGTCCGGCGGGCGCGATCGCCCGTTCGGTAGAGGCGGTTTCCGTCGTTGTCCTTTTGGAAGACCTCGTCGGTTTCCGTGGGCTTGTTCCAGTAGCCCAAGGCCAGGTGGTCGCCGCGCAGCACGATCTCGCCGGGCGAGAAGTCGGCGACCTCCAGTCCTTCCTCGTTGACCAGCAGCATATCCAGACCGTCCACGGGGCCGCCCAAAGGAACCTGGTTACCTCGGAAAGTACTGTTGTGATCCAAGATGTTTTGCAGGGCCAGGGTCGATTCCGTGGGGCCCAGACCGTTAACCATGAGGCAGTGGGTATCGAAATGGCGCTTATAGGCCGTGAAGTCAGCGCGCACGGATGCTTCGCCGCCGAGCACCAGCATTCGGACCGAACCCAAGATGCGATCCTCTGCCAGTCCACCTACCAGATGCCGGAAAACCGTGGGGGTGAGGTGCAGAATGGTGATTTGTTGTTGGTCGATCCAATCGGCCAACTTTTCGAAACCGTCGCGCAACAGGTCGTATAGGTGCAGGGAAGCGCCGTTCAGCAGGGCGCCGTAGAAGTCCATAATCGCCGCGTCGAAACTGTAACCCGGCAACATGGATACGCGATCATCCGGGCCGATGCGCAGGTTTTGGGTGTAATTGCGCACGTGGGTCAAAACGTTGCGATGGCTCTGCATAACGCCCTTGGGTACCCCGGTAGTCCCCGAGGTATAAAGCAGGTAGGCCGGGCCGTGCGGTGAGGTTTTGCTTAGCGGGGCCACCGGGCCGCCGGGTTCCCTGTCCACAAAGATCACCGGTATTTCCTCGGCAAGTTCCAGGGCTTCTGCCTGGTTTTCCTTATCGGTCAGCAACACGCTGACCTCCGCATCGCGCAGGATGGTTTCCTTGCGTCCCTTGGGATAGTTGGGATCGATGGGAACATAAGTCAGCCCGGCCCGTAAAACCCCGAAAACGGCCGCGGTCATGGACAGGTCCTTGGAAAAGAGCAGGGCCGCGCGTCGGTCCCCCCTGAAGGGGTTCAGCGCAGCGGTGACACCGGCGGCCATGCGGCGTAGTTGTCTGTAGGTCCAAGTTCGATCCCCGGCTACTACAGCCGTTTCCGCACCATGTACGCCGACAACCTCTGCAAAACGCTCACCCAGGGATGTTTCCACCTTGCCGAAATCGATCTTCGGTCGATCGGGTAGCGGCATTTGATCCATTTTGCACAAGGTACGGGCTTCGGCGCCGTCCAGTACGGGCAGAGTTGACAGGCGCGCCTCGGGTTGTGCGGTGATAGCCTTGGCCAGGGTTTGGAACCGCTGCAACATGCCGCCGGCCGTGTCCTTGTTGAAGAGGTGCTTGTTGAAAATCAGGCGTAAGCCAAGGGTAGAACCGTGCTCCATGACGTACAGGGCCAGATCGAATTTGGTGGTGGTTCCCTCAACCTCCGCCGAAACGCGCTCCATGGTCAGCGGTCCGCTTTCCACGGCGCCGCTGTCGAAGTTCATCAGGTTGAAGTAGACCTGGAACAGCGGGTTGCGGCTCAGATCGCGGCGGGGTTGCAGTTCTTCCAGTAATTGTTCGAAGGCAACATCCTGGTGTTCGTAGGCATCCAGGGTCATTTCACGGACCCTGGCCAGCAGGTCCGTGAAACGGGGGTCGCCGCTCAGGTCGCCGCGCAGAACCAGGATGTTCAGGAAACAGCCGACCAGGTTTTCAGTGCCCTCGTGGTTGCGACCCGCAATGGGAGTGCCCACGGGAATATCGTCCTGGTTGGCAAGCCGGCCCAGCAACAGCTTGAACGCGCTGATCAACACCATAAACAAGGAACAGCGATGTGTCCTGGCCAGGGCCTGTAGTTTCTCGCCCAGTTCGGGCGGAAGGGTTAAATGAACCTCGTCACCGTCGAAGCGCAGCAGATCGGGACGTGGTCTGTCGGTCGGCAATTCCAGGGTGGTCAGGTTCGCCAACTGTTTGCGCCAGTAATCGACGCGTGCTTCCAGGGCTTCACCGACCAGGTGCTCCTGTTGCCAGGCGGCGTAATCCGCGTACTGTATGCGGAGCGGGGCCAACGGCGAAGGTTGTCCCGCCAGGGCCGCACTGTAGAGCTTCGAAAATTCTCGGGTCAGAATTCCGGAGGACCAACCGTCGCTGATCATGTGGTGCAGGTTCATCAGCAGCACGTGTTCCTGTTCATTCAGACGCACCAGGTTAAGGCGGTACAGGGGACCTTCTTCCAGGTTGAAGCGATAGATGACCTCCTGGGTCAGCAGACTGATGACCAGTTCTTTTTGAACCGCTGCGTCCCAGTCGGAAAGATCGGTCAACTGAACCACATCGTCGGGAATGGAATCGAAATGCGCGACGGCGCCGCTTTCCACGGACCTTACGCACAAACGCAGGCCTTCGTGTCGTTGCACCAGTTCGCGCAGGCTCCAACAAAGCGCGTCCACATCCAACGGCCCGGTCAGCTTGAGGGGATCGACCAGGTTGAAGGCCGCGCCGTTATCGCCCAGGCGGTCCAGGAACCACATGCGCATTTGGGCGTGGGAAAGGGGTATGGGCTTGCTTCGATCCGCCGGTTGGATCTTGGGTGCTTGCGGCCCGATGTCGGGCGAATGGCCGTAGAGCAGTTCGGCCAGTTGGACGACGGTAGGCGCGCCGAACAGTTCGCGTACGGCCAGGTCGGCGCCGAACTCCTCGCGAATGCGCGTCATCACGCGTGTAGCCAGGAGAGAATGACCGCCCAATTCGAAGAAATCCGCTTCCACGCTGACAGTTTCCAGCTTCAGCACCTCGGCCCAAATAGCGGCAAGCCTGGCTTCGACGGGGTTGCGTGGCGCGACCATTTTGTCGCCGGCAAGTCGTTGCGGTTTCGGCAGGGCGCGACGGTCCAGCTTGCCGCTGGGGGTGAGGGGCAGGTGGTTCAGAACAGTGAAAGAGGCGGGCACCATGTAGTCCGGCAGGGATTGTTTCAGGCTTTCCCGGATGCGCGTTACCGTTGCCTTTTCCGGTGCTTGGGCATCGGCGAGTTGCACGTAGGCGGCCAGGTAACGATCGCCCGGCTCATCGTCGCGAATCATGACAGCACCCTGACTGACCTCTTCCAGACCGACCAGGGCGGATTCCACCTCGCCCGGCTCCACGCGGAAACCGCGTAGCTTGATCTGGAAATCGACTCGGCCCAGGAAGGCAAGTTCACCGTTGGGCAGGAAGCGAACCCGGTCCCCTGTTCGGTAGAGACGAGCGCCTGGTTCCAAAGCAAAGGGATCGGGCAAAAAACGGCTCGCGGTCAGGGCCGGTCGGTTAACATAACCCCTGGCCGGGGCCGCGCCGCCCAGGAAGAGTTCACCGGGGACGCCGATAGGTACGGGGTTCATGAGGGGGTCCAGCACAAACACCCGATCCCCGTCTATGGGCTTGCCGATGGAAGGAAGTTCCGGCCAGTTCATGGGGTCACCGGTGAGCGTCAGGGCGGTGGCCACATGGGTTTCCGAGGGGCCGTAGTGGTTGTGCAGGCGAGCCCCGATTTGATGGAATAAAGTCGCTACGGCGGGCGTAACGTGCAATTGTTCGCCGGCGGTAATCACATCCCGTAGACAGTCGGGCATGCGGTCCAACGCTATCGCGGTTTCGGCCAACTGTTGCAGCGCCACGAAAGGTAAAAACAAGCGTTCGATCCTCAGGGTCTGAATTCGGTCCAATAAAGCGGCCATGTCCATTCGCGTGTCCGTATCCACCGGGAAAAGGCAGCCGCCGGTTGCCCAGGTGGTCGCCAATTCCTGAAAAGACACGTCAAAGCTAAGCGAGGCGAATTGTAATGTGCGGGCGGGTTCACCTAACCCACTACGTTGCCAGGCGGTTATATTGGCCAGAATGCGATGGGTTACGGCGACGCCCTTGGGCCGGCCGGTTGAGCCGGAGGTGTAGATCATGTAGGCCGGATGATCGGGATACAAAGCGGGCTGCCGGAAGGTTGCGTCGACCGCTTGCACCGGTTGCGCTCGTTCGTCCAGCTTCAGGGTCAGAACATCTCGAGCCCGGCACCCTTGACTATCATCGCAAAGCAGGACGGTCAAACCACTGTCCGCCAGCATGAAATCGCGACGGGTCGCCGGGTAGTCGGGATCCACGGGCAGGCAGCAGGCGCCGGCGCGCAGAATGGCCAGTACCGCCGCCATTTGTGCGGCGGAGCGTTGCATGGAGACGCCGACCACGGTTTCGGGGCCCACGCCCATGTGTTGCAGGTGCGCGGCCAGAGCATCGGCTCGGGACAACAATTCGCTGTAGGTCCAGACGCCGGCTTCCCATTGCAGGGCCGGGGTATCGGGAGACGCGGCGGCGATAAGCGCAATGGTTTCGGGAATCGGGGCAAGCGATTCCGTGATCACCTCACCCGCCCACTCAATTAACAGACGGCGGCGCTCTTCTTCCTGAAGCAGGTCGATTGCCGCGAGTCCGGGGTTTTGCGGGACCAGGTTCAGAAGGGTTTGCAGATGCGCGATCATGCGCTCGATAGTCGCCGGGTCGAACAAATCGGTGTTGAATTCCAGACTGCCCGTCAGTTGGCCCCGAGGCCCGGGGTCGAAGCCCAGGGTGAGGTCGAACTTGGCCGTATGAATCTCACCGGCAAGCGGCGTCAGTTCCAGGCCCGGCAGTTGCAACCCGTCGCCGTCGGTTGCGTTTTGCAGAATCAGCATGACCTGGAACAGCGGCGAGAAGCTTTGGTTGCGTTCGGGCTGCACCAGTTCGACCACCTGCTCGAAGGGCAGGTCCTGGTTGGCGTACGCATCCAACGAGGTTTGCCGCACCCGGTCCAACAATTCGTTGAACGATGGATTCCCGCCCAGATCGGTGCGCAAGGCCAGGGTGTTGACGAAGAAACCGATCAGGGGTTCCAAGACCTTGTGATTGCGGTTGGCGATGGGCGAACCGATGACCAGGTCTTCGCTGCCGCTGTACCGACCGAGCAAGGTTACGAAGGCCGCCTGCAATACCATAAACAAGGTAGCGCCGTTATTTTGTGCGGTCTGTTCCAGTTTTGCGACCAGGTCGGCCGGCATGGAAAAGTGTTGCTGCGCGCCGCGATAGGTCTGCACGGCCGGCCTGGGTCGGTCGGTGGGTAGTTCCAGCAGGGGCGCCGCGTCGGCAAGTTGCGTCTTCCAGTATTCGGCCTGCGCACTCAGGGTTTGATCGTCTATCAGCGCGCGCTGGCGACGGGCGAAGTCCGCGTATTGCAAGGGAAGTTCGGGCAGGTTCGATCGCCCGCGTGTCAGAAAGGCGTCATAGAGTTCCGCCAGTTCGCGCACGATGACGCCCATGGACCATCCGTCGCAGATGATATGGTGCATATTGACCAACAAGACATGGCGCGACTCGGACATACGCACCAGCGAAACGCGGAACAAGGGTCCGGTATCCAAACGGAAGGGGCGTTGAGCGTGGCGCGCGGCCATCGCCATCACCCGGCTGTCTTGGAAAGAAGCCGCCGACAGGTCGATGACGTCCAGATGAAAACCGCCTGCCGGTTCGATGTGTTGCACGGGTTCTCCGCCCAGCTTGGGGAAGTGGGTCCGCAAGACCTCGTGACGGCTGTGCATGGCGCTCAGGGCGCGTTCCAACACGGCCGTGTCCAACTCGCCTTCCAGGTTGAGCGGCATGGGCATGTTGTAGACCGTGCTCGGGCCCTCGAACTGATCCAGGAACCAGAGTCGCTGTTGGGCGAAGGAAAGCGGCAGGGGCTCGCCCTCCGTGCGGGGCGGCACGTGGAAGCCGTCATGCGTGGTCTCTTGTTCGCCGCGCAGCAGGTCGGCCAGGTCGGCGATGGTCGGTGCGGCGAAGATCCGGTGAACCGGCAGTTCCACGCCCATCTGCTCGCGGATACGGGAAATGACTTGAGTGGCCAACAGCGAGTGGCCGCCCAGTTCGAAGAAGTTGGCTTGAACGGAAACGCGTTTCAAGTCCAATACATCGCACCATATGGCGGCCAAGCGCGTTTCCAGTTCGTCACGCGGCGCCATGAATTCGCCGGTCTCTTCCTGAGCCTCCACGGGCCTTTCATTCAGCGCCTTGCGATCTACCTTGCCGGAAGAGGTCAGGGGCAGTGATTCCAAATGAACGAATGCCGAGGGAATCATATAATCGGGCAGGGTTTCGGCCAGGTGCGATCGTAGCGATCCGTTGTCGGGCGTGATTTCGCCGGCGGTAAAGAAGGCGGCCAGGTAGGGCGTTGCCTTCTCCGTGCGCAACAAGACGATCGCTTGAGTTACATGGGGGTGATCGGCCAGGTTGGTCTCGATCTCGCCCAACTCGATGCGAAAGCCGCGCAGCTTGATCTGGTGGTCCAGACGACCCATGAACTCCAGGGAACCGTCATGACGCAAACGGGTCAGGTCACCGGTTCGGTACAAGCGCGCCCCGGGTTGTTTGCTGAACGGATCGGGAATAAATGCGGCCGCGGTCAGGCCGGGTTTGCCGCGATAGCCCCGAGCAACCTGATTGCCGCCCACGCATAGCTCGCCGGGAACGCCGGCGGGAACCGGATTGCCCAAGGGGTCCAGAACCAGGGCTCGGGTTCCGGCCACGGGTTGACCGATCCCGGGCTGCCGGTTTTCGGGTTTGCAACTTTGGGCGGTGACAATAACGGTCGTCTCGGTAGGTCCGTAACTATTAATATAGGTTCGTCCGGGAGCCAGGCGTTGGACCAGATGAGCGGGGCACTGTTCCCCGGCGGTAGAAAGAACGCGCAAGGCGGGTATGGGTCCATTCAGGAAAGAGGCCGCGGTAGGAGAAAGCAAAGCATGGGTCACTTCATGACGGCGAATAAACTCATTTAGTTGCGCGCCCAGCAGTTGCTTGCGGTTCCCCAGGCAGAGCGCGGCGCCGGAGTTCATGGCGCAGCAATAATCCAGGATGGAGACATCGAAGACCAGGGAGGCATACTGTAGCATGCGGTCCCCCGGGCCGATGGCCATGACATTGCGAGCCGCTTGGGCGAACCAGGCCAGGTTGTGGTGAGAAACCTGAACGCCCTTGGGTTTACCGGTAGAACCCGAGGTGTAGATCATGTAAGCCTGGTGTTCCGGGTCCGGTTGCCGGAGCACGTGGGCGGTTGCATTCGGGAGGACGGCAGCGGGATCGATCGATTCGGCGCGATGATCGGGTAACTCGGTCGAAGGGTCGGCCACCAGGAACGCCGGATCGGCATCCTCCAGTTGGTAGACCGCGCGTTGCGCGGGTATTTCCGGGTCCAGGGGCACGTAGACCCCACCGGAGGAAAGGATCGCCAAAAAGGCAATGACCGCATCGGGCCCGCCGGGAAGGCAGACTACCACGTGGTCACCAGGAAGCAAGCCGCGTTCCGCGAGCGTTTGCGCCAACGCACCGGCCCGGTTTTGCAAGCCGCTGTAAGTGAGCACGCCCTCCTCGGAAATCAACGCCGGCGCATCGGGCGCACGCTCGACCCAACTGTTGAAACAGGCGATAAAACCCGAGGGTTCTCCTTCCACGTCTTCGCCGAGGCTGATCACATCCAGCAGGTGTGCTTTTTCCTCTCTCGTCATCAGGTCCAAATTGAAAACGGGTGATTCCGGTGAGGCAAGCGCTGCATCGACCAGCGTTTTGAAGCTACGGGCGAAACCGGCAACGGTTTCCCTGTCGAACAGGTCGGTATTGTAGCGGAACAGGCCGTGGATCAGCCCGCCGGTGTCGAACAGGTCCAGGGTAAGGTCCACCTGTGCCGTGGTAACGGGTTGCTCCAGGGGTTCCAGGCTGACATCCTCAAGTCGCGAGCCTCCACCGGGCGTGTTCTGGAAAGCAAACATAACCTGGAAGATCGGGCTTCGGCTGGGGTCGCGCGGAACATCCAGTTCCTCCACCACCCGATCGAAGGGCAGGTCCTGGTGATCGAAAGCGGCCAGTGTCTTGCGTGCCGACAGGTCCAACAGGTGCAGGAAAGAGGGATTGCCTTCGAACCGATTGCGCAGGACCAGCGTATTGACAAACAGGCCGATCAAGGGTTCCAATTCTTCCCTGGTCCGCCCGGCAACGGGTGTCCCCACCACAATATCGCGCCGACCACAGACCCTGGCCAGAAGAAGTTGGAATAGGGTATTCAAGACAATGAATGACGTGGCGCCGGTGCGTCGACAGAAATCGGCCAGGGCTGCACTGCCCTCGGAACCCAGAGAGACGGGCAGGGCATCGCCGTTGAAGGTCTTCAAGGCGGGTCGCGGCCGGTCAGTCGGCAATTCCAAAGTCGCGGGCGCATCTTTCAAATACTCCCGCCAGAATCCCAGTTGCGCCTCCCGGCCGCCTTCATCCAGGCGGCGGCGCTGATCATAGGCATAGTCCGCGTACTGTACGGGGAGGGCGGGCAGGACGCCTTGTTGCAATTCGCCGGCGTATAGGGTGGTCAGTTCGCGCATGATCACGCCCATGGACCAGCCGTCGGCAATGATGTGATGCAGCGTCAACAGCAGAACCGCCTCGCGCTCCGCCAACACGAGCACTTTGAGGCGCACCAGCGGCGGGCGGCTCATATCGAAAGCAAACGCCGGTTCCCGAGCAATCGACTCGGTGACCACGGGATGATCCGCCGACAGACTGAAACGGGTCAGGTCGATGACCTCCGGTTGGAAATCTACCTCCGGCGACACCTCGGCAACGGGCTGCCCGTCTACCTCTACCAGGCGGGTGATCAAGACCTCATGCCGCCTCAAAATCGCGTCGACACAACGCTTCAGTAAGCCGATGCGCAGGGGGCCGCGCCAGTGGAAGGCGCCGCTGATATGAAAGGCAGAATTGGCCGAACTCATTTTGCTGAGAAACCACATGCGCTGCTGCGCAAACGACAGGGGGCGGCGGGCGCCGAGACGGGGAGCGGTGCGAATGGGCGCGCGAACATTGCCCGAGGCCTGGGCCAGAAAGTCCAGAAGATCTTGTTTGTGACGGCGCAGGCGACCCATCAAATCCGGGGTCATGGCCTTTTCGGGAGCTTTGAAACGGAGCTTTTCGCCTTCAACCCAAAGCTTGACGCCTCGTTCGCGAAGGTCGGTCATCAAATCGGTAACGGTAGACATGATTTTTCTTTCCAATGCTATCGGTGTAAAATTCCGGGGGACTATGATAATGAGGGCCGGAAAGGCCTCTGACGCGGCCATGAATAGGATGGATGATAAGCAAAGAGAGAACCGCCGCCTCGCTGAAAAGCGCAACGGCTACCGATGGACAAAATCACAACTATCGATAAATCATAGTGACCATAAAAGCTACTGAATCTCAGCATCCCGATGAATTAGTGTCTCGGGAGAAACAGGCGCTGGTATGATACATCAAACAACAGCCATATGAAATAAAACGTTTTGTGTTCCGAAATAGGTTCATTTCTTTAGCGCTTCTTCTACTTTTTTACCGGACCGGGAGAATTGGGGGAAGGACTGTCGCATCCAAAGCGTACCTTCCCTTAATAACGGAGGTGGAGTATGGCTCATCCTCAGGCAGCCGAATGTCAAAATATGCTGACGGGAGCGGCTCGTAGATCTCTTATCTCAAAGCGCGCCCCACTGAAAACGGGGCCTTGACAAGCTGTTAAATTTCGCATACCGTAGAAATCGCATTCTAAAATAAAACAAGAGAGGTCCGGTATGCGCCGCCTTCTTCTTATATTAGTCTTACTTCCTCTATTGGCTACCGATCCGCCACCGCTCGTTGACACACCTAATAACCCGGGCAGTGAGTTACCCGGTGAGGGAGCCGGCGTTGACGGGGTGACCTGCGGTCGTGAGGTTTCCTGTAAGGATGGAGCCAAGGTAAGTTGTTCGGGTGCGCCGGCCGGTAGTTGTTCTTATTATGCCGGCAGTTGCCTTAGGGGCGCTCACATTAGAGGATGGGTAAAATGCGGCAATGTTCAAGAATTTTGCAACTTTTGGTCCGGATGTCCCCAGCCTCAGTAAAATTCGGTTTTCTCATGGTCGCTATGTGCCTTCTCTCCTGTGGACCACAAGTTGCGCCCAAGCCCCGAAATGTGCAGGAATTACTACCGGCGGGGGGGTTCGATCTGGATTTGCCCGAGAGTGTCATGCTGCAGGGGCAGGGCCTGTCGATGGATGAAAACTTCCTCTATTTCAGCGTTGCGGAGACCGGCCGGATCAAGCAGTACACGCGCGCGGGCGAGGATGTACGGGTTTATGGCAGCAAAGGCCAGGGACCCGGTGAGTTCCATCATGTCAACCAACTCACCGCTCGTGACGGTTTACTCTTTGCACTTGATTACGGCCTTTTTATCAATGTCTTCGACGATCAGGGGAAGTTTGTGGACAAGATCAATCTCCCCACACCGGTTACGGGTAATCGCATTGCTGTCGATGCCAAAATGCAGGTATATATTGCAACGCCGCAATTATCCAAGCCCATTTCCGTTTACGACATGCACGGCTCCTTACTACAAGGCTTCGGCGAGTGGTTGGAATACCGGCCGGAGAAAACGCAACGCGAAGCCGACAACTCAAGGCATTTGTTTTTCAACAGTGCGGGAAACCTGGTGTCGATCAGCATGACCCTCGGGAATATCGAAATCTACTCGCCGGAGGGAATACGCTTAAGCCATAAGGTCATGCGGTATGATTCCCGCTTCCGAGCCCATTTCGCCGAGGTAGCGCAAGGATTCGCCGAAGAGCCGAAAGCGGCGAACCGGAGGGTTTACATTCTTGTTCGCGACGCCGAATTGATTGATGACAAGCTGCTGTTTCTCCACTATGGCAGCCAGGATAACCAATCCGCCAACCTCATGATTGTCGATGTAAAGGGCGAAAAAATCGGCAAGGGAACGGACTATGTCCTCAGGGGCAAAAACGGGGGCAACATAACCAGCTTCATGATCACGGGCCGAGAGAACGGGCTGTATGTCTACGAATCGGCGGTGAATTGGATTTATTTTTACAAACTGCCGCCCGCACTGTTCAGCCAAAAAGACCCCGGTTGAGCCGTTGTAAGGTGTGGATGCGGCGCAATTTGGCCGGCAGCCCTTAAAGGACATCCGAGCAATAGGTGGGGTGGGTTGACTCGGCTGGAAGGGCGGCGTCTAGGCCGGTGCCTTGCGCGTGTCTATCTCGCGGGCGCGGATGCGGACCTCTTTGCCGTGGAAGACCACCGCGATCTCCGAGCGCAGCTGAACCCCGGCTTCTTCCAGTACCGCACCGTAATGCCGCGACTCGATTTGATCCAAGCCCTCTTGCAGGGCGACTTCCATCTGGTCCGCGCTTTTCGCCGATTTGAACTCGAAGACAATGCCTCGCTCTGCCGGATTGCGGGGCCGCATGGTCAGGTCGTAGCGGCCGTAACCCGATTCGCGGTTGGAGGTTATTTCATAGCGGTCGCGCAGGTGCACCAACAGACCCAGCACGAAAGCGTGATACACACGCTCCGGGTTCTGGTCGGCGGTGTCGTAGTAACTCATCATGCTGCGCACCAGTTCCGACAAAATAGCGCCGAATGTTTCCATGTCGCCGTCGATCAGGGCGGTCATCAGCCGCGTCACCTTGACCGGCCCGATTTCACGGCGTAGCCAACCCTTGACGATGTGTTGAAACAAGAGCGCCACTTCCGTGTTGGGAACGGCCAGTCTGTAATAAAATTCGTTCTCTTTCCAGATCTTTTCCGTCACTTTCAGGTAACCGCTGAACAAGAAAAATGACCACAAGGTTTCTACATCCAGGCTCAGGTTATCGAACACGGTTTGTTCTTGGACGGTGGTTTCCACCGTCTCACCGCGTAACAGACGTTGAAAGTCGTCCAATACCTCCGGGGAGGCATGAAGCAATTGCTCCTGAATCAGGTCGTTGGAACTGGTATTGACCCAGTGGGGTTTGAAGCCCTCTTCGTACTTATCGATGTATTTAAGGATGGACCAGGGATTATAGATGGTGGTCTCTCCGGCCAGGTAGCCGTTGTACCATTTGCGCACCGCATCCGTTTGCTCGGCCAACCCGGAGAGTTCGAGAAGGTGTTTCATCTCGGCTTCCGTAAAACCGAACTTATCGGAAAAGCCGTTACTCAGTATGGTGAAGACATCGACCTGATTGAGATCGGAAAAAATAGACTCCCGTGCCACGCGCAGAATGCCGGTGAGCACCGCTTTTTTCAGTGAAACATTGCCCTTGAGGGCCTTGCCCAGCAAACCCCGCATAAAGGAGGCAATTTCCGGGTAATAGCCGTGGGCATAACCGGAATGGATGGGTGAGTCGTATTCGTCGATCAGTAGGATGACCTGATTATCATGATGGCGCGCCAGAAACTTTACAAGCAGCGCCAGGGAACCCATCAAATCGGTTTCGCTGCCTTGCTTTTTGGCCAAGGTCAGAAAATCGTCCGAATCGAAGCTGTCCAACTTTTCGAGCAAGTATTTCCTTGAACGAAACGTCTCGGCCGTCATGGTGGCAAACAGTTTAAGAAATGCCTCGTAGCTGCGCGCTTTCAAGTCTTTGAAGCTGAGGAAGATGATCGGCCGGCTGCCCAATTGGCTCCACCAAGGGCTTTCTTGAATAGCCAGACCCTCGAAGAGCTTGCCGTTATCGGGCCGGCTCTGGTCAAAGAAGGCATGCAGCATGGACATATTGATGGTTTTACCGAACCGCCTGGGTCGGGTGATCAGCAAAGTTTCCGCTGAGGTTTCCAGCACCTCGGCAATGAACATGCTTTTATCGACATAATGGAAACCGTCTTCGATCACTTTCTTGAAGTTGTCGATACCGATGGGTAGCTTCAGGGCCATGCATGCGCTCCTATCGACTTGCTGTTCTTAAGCATACCACACTGCAAGGGGAAGAAAGCGTCCCCGGTAGGATGTCTAGGATGTCGACGGTGACAGCGCGAGCAGGCCGATCGGACGGGAATTGACCAACGGGCCCCACGAGGGGCCCGCCGGGTCAATCCGCCGGACAATCCGGTTTATGAAGCCAGGGTGGCCAGGTTGTCGGCGCTTTCGGCTGTATGCTCTTTCAGGGCGGCCAGGCCGTAAATGTCTTTGGATTGTCCCGCGGCCGTGATTTGGGCCAGCAGGTTGTCACCGTTGTTGCCCGAAATGACCACACGGCCGTTGGCGGCCAGGCAAGCCAATACTTCGAGCCGCTTGTTTTCCAATTCGAAGAGACGGACCTTCACCAGGTCTTGGGCGGCTTTGCCTTCCGCTTCAGCCTTGATGCTCATAGCCTCCGCTTCCAGTTCCGAGGCGCGGCGCTTGCCCTCTGCCTCGATGCTCATCACGTTGGCGCGCTGTTCCGCGTTGATCTCGGCCAGGCGCTTGAGTTTCTGAGCCTCGACTTCTGCGGTTTCCTTCATGATGGCCTGGCGTTTCTTATTGGCCTGCTCGTCTGCCTCCAGGCGTTCGTTCTTTTTATCCAATTCGTTGCGGGCCAACGCCTCCTTATCGTTGAGCACCTTCATCTCGTATTCCTGCTGCTTTTCCTGTTCGCGCTTTTTGGCTTGAAATACCGTCTGGTTTTCCAGCGCGTGGCTCAGTTCACCGGGCAGGACCACGTTGGTGATGGATGCGGATGAGAATTTGATGCCGTAGTCGGTGAAAATTTCATTCAGGCTGCCGATCATCTGGTCAGCGCCCTTGCCGCGTAGTTCATAGGCATGGTCGTGGGTGGTGCCGCGCACCAGACCGCGGATAGCCTCTTCCGCGGTGCTTGCCAACAGGTCACCGAATTTCTCCGCGCCCAGTTTATAGACGAATTTCTCGGGATCCTCCACGTGGAAGACCAGCAGGAGATCGATCTTCACCATCACGTTATCCGCGGTGGGACAGTCTTTGACGGGGGCGTTGTAGCTGGTGGATTGGCGGGTGACCATATAGGCAACGCGATACCAGGGCGGCAAGATATGCTTACCGGCATCGTATATACCCACAAAGCGACCGTGTTTGGTCATCATGGCATAGACGCCGCTGGGAATCTTCAAAACCACCAGCGGGTAGATGCCCCAGGTAAGCAGGCCCAGCATAATCGGCCAGAAGGTGACGATGCCGAAACCGGAAAAGATAATGGGTTGGATCGCCTCACCCAAGACCGGGATCTGGCTGAGGAACAGGGCGGTAAAGGCCATGCCGATGCCCAGGACCAGGGCCAGCGTATTGGTTTTACCGGTTCTTTTGGGGGTGATGACGATGGGCGTGCCGCCGCTTGAATTTTTGGCGCCGAAGACCTGGTTGGCGTCCTCCAAATCGGCAACGGTTTCTTGGGTCAAGCGGGTGGCCACCGCTTGGGTTAACACATCCATGGGTTTGGCAGGCGGCGCGGTCGGAAGAGCGGTTTCTTTGACTGCTTCCCCGGCATTGGCCGCATTCGTCGGGTTGGTAACGACACTGGACATTGGTTCCTCCTTTCGGGTAACCCCCCATGAAAGGATTTGCATAGCACGTGCCAGACCAATCCATTGATTTTGAAGGCTTTTAGCCGGCGATGAATGATACTCGGTATCAGGTAATGTGAATTTTTGTCAGATTTTCCGCCGTGCGCAAACAACTCGAAACAACGGTCATTTTTTTGTGGGAAACTTTAGAAATTTCCCCACCGGAAAGGTATTTTAAGGTAGACTTACGTCGGTCGGTCTCGGGAAAGACCATTCTTCCGAATCAGAAGTAATTTCCCGAAGCCGCATTTATCACCTGATGGGATATTCCCTCTTTTGTCCCTCCTTCAACCAAAGGCGCCAAGTCCGCTCGCGAGACTATGCGCTACCGGATTTGAAGCGCCTGTATTCCGTGTGAAGAGGGCACGGGATACGACAATCTCAAGCACTAAAATGGAGATATAACATGTTTTCACGTTTTGCGGCGGCTGCCGTTATCGGGCTCTTTGTGTCTTCTTTCAGCCTGGCTCAGTACCAGCAAATCTGCCCCACCTTCAGCTCTTCCAACCCCGCTACTTCCAACGACGTCATTGGAGCCGATATGGACTCCACCGCGTTCTACACCATTGTCAGCAATCCGTCTCACGACAACTTTGACGGCGAGGTCTACATCTACCAAATCGTCAATAACCAGGTGTCCCTCTACCAGCGCATCACCGCTCCCGCTAACGCCCGTTTCTTCGGTGCGTCCGTGGCCATCGACGGCGATGTGGCGGTCATCGGCGCACCCGCTGAAACCGGCGGCGGGGCCGTCTATGTATACCACAACACCGGCAGCGGTTTTGTGCAGAAAGCGCGCCTTCAACCGGGTACACTCAGCTCCAACGCCGATTTCGGCGATACCGTGGAAATCAACGACAACATGATCCTGGTCGACGCCCCCCGCGATGATCAGGTCTATGCCTTCCAAACCTACGTATCCCCTTTCAGCCTGAGCGTCTATCAGCGCCAGGTATTCAACTATCCCGGCAGTCTGCTGGGCATCGAAGACCTCTACTTCGCCAACGATCGCGCCTTCCTGGCCGGTCCGATCAATGCGAGCTTCGAGGGCGCCGTCTACATCATGAAGATGAGCGGCACCTTCAACTTTACGTTGGACCAGACCCTGACGGGATATACGAGCGGCGAAACCTTCGGCGCGGACATCGGCGTTGACGACGACGGCGACTACCTGGCCGTGGGCGCGCCCCGCTACCTGGACGGCACGGACGAAACCGGCGGTGTTTATATCTACCGCTGGAACTACAGTTCCTACATCCTGGAGCAGGTTCTGGTAGGCAGTGATTCCGCGGACGGCGACCTGTTCGGCATCGAGGTAGACCTGACCAGCCAGGGCACGACTGTACGCGTCCTGGCCTCGGCCTTCAACCGTAATACAACCTACTCCTACCAAATCATCAGCGGTACGCCCTACGAAACCAAACTGACCGGCGGCAACGGCGGCATCAGCTTTGGCTTCAATGTCTGCCTGCAAGGTTCCGCGCGGTACATCGTCGAATCCAGCGGTCTCTGCTGGGGCGGCTCCGGTTATGTGACCACCGGCAAGATCTACTTCCTGCCGTAACTCGAAACTCTTAAAGCAATTCAATGGGCGGGGCCGGATTCATCCGGCCCCGTTTCCGGTTTTACTGGAATAAATATGCCGGGGGCGGCTTTTATTGACGTGATTTAGCGCGAGACGCTATACGCATTGGCTCCAGCAATAGGTTCTACCCGTACAAATCTCGCGGGGACCGGTCGCGCAGGCCTGTTCGTTCGTCACCTGGAATTCCCATCCGGCTTTGGTGTTGCGCTCCTCTGAAGTGGTGAAACTGCGAATTTGAAGCTTGGTCAATGACATTTTTTTCATAATGACTCCTCTGGAATTGTAGATTCAAAACATAATTCGTGGACATGATTTTAGCAAAAAAGTAAATGTTTCCATTACAAAATAAATAAGAGGTGATCCAGCTCCGAAAATGTGCCGATGAAGAACATATGCTGAAGCCGGATCTCCTGAGTAAAACCCTCAATCTGATCAGAAGACAGTGTCGAATTCGGCTCTTTCCGTTTACTTATCCAAAAACCACCCTATTTGGATGTGGGTTGCGTAAATCGACCGGAAGTCATCAACTTTTGCAAATGATGAGTCCGTTCAAACCGGTTCAAGGAGCACTTTGCACGGGAATGGGACCACCCGCGGACCGCGAAGGTGGTTCCGTTCCCGGGAACAGAACCGGTTGCAACCTTGCCGGGTGGTTCCGTGCTCGGGATAAGTTACCTTCGAGGAGTCTTGAAGGGACCTTTTCCCGGGAAAACAGCCCAACCAAACGTCATCTTCGGTTGTTTTTAGCGGTACAGGTTTGAAACTCAGCGGCTCTAAGACCTCGAAACCCGGGCCGAAGTTGTCAAATTTCAGACCATACGGCATACTTTCCGGGATTGAAGGGAGTTTTGAAGAGGGCAACCGGCTATCAACCCGGCAACACAAGCGCATTTTTCGACTCAATCGATCCCATGCCCGGGCGTGGTGTTGTGTTTTTCCAAGCAACAATCCCCACGCTGGAGAACGATACCGTGCCCGGCTTTTCCTCCGATTGTCTTCCCGGGAAATCAACCTCGGCAGACTTGTAACGCCGGATGACGTACACTATAGTTAGGGACAGGGTATTTTCCCTACCGCCGACCCAATTGACCAAAGGAGTCGTCCCAATATGCGTATCGTCGTCGTTTCCCTTCTCACCTTACTTCTGCTCCCCGCCTGTAACGATAAAAAATCCGACCTGGAATTGTTTGACGAGGGCAGAACCCGTATCAATCTTTCCGCCGACAGGAACCGGGGTTACACGCCCTTGCCGGTGAACTTCGTGGCCTACCTGGAGAATAACGAGCGTCAAATTGCGGTAGATGTTAAAGAAGTGAAGTGGGTCATCAGGGGCCCGTTGAACTACAAGCGGGAACAGATCATCGAATCCCGCAACTTCCAAGACGAGAACGAAAATAAAAATGACACCTTCTACTATGACCAGGTGTTGCGCCGGGTGGGAAGTTGGTCCTTTCAACTGATCATCAACGACGGTGAATATGTCTCTAACAAGGTCAAAATCCAGGTTCTTGAGTCGGTAAGATCCAGGTCCGGTTTTTAGGCAATCGTCAGGTCTTCAATTTTCTTATAGAACCCCGTTGGTTCCACGCGGGCTGCTGTGCTATGCTAAATCTCTAGTTTTTTAACGTTTGCTCGGAGCGAGCCCGGATGGTTTTCCTAAATTACTCGACCATGCAAATGGTTGCTAAAATCGTTTATTACGGCCCCGGCCTGGGTGGCAAAACCACCAACCTGAAAACGATTTATAAAAATACCGATGAGCGGTCCCGTGGAGAAATGGTCAGCCTGGCCACCGAAACCGACCGCACCCTGTTTTTCGACCTGTTGCCCATGGAAGTGGGGGTGATCGGCGGTTTCAAGACCAAGTTCCAGTTGTACACGGTTCCCGGCCAGGTGTTCTACAACACGACCCGGAAACTGGTGCTGCGCGGCGTGGACGGCATAGTCTTCGTGGCCGATTCCCAATTACCCATGATGGACGCCAACAGGGAAAGCTTCAACAACCTGGAAGAGAATCTCAAGGAGTTGAACCTGACCGTCAGGGATGTCCCGCTGGTGATTCAGTTCAATAAGCGCGATCTTCCCAATGTGGCTTCCGTGGAAGAGATGAACCGCGTCTTGAACCCCATGGACTGTCCCACCGTAGAAGCCTCCGCCTTGAACGGCGTGGGCGTTTTCGAAACCCTGCGCGAGATTTCCAAGCAAACCTTGCTGATACTCAACCAGAAGTCCCAGGGTAACCAGTTGAAAGAGGCAAGCGCCCGCACCGAACCGCCCAAGCAGGAACCGTCCGCGCCGGTCTTGCCCGATGAGCCCGGCCAGGCGCCGCCCGAAATCGAGGATTCGGACACCTTTACCGAATTGGCCGATCCCGATATGGACGGCGAGGACAAGGACAATTTCGAGAAAACCCTGGAAAACATGGAACTCGATTTCGATGACGACGACGATCTGGACACCGAATCACTGGACATGTCCGAATTCGAGGACTGGGAAGACGACTCCCTGAAAGACGTGGTGGCAGAGCAACCGAATCCGGTCGAGGCCGAGGCAGCTTCCGCATCCTTGGATGACAGTGTTCCCGAGTTGAAGATTCACGATAAAGACGACGCCCAGGTTCCCGAGGAATCTCGCGCGATTGCCAACGCCTACCTGCAGGAAATGAGCGCGGAAGATGACGAGGACCTGGATCCCTTCGCATTCGACGATAACGATGAAGCGCCGCCGTCGCCCGCCGCGTCCGACCCGGGTCTTGAAGACGATCCCGAACCGGACCTGGACCTGGAACCCCTGCCCGATGATCAGTTTATGCTGGGCACCGAACCATCGGACTCAGCCGATTTCCCCCCGCCCTCCGGTTTGGAGGTGGACGATGATGACGAACTGCTGCCCATCATCGAGGATGATGACGATGATGAACTGGAAGCAATCGACGACTCGGAAGTGCTGGAAAACCTGGAATCCCTGGATGAATTTGCGCCGATCGAGCATGTGGTGGACGAAGTCCGCGCCTCGGCTGAGGAACCGCTCGATCGGGAAGAAGAGATTCTACCCGCCCTCGAAGAAGAAACGGAACTGCCCGAGGTAGAGGAAGAAGAAGTTCTACCCGCCTTCGAGGAAGAAACGGAGTTGTCCGAGGCAGAGGAAGAGCCTAGTCTACCCACCTTCGAGGAAGAAGCGGAGCTGTCCGAGGCAGAGGAAGAGCCTAGTCTATCCGTGATCGAAGAAGAACTTTCAGAGGAAGAGCCGGAGCCCCCGGCCTCCGAGCCGGAACCCGTTCCCACGCCTGAAGCCGCTGCACCCGCTCCGGCCCGCAAGCCGCGCGCGGCCAGTATCGATGCATCCCTGGCCGATCTGAAGACCATGACGAGCCGGATCTCCACCCGAACCATCAGTCCGAAGAAAAAACAGAAAGCGTCGGTAGACGACCTGTTGACCGGTCTTGTGGACGACAAGAAGACCGGAAAGATGGAACGCAAGTCCATCAAGGTCAAGGCGCCTTTCGACCATGCCCAACTGAACTGCGTGTTCCTGGATGAGGACGAAAATGTCATCGATACCCATCTCCTGAAGGTGGAAACCCACGAGTTGAAAGACGGCCGACGACGGATTAAGGTATCCATCGATATCGATGTCGGCTGAAGGCGCCCGTCGTACGTCCAATCATGGAAGGATATGGGTGCGTCCCGCCGCGGACCACGTGAAGGAGCCGGCATGAACAGTCTGATCTTTCTCCTCTGCCTGGGTTTTCAATTGGACCCGGCCGTCAAACAATCCGTCACCGAGGCCTTTGCCCGGTTGAACCGTTTCCAGGTTTCTTTCAACCAGGAAACCTACAGCGCATTTTTCGACGAAACCTATGCCGCCGGCACCTTTTCCATAGCCAGGCCCGGAAAGATGCGCATGGACTATACCGAGGGCGAGCAAATCCAGCGCATCTGGGACGGCAAAACGGCTTTCGAACGGGATGCCATGGCCGACAGCGAGAGCAGGCTGGAACAGGCCGAACTGAGCGACGAACCCATTGTGCGCGTATTGCTTTACGGCGACGATCTGGCCGGGCTGTTCCTTATCGACCGCAAGAATGACGGCAAGACCGATATCTTCAGGTTACGCCCTCGCGATGACGACACCTACCACGTGGAAGTCATCTTCGACAAGAACTGGCTGCCCGCGCAAATCGAAATCATCGGTTCCGACGGCGAAGGCACCCGCTTCGAGTTTCACGATTTTGTTTTGAACCCCAAGTTTGCCGACGACACCTTCATCGTTCCGGCGGAAAAGCCCTGATTACTCGTATTCCACTCGAATGAGTGAGACCAGGCGGTGGAGTACCTTCTTGACCACCTCCGTTTCCGGGTGTCTCACAATCACGTAGCCCTCGCCCTCGTAGCTTGAACTCCTGGCCTGACCGCGTTGGGGCAGCCTGGCTTCCATCACCACGCTGCCCAGTTCCTTTTGCGCCCGGTCCAAGCCGTGAACGGCTTTCACCTTGCCCCGGCCCGTGCCGCGCAGGTAGGCCGCACCCGCCGCATAGCGTCGTTCAGGGGCGTGGAAGCGGTGGAAGACCATCAGCTCAGCCCAGGCGTCGTAGAAGTTTTTGTCCGTGGCGTAACTCATCAGCGACATGATCTGGGCGCCCGGCGGCCGGGCTCCGACCTCTGAAATGGCGACGCTGCCGTCCGTGCGCCGGAACCACTCCATATGACTGAGTCCCGTTCCCATGCCCAGCGCCTTCAGAGCCGCGTCGTTTGCCGCGCGGATATTCTCGAAACGCGGGTGCTCCACCTCGCGGGGCAACAATACACACCACTGAATCCAAGGGTTCTCCAGGACCTCCAACGGGCTGGGATAGTATCTTGTCAATGAGCTCCAAACGACGTTTCCGTGGATGCTGATACTCTCGAAACTGTACTCCTCCCCCTTGATAAACTCCTCGAACAGGGTCGGGCGACGGGGGTCGGGTTTATAGGCGCCCAGGTAGTCGCGCAATTGGGCTTCGTTCTCAATCTGGAAGGTGCCGCGGGCCCCCGCTCCGGCAGGCGGTTTCACGATCACCGGAAAACCGACCGCGTGCACGAAAGCAAGGGCCTCCGGTCCGTTGGTCACCAGGCAGTGACGGGCGCAAGGCACGTCGTTGGCGCGCAAAACCGACTTCATACGGGCTTTGTCGCGGAAGTTGATCGCCGCTTCCGTGCGCAGGCCCGGGATATCCAAAAAATCTCTCACGCGGGCAATGGGCACCTGCATCTCTTCCAGGGCGCCGAACATCACGTCGATACCACCCATCTCCCGGTACAACCGGCGAGTTGCAATCGCCAGTTGGCCCGCGTCCATGCAGTTGCCCACATGGGCGTGATGCCCGATGCGGGCTCGTAGTCCGTCACCCAGGTTCTTGGGAGAATCACAGCTGATGAGACCCAGCCGAATCTCTTCAAGTTTTGCCACCGATTGGATGAAACGAACCGTGGCCGGCTTGAAAAACGGCGCGACGAAAACCACCTTCCGCATGCCGACCTCCTACCGCGCGTGCATTTGAAAATTAGTGCCGATGTCGTCCGCCATGGCAAGGGTGGTTTTCAAATCCGGGTGACGCAACATGATGAAACCGTCGGAGACCAGGGTGTGACGCCAGTTCCGGCGACGACTACCCAACGGCAACAGGTTGTTCCACACAATGTGTTCGCCGTATTTCTCCAGCAGTTCCTCGCCCGTGGTTTTGTAAATCGTCCCCCGGCCTTGCGCCCGTTTGTAGATGGTGGCCACGTTGTACCTGCGCTGCGCCGCACCCTCGAACTTACTGTGACAGACCGCGTTCGCCCATTGTTTGAACACGTCGATGTCGCAGGCGTAATTCATCTGGTCTACCTGGTGAGCGCCCGGGGGGCGTGCGCCGATTTCGCCGAAGACCACCTCGCCGTCCGCCTTGCGGTACCATTCCATATGGGTAAAGCCGCTCTGGAACTTGAGCGCCTTGATGACGGCGTAGCCCATCTTCACGCCCTCGGCCAGATCGGGTTCGTCCACATTGCGCAGGGCAATGACCTGGGGACTGATCCATTCGTGACCGCGAGCGACGAGGGGGCGCGGGCGGTACCAGGCGATGTTGTAATACAAAATTTTGCCGTCGGCGCAGATGGTGTCGAAGGTGAATTCCTCGCCGTCCACGAACTCTTCCACGCTGACCTGGGGCACGTGGCCCAGGCGCGGCAACACGGCGCGCAGTTCATCGCGATCGTTGACCCGGTAGGTATCGGCCGAACCGGCGCCGGCGATGGGTTTGATGATCAGCGGAAAACCGATCTCGGCGGCGGCGTCCCAGCATTCGGCGACCGTAGCGGCCAGAAAGTGCTTGGGCGTGCGGATGTTGTGTTGGTCCAGCCGACGCTTCATCTGTTCCTTGTCTCGGTAGGGGATGGTTTCGGCCACGGTCAAACCGGGAACCCCGAGCGCCTCGCGCAAGCGGGCGGCCAGCACCATGCCGGGCTCCCACAAACATTCCACGCGGTGGATGGTAGCCATGCCCTTCCAACGATGCACCGCCTGGATCACGGCTTTTTCATCCCACAACGAGGGCACCTGGAGGTAGCCCTTCATAAGGCGCTGTACCGATTGGGGCAACCCCGCCTGGGGTCCGTCGCCCAGGCCGAAGATACGCACGCCCGCGGCGGCCAGACCCTTAGTGAAATGCGGCATCTCTCCCGGGTATCCCGGTGAAATCATCAGCACGTTCATGCCAACCTCACTCCGGTCGCAAGGGACCGATTAGCAGATGTTCGGGACCCGTATGGCCCGCAAAGGCGAGGGATTCTAACAATACCTGCCTTTTTTTAATGTCAGTTTCATGTAAAACGCGGCTCAATCGTTTTTGACTTTACCTTGATTTAGCAGAGAGCGATAGATTTCCTTGTACTTGTCGGTGTTGTTCTTCTGGTTGAACGTGGTCTTGGCCTCGGTCATAATGCGCGTGATCTGCGGCGCCTTCACCTCCAGGGGCAGCGCGTGGAACTTCATGGCTTGCTCCACGGCCCATTTCAAGCCGAGCACGTCGTGCACCTCGAAGAGGAAACCGTTGCCGCGATGATCCTTCACCGACAGATTGGAGACGGTATCGTGAATGCCGCCGGTATCGTGGGCCACGGGCAGCGTGCCGTAAATGGGCCCGATCATCTGCGGCAGCCCGCAAGGTTCGAAGGACGAGGGCATGAACAGGAAATCGGCCGCGGCGTAACCCAAGCGGGACAGGCCCTCCTCGAAGTCACAGATGGAGGCGCGCCGGTGCAGGTCGCTGTGACGGACGATATGGTGCAGTTCCTTCTGGTAAGGACCGTTGGCCACGACGACGATCTGCAGCTTTTCGCGGGAATAGCGGGCGATCAACTCGTAGAACAGATCACCCAGTAACTTGCATCCCTTCTGCACGGGGTCCAGCCGCGACGGCCAGAAGAACAGCGGCGCGTCGACATCTTCCTCCAAGCCCAGCATTTGTTGCAAGGCCGCTTTATTCTTCCTTTTCCCCGTGTAGTGATCGTCGTGACAAAAGCGATGGGGAATGTATTCGTCCACTCGCGGGTCGAAGCTCGCATCGGGCGCATTCAGCACGCCCACGGCCTGGCCGTTGTGCTTCTTACGGGAAAATTCCTTGCGAATGGTGTCGGGGATGAATGGGTGACGTCCCTCCACGATCTCGTCCAGGAACTTGGGGCTGACCGTGTTGATGGCGGTAGCGGCAAAGATACCGCTGACCAGGAAGTCGACCGGATTGTCGCCTCGCGTCTCCTCGTAGTTATCGGGCGGGCGGTTGAAATACAGGTTGGTCCAGAACTGGGCCGCGTCGATACCGCTGTTCTCGATGTTTTCCAGGGTGGTTTTTACCGTGTGGATGTTGTGCACCGTGAACAGGGAGGGAATGCTCATGCGATAGGCAACCGCGGGAATCAGCCCGGTCATCCAGTCATTGCAGTGAATGATATCGGGGTGCACTCGCGGCAAGATGTTATTGATGACCTCCCTTTGGAAGGCCATGGCCAGCTTCAGGTTTTCGGAAGCAAAATCGTCGTATACCTTGGAGCGATAGTAGAAACAGCGGTCCTCGGCCAGGTGAATGCGGTCGGAGGGCAAGACCGATCGATAGACATCCAATTCCTGCTTGATAAACTGGGCGATGTTCTTGCTGAACATGGTGCGATAGTTGGGTAAAGCCACATGTACATCCTCACCGGCCTCATAGAGCTGGCTTACCAGCGTGGCCGAAACATCGGCCAGGCCGCCGGCCTTGGCCGTGAGATAGTTGGCAAAGTTACCCATGCCCTTGGGCAGGTAGGTGATCTCCGGGGTCACCATTAAAATCCGTGGTCCGTTGCCTTGTTCCGCCATTGTTGCTCCTTAGCCTGCTATTACTTGAACAGTTTCACCGATTTCCTCGAGGATGGCGCGCAGGTCGTCGTAGTCGGGATATTTGATTTGAATCCACATATTGGCCATGTAGCCGGCCTCCACCGGTTGCGTGGGGGCGCCTACCGGTGGGATGTGGCTTTTGATAATCCACTTGCCGTATTTCTTTTCGATCAGGTCCAGCCCCTGATAGCCCTGAATATGTCCGTCCCTGTTCGGACGCAAGGTGATGATGGCCGCCGAGTAGTTCCGCGAAAGTGGACTGGGGCATGCGCCCTTGACTATGCCGAAGGCCCATTCCTTATAGAGGTCCACATCGTTGGCCGCGCAGTACAGGTCCCACTGGCCCACGCCGGGAGGACGGGCGCCGATCTCCGAGAATTTGAGGCCCTTGGGTCCGTAGAACCACTCCATATGCGTAGGCGCGGTATGTAGCCCCAGTTCGCCGATGACCTTTCTACCCAGTGACTTCAGTTCGTCATAGCCGGGCGCATTCATGCGGTTGGTAGTGATGATCACGGGGGAAATCCAGCGAGTGCGCATGGCTTCCAACACGTTGGGGTAATAATGACTGACGAAATCGTGGGCAATCTGACCACCCACGGTCAAGGTGTCGTAGAAACCCTCGTGGCCCTCGATAAACTCTTCCAAAGCGACACTGTGACCACCGGCCACCCCGGTGTCAACCAGGGCGGGGTCCAACTCGGACTCGTTGTTCACCCGCCAGGTGGATGCGGCACCGGCGCCGCCGCGCGGTTTGAGGATGATGGGATAACCCACGCGATCGGCAAAAGCCTTGACCTCCGCCGGGGTTGCCGCCGCCTCGGATTGGGCGCAGGGAATGCCGTGCTTTCTCATGAACTCCTTCATGATGGTCTTGTCACGGCAGAGCACGGTTTGCTCGTAGCTCAAGCCCGGTATCTTGCAGGCTTCGCGCACACGAGCGGCCGTGAGCATATGCGCCTCGATGGTTGCTTCCATACGGTCCACCCAGCCGCGATTCTGGATGCGGCGGACCGTGTCGTACATCTGGTTCTCGTCACAAACATTGCTGACTTGCTCGTAGCCGTCAAGCCAGCTCTTCAAATCGTCGGGCAACATGCCTACGGGAGCTTCACCGATACCGGTGACATGAGCGCCGACCGCTTTCAAGGCGCGGACGAACTGCTTCTGGTAGGCGGGAAAGTGCGGTGCAACAAAGAGAACGTGCATCCGATTCCTCCTGATGGAATGGGCAATTCAAAAAAACCCGCTCCGAACCCGGCAATTGCCGGGCTTCCGGCGTATAAGTCGAACCCGGCAAGCATAGTATGGGGAGTTTCAAGTTTCAAGTTTAAAGTTACAAGTGGCAAGGTTGAGGGGCTGCCGCCCCTGGACCCCGCCGGGCAAGGCGCCGGTTTCCCGGCGTGCTTTCGCGGGGCCTGTTCAGTTTACCGCGGTTTCTATTCGGCTGGAGCCGTTGGCCGCTCTTACCAGTTTGACGCGGACTCCCAGGCGGTCGGCGATCGAACTCAGGTGGCTGATGATACCTATTTGTCTGCCCGTTGCCTGGAGGTTGTCCAGGGCCGACAGGGCGATGTCCAGCGTCTCCGCATCCAGGCTGCCGAAGCCCTCGTCGATGAACAGGCTTTCGATATTCGTACGCTCTGAGGATAACGAGGACAGCGCCAGGGCCAGGGCCAGGGAGACCAGGAAGCTCTCGCCGCCCGATAGACTGTTCAGCGGGCGGATCTCGTCGCCCATGTGACGGTCGATGATTTGCAGTTCCAGGTCCTCGTGAGGTACCCGTTGCAACCGGTAGCGGGGTTCCAGTTCGTTCAGGTGAACATCGGCCAGTTCCAGCAACAGTTCCAAGGTCAGGCTTTGGGCGTATTTGCGGAACTTTCGACCGTCGTGAGACCCGATCAGGTCGTTGAGCTTGGACCACAGTTTGGTTCGGTGCTTTTGTTCCGCGATTTTCGGCAACGACTCAGCCAGACGCTCGCGCTTGCGGCGATCGGCCGTCAGTTGCGCCCGCTTTTCATGGCTTTCCTTGCGCAGGTCTTCGATTTCCTCTTGAATGATCCGGTGGCTTCGCTTCATCTCGTCACGCGTGAAGGCGGGCATGCCTTTGTCTTTATGGGCTTGCAGTCTGCCCGCCCTTTCCCGCTGTATCGTTTCGGCGCGAGAAGTCTCGCCCGCGGCATCGTTCAACCCGCGACGACGATCCTCCAACCAGTCGCGATCGTAGCGGCGATGGTGTAGCACCGTCTCCTCGTCCAATTCATTGGCATCCAGCATCTCATTCAGGCGTTCCGACAAACGGGTCAACTCCAGTCGACGGCGTTGTAAGTCTTCTTTGCCGTGGCGCAAGCGTTCGTTCAGAGACAGTTGTTCGTTGTTCACATCGGTCACCGTTTTTTGGGTTTCCGTTGCCGCGATTTCCGCTTCTTCCAGGGTCAGGCGTAGTTTTCGCTCCACCAGGTCAACGGGCTCTCCGCCGAAGAGTTGCCCGCGCTCCAACTGTCGCTTGTCCTGGTCTTTTGTCAGCGTATTGACGGTTTCCCGGCGGGCAGTCAGGATCGTTTCGGCCTCCTTTAGGGACGCGGTGATTTCGGTTTGTTTGTTTCCGGCCTCGGTCAGTTCGTTTTGCAATCGAGTACGGCGCTCGCAAGCCTTGACCCAGGTACGCGCCGCCTTCCGGCAGTCGTCAAGGAAGGTTCGCGGGTCTTGTGATAGTTGGTCCGCGTCACGGGAGCCCGTGCATAAGGGAGCGCAGGAGGCTGTTTGCGAGGCGAGGGTTTCTTCGGCCGCGGCCAGGTCATTTTTCAACCGGACCAGGCGATCCAAACCCGCCTGGTACTCCCGCTCTCGCGTTAGTAGAAGTTGGTCCGCCCGTTGCAAACGATCCGCCGCCAGCACCGCCTTCTCGGCCAGGACGACAGCCCGCTCCCTGGCCGTCTCCGCTTCCTTGAGGGCGGTTTGCAACTCGGCCAGGCGCTCCTCGGTTCGGGCATGGGCTTTATCGACCGCCCCTGCATCGGCGGGGTCCACGGCAACACTCAGTTCCTCCAGGCGGCGGGTGTTTTGTCGACGTTCCTCGGCCAGCGTCTTTTCCCGCTCATCCTGTTTTGCGGCTTCCGCTTTCAGTTCCTCCAGGTTTCGGGCGATTTCCTGGTTGCGGGCCCGGGCCGCACTTTGTTCCCGGATGATCTGTTGATGCTCGGCGTTCAAGGCGTCTACCCGCTGTTTCCATGTATCCAGCAAGGGATGGCCGGGCGCTTCTCCGGTTCGGTAGGGATGATCCGTGGCGCCGCACAGCGGACAGGGGTGCCCCTCGTGTAAGAGTTCAGGGCGGCGCGATTCCAGTGACAAGGTCGCGCGGGTGGTTTCCAGGGTGAAAACGGCCTCTTCTCGACGCGCTTCACAGGTAACGCCGGCCCGTTCCAACTCTTCCAGGCGCGTGGTCAATTCCCGGCCGCGCAGGGTTTCATTTTCTATTTTGGTTACGGTTTCGCCGTGTTCCCGGTTCAGGGCTGCCGTGCGCGTCAGCAGGTTGGAACAGGCGACCAACGCCCGGTCCATCTCGGTCAGGGCGTCGATCTCTTGACGAATGGACGGCAGATCGAATTCCTGCCGATGCATTTTGGCTTGTTCGGCCCTGGCAACGGCATCTACATGGGCGGACTTTGCCGTTTCGACTTCTTCTTTCGCCTGTTCCAGTCCGGGTTGCAAACGAGCGCCGGCTTCCTCGGCTTCGGCGATCAGGCCCGTTGCCCGGCGGACTCGGTCCAGATCGACGGCCAGTTTTTCCAGTTGCCGCTCCCAATGGTCCCACTGATCGGCCAGAACGCGGTCGTCCTGATGGATTTCAAACCAGGACTCTGCCTCGCCGAGTCGGCGTTCCAGGGTGACGATAGTTTCGGCCAGATCGGTTTGCATGCTCTTGACCTTATTGTGCTGGGAAACAGCCTCTTGCAGAGTCCGGCGGGCGTCTTCCAGTTGCGTCTTGCCCTCTTGTAAGGCTGAATCCAGTCCACGCGCTCGGGCCAGGTCCGGGTGGGCCCGATCCAGCACCTCGCGAGCATCCCGAGACTTCGCCAGGGCGGCGTGGGCGGCGCTTTCGGCAGTCTTCAGCTTCAGGCTCAGTTCGGTCAGGCGGATTTCGGTTTGACCGTTTTCGGTTTGCAGTCGTGTCACCGCTTCCAGCTCGCGGTCGCGAGCTTCCAAATGGGGCATGACGTTTAACGCCGCGACAACGGTGTCGATAAGAGTGCGCTCGGTCTCCAGGGCGGCCTGATCGGCTCGCGCCTTTTCCAAGGCCTGTTCAGCCTCCCGGTATCGTTGCTCCAATTCTTCGAATACGTCGTACCATTCCAGGTCGCGACGATTGCTTTCGTGGCGTTCGGCCAGGTCTTTCAGCCGTGTTTCCAACTCGGTGATCTCGGTTTCGATTCTCCGGCGAACCTCATCGTCCAACAGATCCCTGGCATCCTTTTGGATTTCCAGGGTTTCCAGCGCGTCTTTTTCCAGCTTGTGGCGTAGAAAGGCAGCCTCGGAGAGACGAGTATAGATTTCGGTGCCGGTCATGCGTTCCAACAGATCTGAACGACCCCTGGCGTCGGCTTTCAGGAATGCGGCGAACTCGCCCTGGGCCAACAGGACCGAGCGGCAGAATTGGTCGAAGTCCAGGCCCAGTTTTTCCCGGATCAGCCTCAGGGTTTCGGTTTTGCGATGGTCTCCGAGTTCAGCGCCGGTATCATCATCGAGCAGCGACATGATCTGGTCCTGGATCTTACCCGAAACCTTGCCGCGCGCCCGGCGGATTTCCCAGCGGGCGGTGTAGGTGCGATGATCGCTGCCGCGAAATTGGACCTGGGCGAAGCCGCTGACGGCGCCCTTGCGCAGGAAGTGTTTGACGTCGTTGGCGCCCAGTTTTTCGTCGTTGGCCTGATGATCGGCAATCTTGAAGTTTGCCTTGCCGCGAAAACGAGGCACCTGGTCGAACAAGGCCAGGCACATGGTGTCCAACAGGGCGGTTTTACCGGAACCGGTAGGTCCGGTGATGGCAAACAGCCCGGCGTTGCCCAGGGGTTCTGCCTCCAGATCCAGGGAGAATTCTCGGGCCAGGCTGGCAATGTTCTGTCCGCCGATTTTCAGGATCTTCATTGCTCGGCTCCGCGAACGGAGGCCAACAACTCGCAAAACACCGTACGCAAGTCCTCGGGCGGGTCGCCGTCGTTCTGATGCCGGTAGCAGCGGTCGAAGACGATTTCAGGCTGCATGTCTTTGAGCGTGGTTTCGGGCAGCGCGGTAGCCAGGGGTCGATGATCGGAGTTTTGGCGCTCCAGACCCAGCTTTAACAGGCGCGGTTCTTTGCTTTCCAAGGCTTTTTCCACCCGTTGGCGAAGACCGGGCACGGGGCCGCTTACCTTGACGGAAACCTCCAGCAGGGGTCGTTCCTCTTCAACCGCAAACGGGCTGAGGTCGTCGAGGGCGGCCAGGACACTGTCAAGATCGGCCTCGGGAATGCCGCGCATGCGTTTCATGGGCACCAGGCGCGGCACGCGGATCTCGCGCACATCGCCCAGGAGCGGGCCCTCCAGGGAGACCACGTAGACAGCGTGTTTGTATTCGTCCTCGCTGAAGGAGAGCGGAATAGGCGAACCGGAGTAACGGACGGCGCCCTGCTTGTCGACCAACTGGGCCAGGTGCAGGTGTCCCAGGGCGGTGTAAGCGGCACGTGGTGGAAAGAGGTCCAGGGGCAATGCGTGTTTGTTGGCGCCCAAAATCTTGCGCTCGCTGTCTTCCGAGATGCGCGTGCCCTGCATATAGCAGTGGCCCGTGGCGATCAGGGCGTGATGCTGATCGCAACGACCGATGACGTGGGACAGCAATTCGCGGTACATGGTTTTGACGCCGGCGATAAAGTGGTCCAGTTCGGAGTCCGGGTCGCGGGGCGGCAGGTCGGGCACGCGGATGAAGGGCATGGCGGCCACCCAGGCCGCGATTTCACCCGCACGGTTTTTCAGGGCGATGGTCATCCGCGCCACATCCAGGCGGCCGTGCTCGTCGCGTGGAACGCCGCCCACCACATGGATGTTCATGGAATCCAGCAGCGGCGTGGGCGCATTCAGCCGCGCGGCCGAGTCGTGATTGCCGCCGATGATCACGATTTGAAAATGGGTCGGCATGCGCTTGATCGCATCGGCCAGGAAGCGATAGTACTGTTCCAAGGCCCAGGTGGGCGGGTTGGACGTATCGAAGATATCGCCGGTAACCAGAAGGGCGTCCACCGCTTCCTGCTCCAGGGTGCGCAAGAGCCAGGAGAGAAAACCACGATGTTCGTATTCGCGCGAAAAACCGTGCAGGGTATGTCCCAGATGCCAGTCAGATGTATGTAAGAGGCGCATGAGGTTCCGACTCCGGCGGAAAGCCGTAAATTACTGGTTAGTGATTGTATGGCATGTCGCGCAAACAATAAAGTGGGTAAAATGGCTATTCACCGGCGGCCCCTGTCCCGATAAGCGATATGCCGTCCCCACCTGCGCATTCAAATCTGACTTGAGGGGAGGCATTCGGCATGAAGCTTGTCGTTTATATCTCGACCACGGACCGGCCCGGACTGGTCCACGACATTACCGGTATTTTCAACCGTTGGCAATTGAACATCATCAGCAACGGCGAATTCGTGGAACAGAAGGCCGGACTGTTCTTTATGCGCTCGGAGGTCGTGGGCGAGGCCGACGCCTGTGAACTGGAGCGGCAGTTGGAAGCGCTGTTACCCGAGGAGTCCGAATTGCGGGTGATCCCCAGGCGCAAGAAACCGATCGTGATCATGGCAACCAGGGAATCACATTGCGTGGGCGACCTGTTGATCCGGGCGCGAGCAAACGAATTACAAGCAGAAATCAAGGCGGTGGTGGCCAATCACGAAAACCTGCGCGACCTGGTCGAGGGATTCGGCGTCCCGTTTGTGCACGTGCCCCACGAGAACAGCACCCGCGAGATCCACGAACACCGAATCCTGAAGGCCGTGGGACAATACGACCCGGAATTCCTGGTTCTGGCCAAGTACATGCGTATCTTGTCGCCCACCTTTGTAGCCCATTATCCCTATCGCATGATCAACATCCACCACAGCTTCCTACCGGCGTTCATCGGGGCCAATCCTTACAAGCAGGCGTACGCGCGCGGGGTGAAGATTATCGGGGCGACCTCGCATTTCGTGACAGATGATTTGGATCAAGGACCCATTATCGCCCAGAAGGTGCATCCGGTGGATCATTCCCACAGCGCTCGCGACATGGCCGTGGTGGGTCGCGATGTGGAGAAAATCACCCTGGCCGCGGCGCTGCGCCTTGTCTTCGAGGACCGGGTGTTCGTCCACGGTAACCGGACGGTGATTTTCGATTGATCCGAGCGATGTGTTCCGCGGGACGCAGAGAAAAGCGCCCCACCGTTCGGTGGTACGGGAAGTGTTGGGTATCAGGACGTCTGGTCGACGAGTGGGTGTGCCTGTGATTCTAACCTTACGCCCAGTTTCCCGCACCACCGAACGATGAGGCGCATCCGGTAGAACTGTCGCTCACCTCTTAACTTAGTCAGCTCGCCGGCAATTGTGGTGAACGCGGTGTCAAAGATTGTAAAAAGATGTAATCCAGGCATCCTGCAAACTGACGATACGCGACTAAAGTCCTGCAACCGTTTAGTGGACAGGCCGTACCGGGGCAGACGTCGGCGAATTCTTCTGTTTGGGAGTACTCATGAATCGATTAAAAATCTTTCTACTCTTGGGGATGACGGCAATCGCCGGCTTGTTGACTGCCGGCGAGAAGGAGTTGAAGGTTCTCTTCATTGGGAACAGCTATACCTATTACCACGAGTTGCCCGCCGTTATGGCCCGGCTGGGAGCCGATGCGGGTTGGACCGTCGAGGCGAAGCACCATACGGGCCATAACGGCGGGCAACTCGTGGTAATAGGTATAGCTGTTCCCAATGAAGAGAACCTTCAACTCCTTCTCGCCGGCAGTCAACAAGCCGG
>JASJCB010000317.1 GCA_030066195.1 Acidobacteriota bacterium
CAGTAGTCCACGATTTTGGCCAGGGGTTTCAGGCCCAGCTCATCGGCCTTCTCGGCGGACATGACGATGACCGCGGCGGCGCCGTCGTTGACGCCGGGCGCATTGCCCGCGGTTACCGTGCCGCCGTCAGGTTTAAATGCGGGGCGCAGTTTGGCCAGTGCCTCGACAGTAGAGGCGCGACGGGGAGATTCGTCGGTGTCAATAATGATGGGATCACCCTTACGCTGGGGAACTTCCACGGGGACGATTTCTTCCTTGAAGCGGCCGGCGTCAATGGCGGCGATGGCTTTCTGGTGAGATTTCAGGGCATAATCGTCCTGGCGCTTGCGTGTGACGTTGTACTTTTCGGCCACCAGTTCGCCGGTGTGGCCCATGTGAAAATCGTTATAGATGTCCCATAAGCCGTCGTGAATCATGGAATCGATCACCTGGCCGTGGCCCATGCGGTAACCGGAACGCGCCTTGGGCAGCAGGTAGGGTGCGTTGGACATGCTTTCCATGCCGCCGGCCAGGGCGCAATCCAAATCACCGGCGCGAATGGCGCTTGCGGCAATCATAATGGACTTCAGGCCGGACCCGCACACCTTGTTGACGGTATAAGCGCTGACGCCGTTGGGGATTCCGCTGTGAATCAGCACCTGGCGGGCGGGGTTCTGTCCCAGCCCGGCGGGCAAAACGTTGCCCATGATTACTTCTTCGATATGGTCGACGGAAATGCCGGCCCGTTCAACGGCTGCCTTGGCGGCGATGGTTCCCAAGTCCACCGCCGTTTTGGAAGCAAGTCCGCCTTGGAACTTGCCGATAGCGGTGCGCGCCGCGCTGACGATAACAACCTCTCTGGACATGATGCCCTCCTACTATTTTATTTGGAAATGGTTTCTTTGCCGTTCATATAAGGCCGCAGGGCCTCGGGAATTTGAATGCTGCCGTCGGACTGCTGGTGGTTTTCCAAAAGCGCCACCAGGGTGCGACCGACGGCCAGTCCCGAGCCGTTCAGTGTATGGACCAGGCCTTTTTTCTTGCCGCCCTTATAGCGAATTCTGGCGCGGCGAGCCTGGAAATCTCGAAAGTTGGAACAACTGGAGATCTCGCGATATTTCCCCTGACCGGGCAACCAGACCTCCAGATCATAGCATTTAGCCGCGGCGAAGCTGATATCGCCGGAACACAAGGCCATCACGCGGTAAGGTAATTCCAACCGCTTGAGAATTTCTTCGGCGTCGTTGCGGAGTTTCTCCAGTTCCTTGTCGGATTCCTCCGGATGTACGAACTTGACCAGTTCCACCTTATTGAATTGGTGTTGGCGGATGAGCCCGCGCGTGTCGCGACCGTGGGCGCCGGCCTCGGAGCGGAAACAGGGGGTAAAAGCCTGGTAGTAAACGGGCAGGCGGGCTTCTTCGATAAACTCGTTGCGGTGGATGTTGGTAACCGGCACTTCCGCCGTGGGGATCAGGTAATAATTCAACCCTTCCAGTTTAAACACGTCTTCCTTCATCTTAGGGAACTGGCCGGTGCCGTACATGCTGTCGCCGTTGACGATAAAAGGCGGCAGTACTTCCTCGTAACCCTGTTCGGTGTGAACATCGATCATGAAATTGATCAAGGCGCGTTCCAAGCGGGCGCCGTCCCCGCGCAGGAGGGCGAACCGGGCGCCGGTCAACTTGGCGGCGGTTTCGAAATCGAGGATGTTCAAAGCGGTGCCGAGGTCCACATGATCTTTGATTTCGAAACCGAAATCGCGGGGCGTACCCCAGCGATCTACCTCGACATTGTCATCCTCGCCCGCTCCGATCGGCGTGGTGTCATGGAGGATATTGGGGATGCCGGCCAGGAGGTCGTTGAGTTCTTCCTCTGTTTGCGCCAGTTCGCTATCCATTTCTTTAATCCGGTCGCCCATCTTGGCAACGCGCGCCTTGATTTCGGCGGGGTCTTCGCCCTTGCCGATCATCATGCCGATTTGCTTGGACGTAGACTTGCGTTCCGATTTCAATTTGTCGGAATCGGTAATCAATTGACGACGCTTACTGTCCAGATCGCTGAAAGCGGTCAGGTCGATGCTGCTGCCCCGATCGGTCAGCATTTTTTTGACGGCATCGAAATCATTTCGCAAGATATTGACATCGATCATTCGGGTAACCTCGGCGCTAAATCGGGTCATTTCGGCCTACTCTGCCGAAAGACCCTCTAGGATAGCTCATTTGCTTTTTTTCGACTAGATCGAACTGAACAAGCTTCAAGCTTCGTGCTGCAAGCTTCAAGTGGTTTGTCTGTTGCGAGGCAACCCTGTCTATTGGATCGGATGAGAGGTTCGTTTGTTGCTACTGAATCGGGGGCGGGTCAACCCAGGTCGTCAACGGGCAAACCGGGTGTCGTTTGAAGCCTGAAGCTTGCGGCTTGCAACCCCCCACAACCACATAATAACATGGTGACGCCCAGGGACAGCGGGGAAACGCCGATCCGTCCCAACAAATACAGGACGACAGCGGCAATTCCGAAACGGCTGCAGCCCAGTAAAGCTGAAGCCGCGCCCGCTCCTCCGGCAAACGGTTGCAAAGCGCCGGATGCGCCTGCCGGCATGGCCAGCGCGGCGCCGAAGGTTGTCATACAGGTCGTGCTCAAGACCGTAGTAACGGAGCCCACGCCGAAAAGGCCGACCAGGCTCATGGACAAACCGCCCAGGATCACGGCAAGACAACCGATGACGGCCAACGGGGCCGCATCCATTCGATTGGACAGCCCGGCGGCCAGGAAACTGCCGCACAGGTAGACACAGGCATTGAGGGCAAATAACAAACCGAAGGTTTCCGGTTGCACCCCGTATTGATTTACCAGCAATTCGCTTGAACTGCCGATGAAAACAAACAGGGCTGAAAAGCTCAGTGCGTTGACCGTCGCGAAGATGCGCCAGGTGCTGTTGCCCATTACCTTTCGGTAAGCGGCCGATATTCCGGATTTCTCCGGTTGCTTGGGAGCGGTTTCCGGGAGGAACCGCGCAATCAGCGTTGTCAGTAGGACCGAAAAACTGCCAAGGAACAAAAACGAGGCGCGCCAACCGAAACGCGATTCCAAAAAACCGCCGATGACGGGTGCGATGATCGGGGCCAGGGAAGTTGCCACCGCGATTCTACTGAGAGCACGGGTGTTTTCCCGGCCGCTCCAGAGATCACGCACAATGGCATAACAGCACACCACGCCCGCACAGGCGCCAAGTCCCTGAAGAAAACGGCCTATCAGCAATACTTCTATGGAGCTTGCGGTTGCACAGATGAAATTTGCGGCAAGATATAGGCTTAATCCAACCAGTAGGGGGCCGCGGCGACCGTAGCGGTCGGAGAGGGGGCCGTAGATGAGTTGCCCCAGGGCAAAACTGAACAAGAATACGCTGAGTGTCATCTGCACAGTCGCAATGTCGGTATGCATTATGTCGACAAGACCCGGCATTGAAGGCAGGTAGATATCGGTCGACAACGCGGTCAGGGCGGCGAGCATGGTCAATAAGACGAGCAATTTGGTGTTGTTCACGATCCACTCCACTTCCGAGTTGACCGTTTCCGGAAACAGCCTGTAAATAATATGATGTCTGCCCACCCAAAAGAAAAATCGATTATCATTATATTTGCCATAGAGAAAATCTATGTGAGGGAACTATGGATATTTCTATCGGCGATATTACCGTGTTCCGAGAAGTAGCCCGTGTCGGCAAGGTTACCGCGGCATCGCGGAGCCTGGGTTTGACGCAACCCACGGTAAGCTGGACGATCAAAAAGTTGGAGGATACTCTTGGAGCGCCCTTGTTTCTGCGGAGCAATCGCGGTGTCCGGCTTACCAGGGCCGGTGAAGCCTTTCTGGCCCGATCGGAAAACCTTTTGCAACAGTGGGAAGCCGTCAACCAGGCGGTGCAGGCGGAAGGAGAGGAAGTGCGCGGGCGCGTGGTACTGGGTGTATACGGCAACATTGCCGCGCAAACCCTTCCCAGGTTCTGCGGCGCTTTGTTGGAGGCCTGGCCCAAGTTGGACCTGGTTCTCGAGCATGATCTCAGCAGGCACATCGCCGAGGGCGTAATCAGTCATCGCATCGATTTCGGGATTGTGGTCAACCCGCCGCAACACCCGGACCTCACCATCCTGGAACTGTATCGGGACGAGATCAAGTTTTGGGTCAGTCAAAAGCCGACGGCGCTGCAAGATGCAGCGGGGGAGGAGGGTCTGTTGATCGTCAATCCCGACCTGCTCCAATCGGAAACCCTGATCAGACAGGCAACCAAGGCAGGTCTGGTGCGGTGCCGAAGAACCCTTTACACCACGGACCTGGAAGTGAATCGGGCTTTAACGGCGTCCGGCATCGGTGTCGGCATCCTACCGGAAACCATTGCCCGTTACAGGCCGGATCAACCCCTTATTGCGCTTCCGGAAAGTCCTGTTTACGGTGATGTAATTTGCCTGGTTTTTCGAAGCGACACCCAAAAGGGGAAGACAGGTCTGGTGGTTAAAGAATCAATCGTCAACGCCTTGCGTAGTTGACGTCAGCCCGAATGTCGGGATCTCAATAGTTGCATGTCGTTGAGGGACAAAACTTATTTGTAGGTCAAGCCCTGGCCGGACGGGCCAGACCCAGGACCTTGCGCAGTCGTTCCGCGCCGGTGCGGCTGGTGGCCAGTTTTTTGCGGGTGACGTCCTCGATCGTCACCAAAAATTTGCCGCCCGGCCAGCGATCCAGAACTCTGATGAAATCTACATTGACCAGGTAGCCGCGGTGGATACGGATGAATATGTCGGGGTCCAGGTTGGGTTCCAGGCGGTTGAGTGTTTCTCGCAGGTAGTATTTCCTACCCTCGCTCATGGCGTAGCTGCATCCGTCCTCCGATCCGATGATGCTGATATCGCCAGTCTTCAGGATGTGTACGCGATCGCCCAGGTGCCCTGGTAGACGGTGGAGATAATCCGACCGTGTGGCCTGTGCCCTTAGCGCGATTGCTTCCGGCAAGATCTGCTCCGGGTCGATATTTTTTCCCACCAGATATTCGGCAAACTCCGCGAAAACAAGTGTCAAATGATGACCCGTCGCTACATGATGCTCCATGGTCCCCCCGGTTCCCCAATGTTTTTACCGGCATCACGGTGCTGTTTAGCAAGGAGGCGCACCGTATGTTCCGAGATTATTATACGGGCCTTTTCCCCAAAAAGAATGTCGAAAAATGAACGAAGTTTGAGAATAAGTTATTTAGAGCATTTAAGTTACCCATTCAGTGAACGTGTGCTTGTACGGTTTAGCGTACGCTTTCCTCCGCGTGCCCTCCCGCGGCTGTGCCGGGCTTTTCGGATAAATATTCGGCAATCGCACCGGTGGCGCGGGCGGCGCCCCTTGAGTTGAGATGATCCATATTACGGAAATCCAAGGGGCGGGTGTCCCACTGAATACGGAGCACTTCAAACCCATTTTTTTTCAAATCCGCCAGGGCCCGCTCATAGTCGTCTAAAAATTGCGCGTGGAATAGTCCGGGTGCTTCACCTGTCGGCAATTCGTAGAAAACTACTCGGGCTCCTTTATTCCTGTATTCCAAGGCCAGGTCTTGTAAATCTTCCAAAGAATCCATTGGGAACGGGTCCCTGGAGAGGGGTTCGTAGGAGGCGGCAATTTCGGGATGGACTTTCCCGGAGAATGTCATTCGAGAAGGGACAAAGCCTCGATATGTCAGCATTTCCTTCATATCGGCGCTTTCTTCTTCAGCGGTAAACAGTAAGGGGGCATTGGCCAATCCCTTGCGGAAGCTGCGCCTGAGCAATTGGTCGTAGGGGGCGCCGAACCGCCAGGCAACGGTCTCATTAGAGAGCGGGTGGTAGAGATAACGGTGGATCGGGATGGAGGGGAAGGTATCGGCAAAACGCGAGAAGCTCATAGGACTGACCAATAGCATGATGGTCTTGGGTATCGCACCGGTTTGCCTTGTATAGTCATCCAGTAAAAGGCGATAAAAGGCGACCCCGGCCGCATTGATGCCCAGGCTGTAGGTTTCCAGCCCGCTTTCGCGCAATTGCAGGGGATCGATGCCTGTATGCGTATAGGAATTCCCCACGAACAACACATCCAGGTTCGACAGTGTTCCCACCTGACGGATCCGCAGGATATTCTCATTGGTGCGGTCAAGATTGTCCAGCATGCCCACGGCTTTCAGAATTAGGAAGAAGCCGACGAGCCACAGAGTTGTTTTGAACAAAAACCGACGCATGGGCGACCTCAAAACTGGAAGTAGATGAAAGCTTGTTGGTGCTCCATCAATACGAAGACAGCCAGTGCCATTGCATAATATACCGGACGCCGCAGCAACGTGGGGAAATGATCCACCGGTACCGGGTGTTCCTGGTCGCGATGCAGCCACTCCACCGCCAGGAGGAATGGGATCAGCACGAACAATCCATAGAAGCTGCCGCCGGTCATCTGGTTGAGTTGGGCCAGACCGGTGAAAATGAAGAAATCGAAGAAACCGCTGAGATAAGCCAAAGCCGTTCCTAAATCCGGTGCACGGAAGAAAACCCAGGCCAGGGTGATCAGCGCGAAAGTGCCGGCCATATCGCCCAAGGCATCCAAAGAGGGCAGTTTTCCGGTCTCTTCGGTTCGGCCCGTTTTCTTTTTTCCCTGCCACAGACTCGGCAGGTAGTACAGGCTGTTGAGGAAACCCCAAATCACAAAGGTCCAGTTGGCGCCGTGCCAAAGCCCGCTCAAGGTAAATGTAGCCATAACATTCAGAATCACCCTTTCACGCCTGCCCCTGCTGCCGCCTAGCGGGATGTAGACGTAATCGCGGAACCAGGTGGATAACGAGATGTGCCATCGCCGCCAGAACTCGGCCGGATCCCTCGAAAAGTAAGGCGTCCTGAAGTTGGTCATCAGCTTGAAACCAAACAGCCTGGCGCTACCGATCGCGATATCGGAATACCCGGAAAAATCGCCGTAAATCTGGAAGGCAAAACAGATTGCGCCCACGGCCAGAACCAATGGGCCCTGGGCGGCATGATTGGCGAAAATAAAGTTGGCGACCACCGCACAAGTATCGGCGATGACCACCTTTTTGAACAAGCCCCAGAGGATGAGGCCTAAACCTTCCCGGGCTGTTTTCGCATCGAAGGTGTGGGTTTGTTGGAATTGCGGCAACAATTGGCCGGCGCGCTCGATGGGACCCGCTACCAATTGCGGGAAGAAGCTGACGAAGGCGAAAAACGCCGGCGCATCCCGCGTGGGTTCAATTTTGCGACGGTAGACGTCGATGGAGTAACCGAGGGTCTGGAAAGTGTAGAAACTGATGCCGACCGGCAGGATGACATTCAACGAAATCGGGTTGACCTGCAAACCCGCGGCGGTCAACAAGTTGGCAAAACTGTCGGCAAAGAAATCATAATATTTAAAGGTGCCCAAAATGCCCAGGTTGGTCACCAGGCTCAAGGCCAGTAGAGTGCGTCTTTTCTGTTTGTTCTCGGTCCGGCCCAAAGCCAGGCCCACGCTGAAGTCGACGCAGGTGCTGATAAGAATCAGGGAAAGAAAGCGCCAGTCCCACCAGCCGTAAAAAACGTAACCGGCGGTTACCAGCAAAAGGTTCCGTGCGGTTTTCCCAGTGGTGACGAACCAATAAAGGAAAAAAATAACAGCCAGGAAGACAGGATATTCGAGTGAATTGAAAAGCATTCAAGGCCCTGGACGAAAAAACCGGTCACCCAAGAGGAGATGACCGGCCTGAAATTTTATGCACGGTTGCTTAGCAGCTAGCGATGCAGATTTCCCAGTCGGTTACACAGCCGCACGGATCACCGGTGCAGTTGCGCCATTCCTGGCGGCATTCCTGGAAGCAGGTCAGACCGGCTTGAGCAGGAGTGCTGAATAGAGTGGCGAAACCGGAGATGACGATACCTGAGGCAAGCGCAAGTGTCATTACTTTTTTCATGAATGAACTCCTTATTTGTTCTAATTTGGGAGACCATAAGGCAAGGGGGTCGTCGATTACAGTTGTATTTCGACTAAATAGCCAAGGTCTCATCGATATTTCGTACCCTGTTCAATCAATAGGAAAGGTAAAAATGCAAACTAAATACGAAAAACTAGATGAGTCGACATTTAATCCAGTTAGTAGGGTATCGAAAACCGATAAGCATTAGATTTTACGTTTTTTTCGGAGTTTGGTTTCAGGTATCTTAGAGAATTTTTTTCAGAATGTACATGAAAAAGCCGGCCTGTCCGCAGGGGAAGACCGGCTCACTTATTCGAAAGATCGCTTAGCAGTTGGCCAGGCAGTATTCGAACTCGGTGGTGCAGGCGCAGGGATCGTTGTCGCAAGAGCTCCAGATCTGGCGGCACTGCTGGAAACAAGTCAAGCCGGCTTGTGCGGGGGTGCTGACCAGGGTAGCGAAACCGGAGAGAACGACGCCGGTAGCGAGTGCAAGCGTGATTACCTTTTTCATGTATGACTCCTTAGAAGTACAGAATTTGGTGACTACTGACACACCTGGTTGCCGGCTGCTGAAAGCAACAAGGCCGCGTAGCTGTTTTACACTCCGGATATTGCACTCCAATTCGACGATAGCAAAGGGGAATCCGGTAAACCGACAAAAGCGGCAGTTGAACCGACACAAAGTCGCGATGAAATCAAAGGCCGAAACGAGAAAAGCACCCACCATCCTATTGGATGATGAGTGCCTTCCAGTGCGGGGTTAGAAATCAGTTAAAGGATTACAGGCAACCCTTGTTCAAGCGGACCTTCACCAGGACCGCGGGATTGTTGAAGTCATAGGTAGAGGCATCCAGATCACCCTTGCCGTGGACACCGTTACTGATGTAGATGTAGCCCTCGCCGGCCTCATCGGGAGAGACACCGGGATTGCCGCAGGGCGGTCCGGGAATATCAGCGCAAGACTCTGAGTTGTACTCCGTACCCGCATCGTAGGCATTGCCGGTTGCGGAATTGACGGGGCAGGTCAGAGACGCGCGCTTGAACAGTTCGGTAATGTCGCGGGGCGCCTCGGCGGTGGCCGAGAAGAAGGTGTCGTTGGTTGACACAAACATACCCAACACGGAGACCATGTTATACCGACCGCTGGCCTGCAAGTTATAGGTAACCGACTCACCCGGGCCAATGGGGGCATCGCCGATCTGCAGGTCCAAGACATCGTTGGAGGGGAACAACTCGTCCAACAGCAGGGATGCATCACCGTCTTCGGCCATCAGTTTCAGGCCGGGAGAAGCAACACCGCCCAGTTCGAAGGGCTTGACCCGGTAGGTGTGCGATACCAACAGGGGAGGCGAGTAGACCTGACCCTTGGTGATGTTGGTAACGATAACCTCGTAGGTACGACCGGTGACCGCCTCCGGCAGGATTACCGCGTCGATGACGTGAATGATGCCGTTGGAAGCCGTGATGTCGGTAGCCGTGATTCTTGCGTCGTCGATGAAAGCGCCCGCGTCGGTCGACGTGATGGCGGCGCGAGTTCCTTGCAGGGTCGCCACTTGGTTGCGCGACAGAACATCAGCAGCGGTAAGGGCATCCCCGACCACGTGGTAGAGCAGGATCTCGGCCAGACCTTCGGGATCGGCCAGAAGCGCTTCAAGGGTGCCGTCGGGAAGAGCGGCGAAAGCATCGTCAGTGGGTGCGAATACGGTGAAGGGGCCGTCGCCTCTCAGCGCATCTTCCAAACCGGCTGCTTGGATAGCCGCTACAAGGGTGTTGAACGTGCCCGCGCCGATTGCCGTATCGACAATGTCCGGTACTTCCGGCGGCAGCAGGACAGCATCGATCACGTGAATGACGCCGTTCGAGGCGAGCACATCGGTGGTGACCACGTTGGAATCATTGATCATGACGCCGTCGTCTGTAACCGTAATGGTAACATCGTCGCCTTGCAGGGTAGTTGCGCTGGTCAGGTTGACCACGTCAGCAGCCAGGACCTGACCCGCCACGACGTGGTAGAGCAATACTTCGGCAAGCGCGTCGGGATCGGCCAGAAGGGCTTCAAGCGTACCCTCGGGGAGGGCTGCAAAAGCGTCGTCGGTGGGGGCAAATACGGTCAGAGGACCGTCGCCGCGGAGTGCGTCTTCAAGACCGGCGGCTTGAACGGCAGCAACCAGGGTGTTGAAGGAACCGGCAGCAATGGCGGTATCCACAATATCCTGGGGTTCTTCGGGGGGCAGTAGAACGGCGTCGATCACGTGGATGACTCCGTTCGAAGCGATCACATCGGTGGTGATCACGTTGGAATCGTTGATCATGACGCCCGCATCGGTAACCGTGATGGTAACATCGTCGCCTTGCAGGGTGGTTGCGCTGGTCAGGTTGACCACGTCAGCGGCCAGAACCTC
>JASJCB010000033.1 GCA_030066195.1 Acidobacteriota bacterium
CCCCACATGCAGCAGGTAGAAAAACTGAGGGGCGGCGCGGAGTTCCTGGTCACCACCTTCCGTTACCTCTACGAGGCCGGCCGTATCGAAAACAAGGAAATCCTGGACCAAATTGCGGTAGAATCATTCTCAAAGGAGACGGGAGGATACATGATGACCATTGCGGATCAAATCAGAGAAGCCACTTGGAAGGAAGCGAGGGAGGAATACCAAAAATCCTTCCGGGATTACAAAAAAGAAATAGCCGATGCGCTGAAAGCCAGAGGTATTACACTCCAAGAAATTGGCGGAGATCGAGATTTGCAGCCGCCACCAAGCCCTGCCGGCAACAGGACAACTAATTAGCCGTTGCGGACTCGTTGCCGCCTCCCAAATTAAGTGCCGGACTCCCGAGACAACCGTCTCGGGAGTTCATTGGACAACCCCAGTTAAGTACCGGCTCAAATTGCGGTAGAATCATTCCCAAAGGTGGCGGGAGGATACATGATGACCATTGCGGATCAAATCAGGAAGGAAGTTAGGGAAGCTGTCTGGAAGGAAGCGAGGGAAGCTGCCTGGAAGGAAGTTCAGGAGGAATACCAAAAATCCTTCCAGGCTTACAAAAAAGAAATAGCGGAGGCGCTGAAAGCCAGAGGGATCACGCTCCAAGAAATCGGCGGAGATCGAGATTTGCAGCCGCCACCAAACCCTTTCGACGACAGGGTAACAAATTAGCCCCAGCGCACTCGCCGTCGCCTCCCCGTAAGTAAGTGCCAGTCTCCCGAGACAAACATCCCGGGAGTTCACTTTACATCCCCTGTAACGGGAAACCCGAAAAAACACCCGGTCATCCAAACCTCTTCTTACGTAAACATCTCTTGGAACCCTTTGGTTTTGACCATGCCGCCCACCCTTTTATGCCAATTCTATCGGTTCCCCTCGTCATCCCCCCATAACCAGGAGACCCATGAGCACTATTGCCGATTTGCTGATCCGGTTCCGTCGCCGGGGCATTCAACTGCGCGCTGAGAACGGCAAGCTGAAATTTACCGCCGCCAAGGGCGCCCTGACCGCCGAACTTAAAAACGAACTCAAAGACCACAAGCAGGAAATACTGGCTTTTTTGGACCGAACCCAAGGCGGTCAAAGGGTCGAACCTATCCCCTGGGTCGATCGCACAACCAACCGCTTCCCGCTCTCGTTTGCCCAACGCCGCCTGTGGCTGGTAAGCCGGATGGAAGGCGCCGGTTCCGTCTACAACGTCCCCACCGCCCTGCGCCTGCGCGGTAACCTGCGACGTGAGGTATTGCAACGAGCCCTGGCCGAAATGGTCCGACGCCATGAGATCTTACGGACTTCCTTCGGCGAGGCTGAGGGTGAGCCCTATCAGGAGGTACACCCTCCCGGCGACTTCCAGTTGATCAGCGAAACGAGACGGATTGACCAGGAGACCCGACGCGAGCAGGAGATCCGAGCCCTGGCCTCGGCAGAAGCGGGTTTTCTTTTCGACCTGACCCAAATTCCACTCCGAGCCAGGCTGATTTGTTTCGATGACGATGATTATCTGCTGCTGGTGACGCAACACCATATCATCGCCGACGGCTGGTCCACTCAAATCCTCATCCGAGAGTTGGCCGCGCTTTATCATGCCTTTGCCTCGGATCACCCCTCGCCTCTTCCCCCGCTGCCGCTGCAATACGCAGACTTTGCCGCCTGGCAAAGAGAACGTTTGGACGACCGACATCTACAATCCCAAACCTCCTGGTGGCTGGAGAACCTGGCCGGGGCCCCCGAGCGTTTGGACCTGCCCTTCGATCGGCCCCGACCGGCTGTACGACGATTCCGGGGCGATAACGTTGCGTTCAGCCTGGATGAGACAACCACAAACGGCCTACGCGCACTCGGCAATGCCGCCGGCGCCACTTTGTTCATGACCGGCCTGGCCCTATTCGATCTCCTGCTGGCGCGCTACAGCGACACGGACGATATCCTGGTCGGCGCGCCCGTGGCCAACCGCGAGCACGCGGACTTGGAGCCCTTGATCGGCTTCTTCGTCAACACCCTGGTCCTTCGCACCCGTTTGGATGGCACCACCGACTTCCCGGACCTGTTGGCCCACGTGCGCCGAACCGCAACCGAGGCGTTTTCCCGCCAGGACCTGCCGTTCGAGATGCTGGTGGAGGCCATGGGCATTCGCCCGACAGTCGATGCGAATCCGCTGTTTCAAGTTGCCTTTACGCTAAGACCCTCCGGCGAAAGCGGCTTGCAGCTTCCCGAATTGAAACTGCAAGCCGTGGAAAACCAACAACCCGTGGCCAAGTTCGATCTCAGTTTGTATCTGTTCGAACGCGGGGAGGGCATCGACGGCAAGCTGGAATACGATACCGACCTGTTCGATGCGCAAAGCGCTCGTCGCCTTGCCGATCGTTTCGTGCGCCTGGCCCAGTCAGTGGTCGCGCAGCCCCATGTCGATCCCACCGGCCTGAACCTGATCGACGAAACCGAAGCCGCGCTTCTGAGCGCCTGGAACGATACGGAACAAGCCCGGCAGCTTCCGCGGCTGGTCCACAAACCCTTCTTCGAACAAGCGGAACGGTCCCCGACGTCGATTGCCCTGGAAGTTATCGGCGAAACACCGCTAACCCTTACCTACCAAGAGCTGGCAACCCTGGTTCGTCAGTCGGTGCATCGGCTTGCCGCGAAAGGTATCGGGGTCGGCGACGTGGTCGCGGTCCTGGCCGCCGACCGCCCTGAAACCATCATCGCCATCCTGGCCGTACTCGCTGCCGGCGCGGCCTATCTACCCCTGGCTCCGGATCTTCCCCAGGCCCGCCTCCGGGACATGATGGACCAATGCGCCTGTACCGTTGTGTTGACAGCGGATCAGGAGATTGGGGATCTTACCGAGAACCGAACGCAAATTCGCTTGTCCCTAAGGCCGCAAAGAGTACCCGAACAAGCGCCGCTTTTGGACCTGGATGAGGGCAGTGCCGCCTATATCATGTTTACCTCCGGCTCCACCGGCAGGCCGAAGGGCGTAGTCGTTCCCCACGGCGCGATTGCCAACCGGCTCTTATGGGCGCATCATCATTGGCCTTGCGGAACCGACCGGCGTTTCTTGATGCTGGCCTCGTTTGCCTTCGATATCTCGCTCTGGGAGATGACGGCGCCCTTGTACGCGGGCGGAACCCTGGTTCTGCCACCGCCCGGCACACGCGGTGAACCCAAACGTTTAGCAAGCATCCTGGCCGAGCATGCCGTCACCGATGTCCATCTGGTGCCTTCCCTCCTGGAGGCCCTGCGCGGTGAAAGTCAGTTCTTGAACACACCGACCCTTACCCGTGTCTACTGCGGCGGCGAAGCCCTCCCCGACGACCTGCACCATTGGTTCCTGACGCATCACAAGGCAGAACTTCAGCACTTCTACGGGCCGACCGAGGCGGCGATCAATGCGCTCTGCTGGGACGCTCGCGAACGAAGAGCAGAGCCCGGCGTGGTTCTGGGTCGGCCGATTGCCAACTGTCGCATCCACCTTTTGGACCGACGCGGCCGACCGACCCCCGTCGGTATCCCCGGCGAAATCTACATCGGCGGTGACGCCCCGGCTCGAGGATACCTGAACCAACCGGGCCGAACGGCAGAGCGTTTTGTTCCCGATGCCTTCGAGGGCTCCGGGGCCAGGCTCTACCGAACCGGCGACCGCGCGGTGCGCCGTGCCGACGGTCATCTTCGCTTCCTGGGCCGCGTCGATCAACAGGTCAAGCTGCGCGGCTTTCGCATCGAACCCGGCGAAATCGAGGCTGTCCTGCGCGAACACTCCGCCGTGCGCGAAGCCGCCGTCATCGTTCGCGACGATCTGCCCGGGGGACCCGCGCTGACAGCTTATGTCGTTGCCGAACCTCAACCCGAACTGTGGCCCTCCATCGGCGAATACGACGTCTACGACGAGGTGGTCTACCTGGGTCTCAGCGACGATACCCTGCGCAACGACAAGTACCGCGAGGGTCTGGCCCAAGTAGCGAAAAACAAGATCGTGTTGGATATCGGCACCGGCGCCGAGGCCATTCAAGCACGCCTGGCCCTGGAAGCGGGCGCCCGCAAGGTCTACGCGGTAGAGATCGGCGAGGAAGCCTACCGTCGCGCCGTATCCACCGTTCAGCGCCTGGGCCTGGAAGATCGGATCCGGGTTTTCCTGGGAGACGCCCGCGAAATCGACCTGCCCGAGAAAGCCGACGTTTGTGTCTCCGAAATCATCGAGTCCCTGGGCGGCGCCGAGGGTTCCGGGGTCATTCTCAACCAGGCGTGGAGACTGATGAAACCGGACGGTGTCATGGTGCCTCGACGCAGCATCACGCGAATCGCCGCCATGCGCCTGCCGCAAGATGTCCACGCCGAACCCCGCTTCTCGTCGCGAGCCCGCCGATATGTCGACAAGATCTTCAACCAGATCGGCAGGTCCTTCGACCCGCGTGTGGGCCTGACGTTTTTCACGCCCCGATATGTGATCTCTACCGACGCCGTCTTCGAGGAACTGGACCACACGGGTAAGGTCGATCCCGAATTCAACCACACGGTGCGCTTGGAAATCACCCGTGAAGGCCGCATGGACGGTTTCGTGCTTTGGTTACAGCTTGACCTGGGCGAGAACATCGTGTTGGACGCTTTAACCGAGGAGACGACCTGGTATCCCATTATCTTTCCTGTCTTCTATCCCGGCATTCACGTTCTGCAAGGCGACGTTCTGGAGGTCCGTTGTACCGGTAAGTTGGCCGCGGACGGCCTGCACCCGGATTACGCGATCAGCGGTCACTTGCTTCACCGGAAGGGCGAGACGGAAAACTTCAGCTTCAACGCGCCCCACCGAGGCGCCGGCTATCGCCAACTGCCCTTCTACCGGATGCTCTTCGACAATGAACCCGCCGAGACTGTCGATCTGAAACAAGACCTGACCGCGACCTTGAAAGAGCGCCTGCCGGAATACATGGTGCCGCGACACCTCGTGCTGCTCGACGATCTACCCCGTAACCGCAACGGCAAACTGGACCGGGGCGCACTGCCCGCGCCCGATCGAGCGGGTTCCGTCTACACGCCGCCTCGCGGGAAGATGGAAACGGTGCCGGCCGATATCTTTGCCGAGGTCTTGGGTATCAATCGTGTCGGGCGTGACGACGACTTTTTCGCCATGGGCGGCCACTCGTTGTCGGCTACGCGCGTCACCGCCCGAATCAGCGCTCAATTGGGATGCGATTTGCCGGTGCGCGCTCTCTTCAAGGCCCCCACACCTGCCCGCCTGGCCGCGTACCTGACTCAAAACGTCCGGGAGAGCAAGGCGCCGCCGTTGGCCGCCCAGCCGCGTGAGGCCGAACGGGCCTTTCCGCTTTCCTTTGCACAAAGCCGACTCTGGTTCCTCTCCCGGTTGGGCGAGGCGCCGTCCGCCTACCATATCCCCATCGTGCTCACGGTGCACGGCGAGTTGGACCCTACGGGACTGGAACAAGCGCTTTCCGCCCTGGTGGAACGCCACGAGTCCCTGCGCACCCGGTTCATCAGTAGAGACGGTGAAGCCCGCCAGGTTGTGGACCCGCCGTTCGAGGTGAAACTTCGATTCCTTGACTTGTCCCATCTGTATGAAGCCGATGCCCTGCAAACCCTTACGGATCTCGGAGCCGAAGCAAACAATCGGCCCTTCGACCTGGAAACCGGCCCCTTGTTTCGCGTTGCTCTGATCAAACTGGCCGATCGTTTTTTCGGACTGGTGCTTGTGCAACACCACATCGTCTCCGACGGATGGTCCACCGGTATTCTCATCCGCGAACTGGTCGCCCTCTACCAGGGGCAACCCCTGCAGCCTTTACCTCTGCAATACCCGGACTTCGCATCCTGGCAACGCCAATGGCTTCGCGGCGAGTTTCTGGAAGCAGAGCTGGATTACTGGCGCCGCAACCTGAAGGGAATCCCTGAGGTACACGAACTGCCGCTGGATTTCCGGCGACCGGCCGTACGAACCGCCGAAGGCGCTCACTTTCCCTTCCATTTGGATGAAAACACGGTCGGCGCCTTACACCGACTTACCGAAAGCTCCGGCGCGACCTTATTCATGGTGTTGCAAGCGGCATTCGCTCTTTTGATCTCTCGTTTAAGTAATAAGGAAGACATCGTCTTGGGCTCCCCGATCGCCAATCGCAACCGGGCGGAGATCGAACCCCTGATCGGCTTTTTCGTCAACACCCTGGTGTTGAGAACAGATGTGTCGGGCGCGCCTACCTTCCGGGAATTGCTGTCGCGGGTGAAGCACAACAGCCTGGAAGCTTATGCTCATCAGGACATTCCTTTCGAGACGGTGGTCGAGGCCTTGCAACCCGAACGCAACCTCAGCCTGACCCCGCTGTTCCAAATCTTCTTCGCGCTGCAAAACCTGCCTGAGCAAACCATCCGTACCCCGGGCCTGGTGTTTGAACAAACCGAGCAACAGATGGATTCGGCCAAGTTCGACCTGTCGCTGACCTTGATAGATAACGGCTCGGTATTGGACGGCACCATGGTCTACAATACCGGGTTGTTCAAGGCCGAAACCATTGCACGCTGGTGCGGTCGGTTGTGCCACCTGTTAGTCGCCGTCGCCGCCTCACCCGAAACGAGGGTGGATCGCATCTCGCTCATGAGCCGAGCGGAACGAATCGATGTTCTGGCCGCTTTCAACGGTCCGCAGCGGGAACTGGAAGCCGATAGCTTCCCCGCAATCTTCCAAGCCAGGCTGCGAGAAAACCCGGCGGCAACGGCCCTGATTTGCGGCGATCGAATCATGACCTATCGAGACCTGAATGATCAGGCCCTACGCATCGCCGAGCGCCTGCGACAACTGGGGGTTGCTGCCGAAGACCCCGCGGCCGTTCGCACCCGGGTCTCGTTCGATACCATCTCCGCTTTCCTGGGCATTCTCTATGCCGGCGCCGCCTACCTGCCGCTGGACCCCGAGGCGCCTCGGGAACGGATCGCGACCATCTTGGAAGACGCCGGCGCTCGGCTGATCCTCACGCAAAGTTATTTGGAGCCGGTTACCGGATCCATGACGCCGGTTTTTCTGGATGCTATCGAGGCTGAGGAACCCAAGGCTGACCCGAAACCCTTGGACGGCGACCGCACGGCCTATCTCATCTACACTTCCGGTTCCACGGGTAAGCCCAAGGGCGTCGCCGTGCCTCATCGCGCTCTGGCCAATCACGCGCAAACCCTCGCCGCTGCTTTCTCCATGAAACCGGGTGATCGCGGCCTGCTCTTCAGTTCGGTAGGTTTCGATATGTCCCTGCGCCAGATCTGTACTGCCTTGGGCTCCGGGGCGGCGCTGGTCTTGAACCACCGCCACGAACCATGGGAGGGCGCGTGGCTCAGTCGATTGATCGCCGATCAGGCCGTTACCGTCCTGGTCCTGCCCGCCGCCTTCTGGCATCACTGGATTCAGGACCTCCACACGCCCCTGCCGAAACCCTTGCGCCTGATCACCACCGGGGGGGAACAAGCTCATGCTGAAGTCCTCACTCGTTGCCTTGAATTGGGGGAGGGGCGGGTCTCCTGGATGAACGCCTACGGACCCACCGAGGCGACGATTACCGCGACAACCTTTTACCCCCATGATTTCCCCGAGTGGGGCGCGATACCGCCTGTCGGCAAGCCCATCGCCAACTTCCGCGCCCTGGTTCTGGATCGAAACCTGGAACCCGTTCCGCCGGGCGTCATCGGCAAGCTTTACCTGGGCGGCATCGGCCTGGCCAGAGGCTATCGCGGCAGGCCGGCGCTGACCGCCGAACGATTTCTGCCGGACCCGCACGCCGTGGAAGCCGGCGCCCGTATCTACGACACCGGCGACCTGGCTCGATTCCTGGCTTTCGGAACTTCGGGCATCGGCCCGCTGGTTTTTGCCGGCCGCGCCGACGAGCAGTTGAAGATTCGCGGGTTCCGCATCGAACCGGCGGAGATCGAATCTGCCCTCGAGGCAAGCCTCCGCGTAAGCCGCGCTTTTGTCACCGATTGGGAAGCCGGCCCCGGCAACCGAGCTTTGGCGGCCTATATTGTCCCGAATGTCCAGGTCACGGACGCTTTGCCGCTCGAACTGCGTGGGGAGCTCGCCGAAAGTCTGCCCTCCTACATGCTGCCCGCCGCCTTTGTCTTCGTGGACGATTTTCCTCTCAACGTAAACGACAAGGTAGACCGTGCCGAACTGCCTGACCCGCAACCGATCAAGGCGGCCGCAACCTACCGGGCTCCATGCGGTGAACTGGAAACCGGCTTAGCAGAGATCTGGGCCCGCGTGTTGGCCCGCAAAGAGCCCGTCGGTATCAACGACAACTTCTTCGAGCTTGGCGGGCACAGCCTGTTGGCCACCCGACTGGCCGCCATGGTTCGCGAACAGCTGAACCGCGACCTGCCCTTGCGCCTTCTCTTTGAAGCGCCCACCATCGCGGAACTGTCTCCGCGCTTGACGGCACTGACAGCACCGACGGATACCATTCCCAAGCGGGAACCCGGACCGGCACAACTTTCCTTTACCCAACAACGTCTTTGGTTCATCGATCGCCTGGAGGGAGGCGGATGGGCCTACAACATCCCCAGGGCATTACGGCTGACCGGCGCCTTCGACATTCGGGCCATGCACCGGGCGCTGACCGATGTGATTGCCCGCCACGAGATCCTGCGCACCGTCTTCCCGGAACAGGACGGTCAGCCGGTGCAACAGATCCAACCGCCCTTTACGCCGGCCCTGCCCATTCTCGATCTAAGCGATCTGGCAGTTGAGCAAAGAGAACAGACTCTGAAAGCCCTGGCAAAACAGACAGCCCGTCGCCGCTTCAATTTGGCCGAGGGTCCGCTGCTAAGCGCCGGGCTGATCCGCCTGGCCCAACATGACCACGTCCTCCTACTCAATCTGCACCATATCATCAGCGACGGCTGGAGCGCCAACCTGCTGACCGTCGAAATGACGACGTTCTACCGGGCTGCACTTTCCGGCCAACCCTCCCCGCTACCCCCGTTACCTATCCAATACGCCGATTACGCCGCTTGGCAGCGCGAACGCCTGGATGCCGGCAGCGGGATGACCTACTGGCGCGAAAAACTGGCCGGCCCCTTACCTATAGTCGACCTACCGCGCAATCACGCCCCGCAAGGTAAACCCGACTATCGCGGCGCCCAGGTCACCGCGCTGCTGTCGCAAGAGCAAACCAGGCACTTACAAACAATGGCTTCCGACCGGGGCGCCACCCTGTTCATGTTACTGCTGGCCGCCTTTAAACTGTTGCTGGGTCGCTTGAGCGGGCAAAACGACTTGATCATCGGTGCGCCGATCGCGGGCCGTAACCATCCCCGGACGCAACACCTCCTGGGATGCTTCCTCAATAACCTTGCCTTGCGGACTAATCTGGAACCGCTGGACGGCGGCCCGCCGCTCACCTTCAGTCAACTCCTGGCCAGGGTCCGCGAAACCGTGCTGGAGGCGTTCGCCAACCAGGACCTGCCCTTCGAACGCCTGGTGGAAGAGTTGCAACCCGAGCGCAACCTGGACCGGCATCCCATCTTCGACATCATGCTGAACATGCTCAACCTGCCGCGGGATCACGAGGAGACCTTGTCAGAACCCAACATCAGCGGTATGAACTGGGGCGGCCTGGAAGCAAAATTCAACATGACGCTTTACGCCGATGTCCAGCGCGACCAACTGTTCCTGAACCTGGTCTACAAACGCGCCCGCTACGACAAAAACCGCATGCGCGTGGTTCTCGATCAACTGGTCTGCTTGCTGGACGGCATCAGCGAAGATCCCGATCAGCCGATTGACCGCTATTCTCTGATCACCGCCGATACGGCTGCCCTGCCGGCCGATCCCTCGCAACCCATCGATGCCCCGACGGTCCCCCTCTTGCCGCAACTCATCGAGGCGGCGGGGACCAATCATCCGCGCCGCATTGCCGTGGAAGCCGACGGTTACCGGATGACCTATGCCCAATTGATCGCCGCCGAACAACACCTGGCCCGCGCCCTCTATCACGCGGGCATGCAGCCGGGCGATGTGACCGCCGTTCACGGTGAACGCTCGCCGGGTTTGATCACGGCCATGTTGGCCGTAGCCCGCGCCGGCGGCGTCCTTTTGCTGCTGGACCCCGCCTTGCCCGAGGCCCGCCGCTCACTGATGCTGAAAGAAGCCGGCGCCCGCGTTCTGGTCAACTTGACAGAAGAATCCTTCCCTTTACCCGTTCAATTGAATGTGAACCCCGTTACGACGGAGACCGATGCACCGGTTCGCTCTGCCGATCTCCCCGAGATCGGGCAGGATGATCCCGCCTATGTCTTCTTCACCTCCGGTTCCACCGGCAAACCCAAGGGCGTTTTGGGTCGTCACAAGGGCCTGGCCCACTTCCTGGCCTGGCAACGTGAAGAGTTCGCCGTCTCTCCGGGTGATCGTTGCGCTCAGCTTACCAACCTCAGCTTCGACGTGGTGTTGCGCGATATCCTCACCCCCTTGATCAGCGGCGCAACCCTATGTCTGCCCGACAACACCGCGGCCGCCGATCCGGCGCTGCTGCTTGCCTGGATGCAGGAACGCCGCATTACTCGCTGCCACACGGTGCCGTCGATTGCTGCCGTCTGGCTGGATGTGCGACCCGAGACCGTGCACCTGCCGGATTTGAAAACCGTCTTCTTCGCGGGCGAACCCCTGACCGATCACCTGATCCAGGGATGGCGCAAGGTTTTCCCCAAGGGCGAGATCGTGAACCTCTACGGCCCCACCGAAACCTCGTTAGCCAGGTGTTTCTATCGAGTGCCCGCCCACCCTTCGGCAGGAATCCAACCCGTCGGCCGGGCGCTGCCGCAAACCCAGGCTCTGGTGCTTAACGGCACGGGTAGGCTCGCGGGCATCGGCGAACCGGGTGAGATCGTCATCCGCACCCCCTTCCGCTCCCTGGGTTATCTCGATACGGGCGAAGCCGGCACCTTCCGTCCCAATCCCTTCGGCGACGATCCGGCCGATATGCTGTACCGCACCGGCGATCGCGGGAGGCTGCGCCCCGACGGTATTTTGGAGATTCTCGGCCGCCTGGATTTCCAGTTGAAGATACGCGGCGTGCGCGTAGAACCCGGCGAGATTCAATCCGTCTTGCAGCGACACGAGGCGGTGTCGCGCGCCGTGATTTTGGGCATCGACGATCCCAAGCTTGGCAAACGCCTGGTCGCCTATGTTCAAGCCGAAGACCGACCGGTGCCGGGGAACGAACTACGTCGCTTCCTCTCCAATCGGCTGCCCGATGTCATGATCCCCGCCTTTTTCCTTTTCGTGGACCGGTTCCCTCTCCTGCCCAACGGCAAGATCGACCGCCCGGCCTTGCGCGCCATGGAACTGCCGGCCGAGGGGCCGACCTATAGCCGGGATGTCGCGCTGACGCCCACCCAAGAAGTGCTGGCGGGTATTTGGGCCGAGGTATTGGGTCGAGAAATAAACGATCCGAACGCGGATTTCTTCGAACTGGGCGGTCACTCGCTCCTGGCCACTCGCATCATCACCCGTGTCCGCGACCTGTTCGACGCGGAACTACCCCTACGCACGCTCTTCGAGCATCCCACCCTGGCCGCGCTGGCCCAAGCCGTTGACACATCTACGGAAACAAACACCCTACCTCCGATCACCGTGGTGGATGACCGCGCCGGCCTGCCGCTTTCGTTCGCCCAACAACGGCTATGGTTCCTGGAAAACCTGAAAGGGCCGAGCGCCACCTACAATATCGCCCGAGCCCTGCGCCTGGAAGGTATGCTGGACCGAAGCGCCCTAAAGGCGGCATTTACCCTCCTGATCGCCAGGCATGAGGTCCTGCGTACGGGCTTTCCCACCGTGGACGGCGAACCGGTGCAACGGGTTCGCCAGGAACCTTGGAGCGCCTTTCAACTGGTGGACCTGAGCACCGCCGGCGATGCCGAGAGACGCGTCCAAGCGCTTGCCGTGCAGGAAGCCGGAGCCCCCTTCGACCTGGCCGAGGGCCCCCTGGTCCGAGCTACCCTGATCATGCTTTCGGACCGAGACCACGTTCTGCTGTTCACCCTGCACCACATTATCTCCGACGGCTGGTCCACCGGCATCCTGGTTCGCGAAATAGTGACTCTTTACCAGGCAGCCGTACAAGGCCGAGACCTGACAAACGCGTTGCCGCCCTTACCGGTTCAGTACGCCGACTACGCGGTTTGGCAACGCCGCTTCCTGGACGGTCCCGTCTACGCGGGCCAAGCCGCCTACTGGCAGGAAAAACTGGCAGGCGCTCCCGAATTACTGGAACTACCCACCGATCGACCGCGACCGCGCGTACAGACTTTTCGCGGCGGCGAAGTCCCCTTCACCATCGACGCCGACCTGATCGCTCCATTGACCGTCCTGGCGCGTCGGGAAGGCGCGACCCGCTTTATGACCATGGCGGCGGTGTTCCAAATCCTGCTGGCGCGCATCAGTCGAAGCACCGACCTGTGCATCGGCACGCCTATCGCCGGTCGGCGCAGCCGCGAGACGGAACCCCTGATCGGTTTCTTCGTGAATACCCTGGTCCTGCGCGGAGCCCTGCAAGCGGACACCGGCTTCCGAAGCATCCTGGAAAGTGTGCGCAAGGACGCCCTGGATGCCTACGCCCATCAGGACATCCCCTTTGAACGGCTGGTAGACCTGCTGCAAGTGTCGCGCAGTCTCAGCCACACGCCGCTCTTCCAGGTCATGCTGATCTTGCAAACCCCGGAGATCGGCCGTGCGGGCCTACCGGGACTTACCGTGCGGCCCGTGGAAAACGCACGCGGCGCGGCCATGTTCGACCTGACTCTATTCCTGACCGAAACGCCGCACCATATGCACGGTTCCTTCCAATACAACGCCGACCTTTTCGACAAACAAACCGTCGAAACGCTTGCTCGCCGCTTCAACACACTCATGGCAGGCCTTGGAACCAATCCGGATCTTGCCTGGTCCCGCCTGCCCCTGCTGGATGAAAGCGAACGCCGCGCCCTTTTGGTGGACCGCAACCAAAGCGAAATGCCGTTCCCCGGGACAACCATCCACCAATTGATCCTGGAACAAGCGCAACGCACGCCGGAGCGCACCGCGATTATCTTCGCCGGCACGGTTTGGACCTATCGCGACCTTGCCCGGCGTATCGGAAGCCTGGCCGCTCATCTGAGAAGCCTGGGCGTGACAAGCGAAGAACCCGTCGGCGTCTGCCTGGATCGCGGCCCTGATCTGGTCGCCGCTCTTCTGGCCGTCCTGACCGCGGGCGGCGCCTACATGCCGCTGGACCCGGACTTCCCGGCCGAACGACTCTCCGGCATGCTTGCCGATGCGGGGGCCAAGTTGGTGCTTACTCAAGAGGGGCGCGAACCCGGCGGCAACGCCCAACCCGTCTACCTGAACCAGGCCGCCGATACCGAAGAAACGGAACTACCGCCGGGGGATGCCGACCGCCTGGCCTATATCATCTATACCTCAGGCTCCACCGGCAAACCCAAGGGCGTGCAGGTAACCCACCGCGCGGCGGTCAACTTCCTCACCTCCATGCAACTGGCTCCCGGTCTGGATGAAAACGCCGCCCTTCTGGCCGTAACCACGGTCAGTTTCGACATCGCCGCCCTGGAACTCTATCTTCCCCTGATGTGCGGCGCCCGCCTGATCCCTGCAACCCGCGAGCAGGCCGCCGACGGCAAACGACTGGCCCAACTGCTGCGTCGCTACGAGGTAACCCACATGCAAGCCACCCCGGCAACCTGGCATCTGCTGGAAACAAGCGGCGAGGATTACGGCCGGGGCCTGAACATCATCTGCGGCGGCGAGGCGATGCCGGGTGAACTGGCCGCGCAACTGTTGAGACGAGGGCTTGCGATATGGAACCTCTACGGTCCTACCGAAACCACTATCTGGTCCTCGGCCCGGCACATAAAAACAGCAGTTCCGAAAGGTAACGAACCGATCGGCGGTCCCATTGCCAACACTACATTATATGTATTGGACGAACACCTGGAACCCGTTCCCGTCGGCGTACCGGGCGAACTCTACATCGGCGGCGCGGGCCTGGCCAGGGGTTATCGTAACCGCACCGCGCTGACCGCCGAGAAGTTCGTGCCCGATGCCTTCGGCAACCCGGGCGCCCGCCTCTACCGCACCGGCGACCTGGTTCGCCTGTGCAATGAAACCAAACGGACGGGCGCGGCAATTGCTTTCCTGGGCCGGGTCGATCACCAGGTCAAGTTGCGCGGTTTCCGCATCGAGTTGGGCGAGATCGAATCGGCGCTCGCCGACCAGGCAGGCGTTGACCGCGCCGTGGTCACCGCCAAAGATCGCGAGGACGGCGATAAACAACTGGTGGCCTACGTGGTGCCGCGACGCGAGGAAAGTTCGGGCGATGCCGACCAGGTGGCGCAGTGGGCCGAATTGTGGACCGACGCCTACACCGCCGAGAATACGTTCACTGACGCCACGCTGAACCTGAGCGGCTGGAAGGACAGCTATTCCGGCGCGCCGGTCCCGGAACCCGAAATGCGCGAGTGGGTGGAACACCGCGTGGCGCGCATCATGGAAGGCAAACCCGAACGCGTCCTGGAAATAGGCTGCGGCACCGGCATGCTGCTCTTCCGCATCGCGCCGAAATGCATCCACTATACCGGCACCGATGTCTCGTCCGCCGCCCTGCGTTACATCCAGGGTAATCTGGCCGAGTTGGATCTGGATGAAAAACGCGTCAGCCTACTTCACGGCCCGGCCGATCGCTTGAACATCGCGGATCATATTTACGACACCGCCGTGTTGAACTCTGTCGTTCAATACTTCCCCGACGCGACCTACCTGGCGAAGGTGCTGTCCCGGGTCGCCGACCACGTGGCTCCCGGCGGTCGCATCTTTGTCGGCGATGTGCGCAACCTGGCGCTGCTGGAAGGTTTTCATGCAAGCATCGCTCGATTCAAGGAACCCGACCTGTCGGACGAACGACTTGCCGCCAGGGCACGTGCGGCCGTTCGCGATGAAAGCGAACTGCTGCTGCATCCGGCCTTCTTCACGCGATTGGATCTCCCGCGCCTGAAAGCGGTGAGTATCCGCATCGAGCCGGGCCGCGCCCAAAACGAACTGACTCGATTTCGCTATGACGCCGTCCTCTACCTGGATAAGGCCCCGGCAACATGTACTTCCCATATCGAATACGATTGGTTCGACGACCACCTGAACCCGGATCTGCTTTTCGGCCTGGGCATGGAACACCGCGGCGCCGCCGTCATCACCCGTATTCCCAATGCCCGCCTGACCGCAACGGCCACCCTGATTGACCGCATGGCAGGACGAACGCCGGCTGAGCGCATCTCGGTAGACCCGGAAAGCCTCTACGCCTCGGCCTTCGGTGATCGGCTGGACCTGGTTCCCAGCGACGACCCCACCTGTTTCGACATGTTCCTACGCGACGAGAACGGCGCTCTGTCGTCCTACAACCCGCCTCCTGTCGAGCGAACCGCCAACGACCCCGGCATGTCCCGACTGTTCCGAACCCTGGTTCCGCAACTGCGCGAAGGTTTAAAACAGCGTTTGCCCGATTACATGGTGCCTACAGCTTATGTCTTCCTGGATGAATTGCCGCTGACGCCCAACGCAAAGGTAGACCGCCGGCGCCTGCCCGAGCCCGATCGAGAAATAAGCGAAACCGCCTACCTGGCCCCACGCACGCCCACCGAGGAAAAGCTGGCCGCAATCTGGGCCGAGGTTCTGGGACTGGAGCGCGTGGGCGTCACCGCTGATTTCTTCTCATTAGGCGGCCACTCCCTTTCGGCCACAAGAGTCACGGCCGCCGTTGCCCGCGACCTCGGCATCGATTTACCCGTCCGCGCACTCTTCGAGGCGCCCACCATCGCGGCGCTGGCCCGGCAACTGGACAGCGCCGAAGCTGAAACTCGGCACCGTCTCCCGCTTGTCCCGGTGTCCCGAAAGGAACCCTTGCCGCTATCCTTTGCACAACAGCGCCTGTGGTTTCTCGACAAACTGGAGGGACCGTCAGCTACCTATAACATGACCACCGCCCTGCGCCTGGCAGGACCGCTTGACATCGCCGTCTTGGAACTGGCTCTCGATGCCCTGGCCGCCCGCCACGAGGCCCTGCGCACCAGCTTCCCGGATCACGACGGCGACCCGATTCAACATGTGGCCGACCAACCGGACATCGCCGTTCGGGTGATACAAACACCTGAAAGCGAGGTTCGCCGCCTGGCCGCGAGCGAGGCCGCACGGCCCTTCGACCTTGCCGTTTCACCCCTGTTGCGCGCCATGTTGCTGCGTTTGCAAACAGATCGCCATATCCTGCTGCTGACGCTACACCACATCATCACCGACGGCTGGTCTCAGGCCGTGCTTACCCGCGAACTGACCGCCTTGTACCGCGCCCTTTTGTACAACACCGATGCTCACCTGCAGCCGCTTCCCGTTCAGTACCCTGACTTCGCCGCGTGGCAACGCTCGTTCCTGGACGGCGACGAGCTGGAGCGACAGTTGCGTTTCTGGCGCGATCACCTGGAAGATGCCCCGGAACTGCTGACCCTGCCTACAGACCGACCGCGCCCCGCCGTCATGAGCACGCGTGGCGCCGAAATTCATTTTCAGTGGGAACCGGACCTGGCTGCCGACCTGAACCGCCTTGCTCAAGCAACCGGCGCCTCCCTGTTCATGACGCTGCTCTCGGGTTTCCAACTGCTGTTGGCCCGATACAGCGGTCAGGACGATGTGGTGACGGGGGTGCCGATTGCCAACAGAAATCGGAAGGAAATCGAGGGCGTGGTGGGGTTTTTCGTCAATACTCTGCCGCTACGCACGTCATTTACGGATACCGAATCCTTCCGCGACCTGTTGACGCGCATCCGCACCGCGACGCTTACCGCCTATGAGCACCAGGACATTCCCTTCGAGAAACTGGTCGACGCCCTGCAACCCAAGCGGGACCTGAGCCACGCCCCCATCTTCCAAGTAAGCCTGGTAGTACAGAACGTACCCATGGGGGCCGAACCGCTGCCCGGCGTGGCCGTCAAACCGCTGTCGATGGAGGGCGTCACCGCCAAGGTGGACCTCAGTTTGATCGTACAATCGAACGCCGAAACCTTGCCGTCCACCGTCCAGTATAACCGTGACCTGTTCGACCCGGAAACCATTCAGGCCATGGTGCGACACCTGCAAAACCTGTTGCAAACCGCCGTGCGGGAACCGGACCGCGCCCTTGCCGACATCACCGTGCTGGACGAGGGCGAGCGGCGCATCATGCTGGAGGATTGGAACCGGACCGAAGCCTCTTTCAGCCGTGACCTGGGCCTACATCACCTGGTGTGGCGTTGGGCCGAGGACCAACCAAACGCGGAAGCCCTGAACTTCGACGGCCGCACCATGAACTACGGCGAACTGCGCGCCCGCGCCAACCGAATCGCGACGGACCTGGCTGAACGCGGCATCGGCCCTGAAGACATCGTGGGCCTGGCTTGTCCCCGCTCCCTGGAGGCCCTGGTCGCCATGTTGGGCATTCTCACCAGCGGCGCCGCCTACCTGCCCCTGGATCCCTCCTATCCCGCCGAACGTTTGCGGTTCATGATCGAAGACGCCGCCCCGCGCCTCATTCTGGCCATGCCGGGGCAAGGTCAGCCGGAGGTCGGCGACAAGGCGACCGTCATTCCGGTAACTATCGATCAACCCTGCGAACCGAACTCACCGCCCCAAGTTCCCTTCGATGCCGCAAATCCGGCCTATGTCATCTACACTTCCGGCTCTACCGGCCTGCCCAAGGGCGTGGTGGCGCCGCACCGTTGCGCCGTCAATACCATCGAAGACCACATTCACTTATATGAGACCAAACCGGGCGATCGCGTGCTGTTCTTCGTCTCGTTCAGTTTCGACGCCTCCGTGGCGCATATCTTCACGGCTCTAGGGGCGGGCGCCGCGCTCTATATGCCCTCCGGCAGCGGTATGGCGTTGACCGATTCCCTGGCCGGCTACATGGCCCGTCACCGGATCACCCACGGCAGTTTCCCCGCGCCCGTGCTGGCCGCACTGCCCGACGATCCCCAACCTCACCTGCGTCTGCTGACCGCCGGCGGCGAAGCCTGCACCGGCGAACTGGTGGAACGGTGGGGCGCCGATCGACAGCTGGTCAACTGCTACGGGCCCACCGAGGCGGGTATTGCGGCCACCCAACATTTCTGCAGGGCCGGCGAAGGCGACCCGCCCATCGGCAAACCTATCAACAATGCGCATGCCTATATCGTCGATCGTTACGGCCGGCCCGTGCCGGCGGGCGTGGCCGGTGAATTATGGATCGGCGGAGCGGGCGTGACCCGGGGTTACCTGGGACGCTTCGCGGCGACCGCCGAAAAGTTCATCCCCGATCCCTTCGGTAAAGAACCCGGCGGCAGACTTTACCGTAGCGGCGATCTTTGCCGCTACGAACGCAACGGCAATATTCGCTTCATCGGGCGCATGGACCACCAGATCAAAATACGCGGCTTCCGCGTGGAGTTGGGCGAGATCGAAGCGGCCCTGACCGATCTACCGACGGTCAAGGAAGCGGTGGTCCTGCTGCAGCAAGATCCCCTCGGCCGCAAACAACTGATCGGTTTTGTCACCACAAATCAGCCCGCCGAGGCCGCAACGTTGCGCAACCAATTGAGCGACCGCCTGCCGGAACATATGGTGCCTGCCGTCCTGCGCGTTTTGGACGCCTTCCCGCTCACGCCCAACGGCAAAACAGACCGCAAGGCGCTCTCCCGACTCTCGGTAGAGCCTGAAGAGGAAACCGGCCGAACCGTCGAGAGCTACATAGAGCCGCGTACCGAAAACGAGCGCCTGTTGGCCGGCATCTGGGCCGAGGTTCTGGGCCGCGAGACGGTGAGCATCGACGCCAACTTCTTTGAACTGGGCGGCGATTCCATTCTCAGCATCCAGGTCATAGCCCGCGCCCGCAAGGCGGGCCTGGCCCTGAGCCCCAAGCAACTCTTCGAAAACCAGACCATCGCCGGGCTGGCCTCCGTTGCCGGCCGGGAAGTCGTCGCAACCGCAGAGCAGGGGCCCGTCGTCGGCCCGACGCCGTTGCTGCCCATTCAGCACTGGTTCCTGGAGCTGGACCTGCCCAACCGCAACCACTTCAACCAGTCGATCCTGCTCACCGCACCCAACGACCTGGACGAGGAAGCCATGGCCGAAGCGGTGGATCTGCTGCAAAGCCGGCACGACGCCCTGCGCCTGCGCCTGATCGACGGCAAGGCCGTCCTGGAAGATCCCGCCAGGGTTCCCAACGGCTTCAGCCGCGAAACCTTCAGTGGTCCCACGGCGGATCTATTGGCGCGCTACACGGTCGTGCAAACAAGCCTGGACCTGGAACACGGCCCGCTCTTCCGCACCGTCTGGTTCCAAGCCGAGAACGCCGGCGAGGGCCGCTTACTGCTGGTCGCCCATCACCTGGTCGTGGACGGCGTCTCCTGGCGCATCCTTCTGGACGACCTGCAAGACACCTATCGCCGCCTGGTCCAAGGCAAGCCGCCCGCTTTACCGCCCAAAACCAGTTCCGTACGCGATCACGCCGAGCGCCTTCAAGAACACGCCGAGCGACTCATCGATGAATTGCCCCTGTGGACCACGGCCGCGCATAAAGCGGCGCCTGCCCTTCCCCCGGACCATCCCGACGGTCTCGACCAAAACCTGGCCGGCAACACCGGTCGGCTGGTCCGACTGTTAGCGCCCGAACAAACGGAAGCCCTGCTGTCCCGGGTAAACACTGCCTACCGAACCCGCATCGACGATGTACTGCTCACCGCCCTGGCCCTTGCCTTTGCTCGCGAACAAGGCGTCGGTCCCTTACTCGTAGAACTGGAAGGTCACGGCCGTGAACAGCTCTTCGGCGATGATATCGATCTCACCCGCACGGTCGGCTGGTTCACCGCCGCACGGCCTTTAATCCTCGGGAATGTTCAGGACGACCCCGGCCGCACCCTGTGCGCCGTCAAGGAAAGCATTCGCGCTGTACCCAATCGCGGCATGGGTTACGGCATGCTGCGTTATCTACACCCCGATCCCGATGTCCGCCGACAACTCGCCGAACAACCCCATCCCCAACTGGTCTTCAACTACCTGGGCCAAACCGGCGGCACACTCGGCAACACGCCCCTGTGGCGACCTGCCGGCGAATCCGGCGGCCCGGTTCACGACCCCGGCTTCCGCCGCCGGCATTTCTTCGATGTCAGCGCCATCGTGACAGGCGGCCGCTTACAAGTGAACTGGACCTTTTGCCCGGACCTGCACGAGGAAGCAACCGTCAACGCCCTGGCCGATGCCTACCAGTCGGCCCTGTTGGAACTGATCGAACACTGCACCACACCGGGTGTTCGGGGCGTCACCCCGTCCGACTTCCCCCTTGCCGCTTTGAGCCGGCCCGCCCTGGACCGCCTGACCCACGGCATCGATGTCGAGGACATCTACCCGTTATCGCCCATGCAGGAAGGCATGCTCTACCACACCCTGGCCGATCGCGGCAGCGGTCTCTACGTGGAGCAAACCCGGGGCATCCTACCCGAGGGCCTGGACATCGCGGCCTTCGGCGCGGCCTGGCGACAGATGCTTCACCGCCACACCATCCTGCGCACCTCCTTCCACATCGACCGGCTGGAACGCCCGCTGCAAATGGTGCATCGCCGGGCGGACCTGCCGTTCACGGTACACGATTGGGAAAACGCTGAAAATTTCCAAGCCGAACTGGACGCCTTCATGAAGGCGCAACGCCTGCAAGGTTTCGACCCGACCCGAGCGCCCTTGCTGAGACTCGACCTGTTTCGCCCGGCCGACGGCCGCACGGCCATGCTGTGGGCGCACCACCACCTGCTGCTGGACGGCTGGTCCATGCCGCATATCTTCCGTGAAGTGATGACCGTCTACAACGGCCTGATGAGCGACAAGCCGGTCGCGCTGCCCAAACCGAAACCCTTCCGCGACTACATCGCCTGGCTGGAATCCCGCGACCACGCCGAGGCTGAACGCTACTGGCGTCGCACCCTGACCGGTTTCCAGGCAACCACGCTGCTGCCGGGAGACCGTCGCGGCAACAAGCGCACGCCCGGCCCGGACCCGCTGGTGGAACAACTGCTCTCACCCGAAACTGCCGCTGCCGTGGACAAGCTTGTCAAATCGGAGCGCCTGACCCTGAACACGCTCATCCAAGCGGCCTGGGGTCAACTCCTGGCCCGATACGGACGCTGTGATGATGTTGTCTTCGGCTCCGTGACCAGCGGTCGACCGGCCGATTTGGACGGTGTCGAAAGTATGGTCGGCATGTTCATCAACACCCTGCCCGTACGCGTAACCATCGACCCCGACGACACCGTCGTCGCCCTGCTGCATCGCCTTCAAACCCGGGCTGCCGAGCGCGAGCCCTTCAGCTACAGCCCGTTGGCGCAAATCGGCGCCTGGTCGGAACTTCCGCCGGGGGCGCCGTTATTCGAAAGCCTGGTCATTTTCGAGAACTACCCCATCGGTAAAGCGGTAGGCGAACAACGCAACAAGTTGGCTGTCGAGGAACTGCGCGGATTTGAACAGGCCGACAAACCGCTGACCCTGGTGGTGCTGCCGGGCGATCGGCCCAAACTGAGAATCACCTGGGAACCCACCCGATTCGACGAAGACGGCTGCCGACGTTTGTTGTCGCAACTGCAAACCCTGCTCCATGCCATGGCTGCCGACCCTCATCGGACCGTCGGCAGCTTGTCTTTGACCTCGATGGAGAAAAAAGCCGACATGCTGCGGCAAGCCCGGGGCCCGTCACAAGCACCGGCGCCGCCGTTGGACCTGCTCTTCACCCAAGCGGCGCGGCGTTTTGCCGAACGAACGGCCCTGATCGCGCACGACGGAACTGATTGGACCTACGCCGAACTGGCCGAAAGGGTAGATCGCCTGGCCGGCGTGTTGGCCGAGCGCGGCATCGGCCCCGAATCCGTGGTCGGCATCCTTGCCGAACGCGGTCCCGGCCAGGTGGTGTCCATCCTGGCGACCTGGCGGGTGGGCGCGGCCTATCTGCCGCTGACACCGTCGCTTCCCGATCTGCGTCTGGAAACCATGGTCAAACGAGCGGGCGCCCGTTTGATCCTCGCGGAACCTGGCCAGGAGCGCCGATTCGAGGTTGAAACCCTGACTGTCGATACGGCATGGTCCTGGCGAGCGGAACCGCCGCCGACCAACGATGACGGGGCGCGACTCGCTTATATCATGTTCACTTCCGGCTCTACCGGCGAACCCAAGGGCGTGGCCGTAAGCCAGGGTGCGATTGCCAACCGCATCGCCTGGGCGCGGGCTCGTTACCCCATGGCCCCGGGTGATCGCATGCCCATGCTGGCTTCCTTTGCCTTCGACATCGCGGTCTGGGAAATCATGGCGCCCCTGCTGACCGGCGCTACGCTGATCCTGCCCAAGCCGGGAATTCAGAAAGACGCCGAGGCCCTGGCTGCTTTCATTGTCGGGGAGCGGATCACCGATGTCCATTTCGTCCCCTCGCTGATGGCGGCCTGGCTGAACGCGGCCGAGTCAGCGCCCCAACGCATCTACTGCGGTGGCGAAGCCCTGCCCCACGACCTCTTGACGCGTTTCCGCGAGCGTTTCCCTGCCACCGAACTCCACCACTTCTACGGTCCCACCGAGGCCGCCATCAATGCGACCGCCTGGGATGCGGGGGCGGAAACCCATGACCGGGGTGTCCTGCTGGGCAAAGCAATCGCCAACTGCGCCGTGTATGTGCTGGACGAAAACCTGGAACCCTGCCCGACCGGAATGCCGGGCGAGATCTTTATCGGCGGGGTGGCTACCGCCAGGGGTTATGTGGGCAGGCCGGACCTGACCGCGGAACGGTTTATACCGGACCCGCATGGCGGGGCGGGCGAACGTCTCTACCGCACCGGCGACCTGGGTTCGGTGACGCCGGCCGGTAGCCTGCGCTTCCACGGGCGCACCGATGATCAGTTGAAACTGCGCGGCTTCCGCGTGGAGCCCGGCGAAATCACCGCCGCTCTCACCGCCCTGGAAAACGTGGATCGAGCGGTCGTCACTGCGCACGGACAAGGCGACCGGCAACGACTGATCGCCTATGTGGTAGCCGAGACCTTGGATGCCGAAAACCTGCGCGCACAGCTGGTGCGGAAACTGCCGGATTACATGGTGCCCGCCGCCTTCATCCGCCTGGACGCCCTGCCGCTGAACGCCAACGGCAAACTGGACCGCAAGGCCCTGCCCAATCCGGATCAACAAACCCGCTCCGTCTACCGGGCTCCGCGCACGGCGACCCAGGAAACCCTGGCCGGTATCTGGCGCGAACTGTTGGAGGCGGATCGCATCGGCCTGGACGACAACTTCTTCGAACTGGGCGGCCACAGCCTGACCGTAACCCGCGTGATCTCCCGCGTGCGCGGCGCCCTGGGCGTGGACCTGAAACCCGCCGAGTGCTTCGCCAAACCCACCCTGGCCGCTTTATCCGCCCTGGTCGAGCAGCGCCTTCAGGGAGACCGGGCCTACCTGGAACCCATCACACCCGCGCCGGCCGAGGTGGACCTGCCGCTGTCCTACGCCCAGGAACAACTGTGGTTCCTGGACCGCTACCAACAAGCGGGCGCGGCCTACAACATGCCGTTTGCCTTCCGCCTGCGCGGCCCCCTGGACCGCAAGGCGCTCGCCTCTGCCTTCCGGGCCCTCACGCAGCGTCACCACATCCTGCGCACCCGCTTTGACGAGATCGACGGCCGTCCCGTCCAACGCATCGGCGAACCGGTCCAAATGACAATAACGGATTTGCTTGGACAAGCCGTGGATATTGATGCGCTGACGGCCGAGGAAACCGGCCGCGCCTTCGACCTGAACGCGGAGGCGCCGATCCGAGCCCGCCTGGTCTCATTCGGTGAACAGGACCACGCGCTGTTCTTGACCCTGCACCACATCGCCTCCGACGGCTGGTCGACCGGCGTCATGATGCGGGAACTGGCGGCCCTGTATGCCGATCCGAAAATACCGTTGCCACCCTTGCCGGTCCAATACGTCGATTTCGCCTGGTGGCAACGCAATCGAATGAACCGGGAGCACCTGGAAGCTCAGGAAAACTGGTGGCGGGAACGCCTGAACAACCTGCCCGAAAGACTGGAGCTTCCCATCGACCGGCCCCGGACCCCGGATCGCAACTACGCGGGCGCCGCCGAACCGGTAAGGCTGGGCAAACCGCTGACCGCCGCGCTTCACGCCCTGGCTCGCAGAACAGATACCACGCTGTTCATGGTGCTGCAAACCGCCTTCGCGGTCCTGCTGGGTCGTTACAGCGGCCAAACCGATATCGTGGTGGGCGCGCCGCTCGCGGGCCGCAACCGCGAGGAACTGGAGAACCTGATCGGCTTTTTCGTGAACACCGCCGTGGTGCGCAACGATCTGGCTCCTGACGAGGACGGTCTGCCGCCGAGCTTCGAGACCCTGCTGGTGCGAACCCGCCGGTTCACCCTGGGCATGGCCGCCCACGCCGAGGTTCCCTTCGAACGCATCGTCGCCCGCGTGCGCCCCGACCGCTCGACCGGCGGCAATCCCATCTTCAGCGTGATGTTCGCCCTGCAAAACACGCCGGATGCGGGCGGCAAACTGGCCGGCCGTGTCACCCTGGAAGCCATTCAACCCGCTCACCGCATCGCCAAGTTCGAACTGCTGCTCAACCTGGGCGAGGGACCGGAAGGTCTGGCGGGCAGCCTGGAGTACAGCACGGCCCTGTTCGATCGCGGGCGCATCAGCCGAATGGTAACGCACCTGCAACAATTACTTAATGCCGTCACCGCCGACAGCACCCGACCCTGGTCCCGACTCCCCCTGATGGACGCGGACGAACGCCGAACCGTCCTGGATACTCTTAACGACACCGCCGCACCCATTCCCGACGAGCCGATACACCACATTTTCGCCCGGGTTGCCGCAACCTACCCCGACGATACGGCCGTCCTGCGTCCGGGCCTGGGCGAAACCCAACCGCAATCCCAAACCTACGCCGAACTCGCCGCTCGGGCCAACGGTCTGGCCCGTCGCCTGGTAGAGGCAGGCGTGACCCCGGAAACCCCCGTCGCGGTCTTTATGGAACGCACGTTGGAACTGCCGCCGACGCTGCTCGCGATTCTGGCCGCAGGCGGCGCCTATGTGCCGCTGGACCCCGCCTATCCGGCCGAGCGCCTGCAATTCCTGCTTGCCGACAGCGGCGCGAAACTGGTGCTCACCACCACGGACCTGGCCGCGTCCCTGCCCAAAACCGATCTAAAGGTGCTGCAGGTGGACCGCGAGACGACAACTGCCGAGCCCCCGCCGCCCGTGTGCGTCTACCCCGAAAACAACGCCTACCTTATCTATACCAGCGGCAGCACGGGCCGTCCCAAGGCCGTGGCGGTCAGTCACCGCGCCGTGGTGCGCCTGCTGTTCGGCATCGATTACGTGGATCTGGACCGGCCCGCCATTCTGCAAGCGGCGGCGATCTCCTTCGACGCGGCCACCTTCGAACTGTGGGGCGCCCTGCTGCACGGCGGGCGTTGCGTGCTGTTCCCCGAACGCGTGCCCACCGTTGCAAAACTGGGAGCGGCGATCGCGGAAGGCGGCGTCGATACTCTGTGGTTGACCGCCGGCCTGTTCAACAGCGTCATCGACGAGGAACCCGGCGTCCTGACTCCCGTGCGCCAACTGCTCGCGGGCGGCGAAGCCCTGTCCGTACCGCACCTGCGCCGCGCCCTGGAGCACCTGCCGCACACCCGCCTGGTCAACGGCTACGGACCCACGGAGTCCACCACCTTTACCTGCTGCGCCGACATCCCGGGCGAGCTATCCCCCTCGGTAACGTCCACACCCATCGGCAAACCCATCGGCAACACCCGAACCTACGTGCTGGATGCTAACCTGGAACCGGCGCCCTTGGACATCCCCGGCGAACTCTACATCGCCGGAGCAGGTCTGGCCAGGGGTTATGCGGGCCGACCCGGGTTGACGGCCGAACGGTTCCTGCCCAATCCGGTGGGCGCGATCCGAGGCGACCGCATCTACCGCAGCGGCGACCGGGTGCGCATCCTGGAAGACGGTCAGATCGATTATTTGGGCCGTGTGGACGATCAAGTCAAACTACGCGGTTTCCGGGTCGAGCCGGGCGAGATCGAAACCGCCCTGACCGAGCATCCCGCGGTGGATCGAGCGGCCGTATTGGTCCTGGCTTCCGGCGCGGGGGACAAACAACTGGTCGCCTTCGCCGTCGGCGCCGCCGATGAAGCCGGCTTGCGCGAGGCCCTGGCCGCCAAACTCCCCGCCTACATGATGCCCGCCCGGTTCCATTTCCCCGAATCCCTGCCGCTAACCGCCAACGGCAAGCTGGACCGGGCCGCCCTTGCCCGCCTCGACCGGGAAGGCCCGCAATTACAGGGCGAGGCGCCGCGCAACGAATTGGAACACCAGCTGGCCGCACTCTTCGGTGAGCTGTTGGGCGAAACTGACGTGGCCCGAGACGCGAGTTTCTTCGACCTGGGCGGCCACAGCCTGGCCGCGGTCAGACTGACGGCCCGCATCCGCCGCGAATTCCAAAGAGAGCTGCCCATGTCGGTGCTCTTCCAACACTCCACGGTCGCGGGTCTGGCCCAATGGCTGCAAGCGGACAAGGCCGCCGCGAGCATCCTGGCCCCCTTCGAAACCAAGGGCGAAGGCGCGCCCCTCTACTGCATCCACCCGGCCGGCGGCACGGTTCTGTGCTACAACGACCTGGCCGGTTTGCTGGACCGCCCGGTCATCGGCATCCAATCCCCGGGTCTTCTAGGCCTCCCGCAACCGGAAACCATCGACGCCATGGCCGCGCATTACCTGGCGGAACTACTCCGCCGACAACCCGAAGGCCCTTACAGCCTGGCCGGTTACAGCATGGGCGGCCTGATTGCCTGGTCCATGGCCCGCATGCTGAAAACGGCGGGCGCAACGGTCGATCAACTGATCCTTCTGGACAGCTTCCCCATGCAAGCCGAGGCGGCGGACCGCGACGAGGTAGACCTGATCCTGCAACTGACGGCCGAACTGAACCTGACCCTGGACGAAACCGAACTGCGCCAAAGAGAAGGCAAGGCCCGAACCCGATACCTGGCCGAATCGTTGCGCGCCTCGGGCCGTCTACCGTCGGATATGGACGACGAAACCATATCCCGCCTGATCGAGGTCCACCGAACCAACACCAAAGCCGCATCGACCTGGCGCCCTGAACCCTACGGCGGAAGAGTCCTCCTCCTGCGCACCGAGGGCCCGGGCCCCGCGGAAGAGATCTGGCGCGAGGTAGCGGAACACCTGACCGTGGAAACCATCCCGGGCACTCACCAAACCATGCTGACCGAACCGAATGTGAAAACCTGGGCGCACCTACTCCGATAAAAGCCGGGCGATGGGAACACAACTCTAAAGATGTTCCATTCCCGGGACGATAACTAAACTACCGGCCGAGAGGAGCACCATTCCCGAGCGGCGGTGTTGTTGAATTGAAAAACACAACACCTGTCCCGGGAACAGATTCGCCGGCACCGAAAAAAGGGGTTTTCTACCCGGAATGATGCCTACTCCATTTCCAGAACCCACCATCAATCCCGGAGAAAAGCCCACCACGTGACAATTTTAACAACTTCAACCCCGGAATCGACCTCCTTTCTCCGGCAGCTTCATGACCTCAGATCGAAATAACAACCGAAATTGGGATTGAGTTGACCTGTTTTCCCGGGAAATACCCTCCCTGAGCCGGCCGACAGGGTCCAAATCTCGGAAACAGGATCACCTTGCGCCCGCTAAACCGGTATGCTTCCCGGGAATGATGCTACCCTCGACAGGTTCAGGTAGTCCCATTCCCGAGCATCGAACTACTTAAACGATAAAAATACGGTCCCTAATGTAAAAAATGTGAACATTTTCACGCTAACCCCTCACTCAACATCAAAATAGGATGTGTTTTGATAAAATCAACCTTTTTAGGTGGCCGGGAGCCGGAAATTTGCAAACAAGCCGATCAACATGATGAATTCAAAAAAACTACCCTTCCAGATAAATAGCAAAGTACTCTTATAGCTCTACGTCTGGAGAAAATTGCTACTGATGAATAAGCGAGATACCGAGATTGTAGCTTGCGATCTCTAAACCGTAAAGATGCATCCCGAAAGGTTTTGACAATACTGTTAACGGAATATGAGGAATAGGGGAAGACCTATTTGTTATGTGACATTTTCCTTGACATTCTGACACGGTTATCGTAAAAATTACTCGTGTGTTGGTATTTATTGATAATTTACATGTTACGATGCAGCCAGATTAAGCAACGTCCCCATCATTTTCCATATCGGTCAGTGTGATGTAGAAGAAACCACACGCCACGTTACGCCACAATGACCAAGAGAGTATCTTTCGCTTCTTCCACAATTCATTTCATCCCCGGAGTGCACATTTGGTAGAAACAGGTCAGCTTACACTCGAGCAGAAGCGCGAACTGCTGCGTAGACTACTCGATAAAAAGAAAGCCGCGCCCGATCACTTTCCCTTGTCCCTCAGCCAGTTGGGCGTGTGGCATTCCTTCCGCTTCAATCCCGATGCCGCAAGCGATCACTTGCTGAACGCCTACCGCTTCAAGGGTTCCCTGAACATGGAGGCGTTGCGTAAGGCCCTGGTAGAAATAACGGCCCGCCACGATTCCTTGCGGGCGACTTTTGCCGAAAAAGACGGCGAGGTGGTGCAGCAGCCGGCCGAGAACGTCGATGTAGTTTTGGCGCAAAGAAGCCTGAAAGAGCTCGATCCGCACGTGCGCGAAACGGAGGCCGGGCGGATCATGGTCGAGACGGTGAAACAGCCGTTCGATTTGACCGAAGGCCCGCTCTTCCGTTTTCTGATTCTGGAAATGGATCACGAAGACCGGATATTTGCGGTCATGTTCCACCACATCGTGGCCGACAACTGGGCCTTCAAAGTTTTCAACCGGGAGCTCAGCGCTCTTTACAGCGCCTTTGTTCAAGGCCGCCCCAGTCCCCTGCCTCCGCTGAAGCGTCGCTTTCGCGATTGGGTGAATCAGGAGAGGAAAACCCACGGCCGCGAACAGTTAAAGCCGCATTTGGACTATTGGAAAAAACAGCTCGCCGGATTAAACGTAACCGAATTACCGACAGACTTTTCCCGACCCGCCGTGCAGACATTCAACGGCGCTCGTTTCGTTCACGGGCTGGACAGGGAGGCCCTCGCGGGTCTTGACGAACTGGTCACAAGCGCGAACAGCAGTCGATTCACTGCCTTCCTCACGGCTTTTCTGGTGTTGCTTTGGCGCCTGACCGGTAACCGCGATGTCAGTATCGGCGTGCCGGTCGCCAATCGCGACAGCGAGGAATGGGAGCACTTGATCGCCTTTTTTGTCAATACCCTCGTCATGCGACAGAAGTTCTCCGAGGAAAGCAGTTATCGCCGGGTATTGCAGCAGGGAACCGAGAACGTGCTGGAAGCGTATGATCACGCGCGGGTGTCGTTTCATCAACTCATCGACGCGTTGAACTCGGTGCGCGATCCCAGTCGTAACCCTCTGGCGCCGATCGTGTTCCAAATGGGTATGTTACCCGAACTGGAGCTGGAGAACCTTCGGGTGGAAAAAGCCTTCGAGGGTGATTACGGCATTGTTCGTTCCGATCTGGAATGTTACGTGGTCGAAGAGGGGACCGAAGCCAGGGTCGTGTTTATCTATAACCGGGATCTCTTCGAGGAGAACACCATCGCGGATCTGGCCGCCCGCTACGAGGTATTCCTGCGGGGCTGTATTCGACAACCGGACAGCCTGCTGAAATACATGCCCTTGCTCAAGGACTCGGAGCGGTCCCTGGTGCTGGACAAGTGGAATGCAACCGAGCGGGTTTCCGAGCCCACGAGCCTGGTTGCCATGCTGCGCGATCAGGTCGAACGCACGCCCCATGCCCCGGCAGTGATTGCCGGGGAAAGGCGACTGACTTACGCCGAGCTGGATCGCGCCGCCGACCGGTCGGCCCGCCGACTCCTGGGCATGGGGACAACCCCCGAATCCGTGGTGGGCATTTGTGCGAGCCGTTCCCTGGAACAGGTTGTGGCCCTGTTCGGCGTCCTCAAAGCGGGTGCGGCCTATTGTCCGCTGGACCCCACCTACCCCGACGACCGCCTGACCTACATGGCGGCCGACTCCGGCATGAAGGTGTTGCTGACCCAAAGCCGGCTGAGCGAAAAAATTGCCCTCCCGGGCCTGCAAATCTTTCTCTTGGACGAAGCGACTGACCGCACGGAACAGGAAAAACCGGGGCAGGCGCAACTACCCGAGGTGGACCCTCAGAGCATCGCCTACGTCATCTACACCTCGGGCACGACCGGAAAGCCCAAGGGCGTTGCGGTGCCGCATGCGGGCATCTGCAATACCTTGCGGTGGCGCCGGGCCGTGTTGCCGCTGAACGCCGACGATCGGGTGTTGCAGACAACGTCGTTTTCCTTCGACGCGTCCGTCTGGGAGTTCTTCGGACCTCTGGTTGCCGGCGCGTCCCTAGATGTGTCACTGCCGATCGGCGCCGACGGTCGCCTTCACATCCCCGAACTCGTAAGGAAACACAAGATAACCGCTTTCCAGTTACCACCATCCTGGCTGAAGGTCTTCCTGGAGGAAGCGGATTTGGAGGCGCTCACCGGCCTCCGAATGGTCATTACCGGCGCCGAACCGGTTTCGCGGGAGTTGCAACAACGGCTCTTTTCCCGCTTGGGCGCCTCGTTCCACAACCTCTACGGACCCACCGAAGCCTCTCTCGATGTTACTGCCTGGACATGCCGGGCTGACGATACCGGCGCCTATGCGCCCATCGGGAAGCCCATCCACAATGTGCGGGTTTACGTATTCGATGCCAACCTGAATCCGCTGCCGGTGAAACAGGCGGGGGAAATGTTCATCGGCGGCGCCGGATTGGCACGCGGTTACCTGAATCAGCCGGCCCTGACCGCCGAGCGATTTATTCCCGATCCCTTCGGCCCGCCGGGCGCCCGGCTCTACCGCACGGGGGACCTGGTCGCCTGGAGGCCCGACGGCGAACTGAAATTTTTGGGCCGGGTCGATAACCAGGTCAAGATCCGCGGTTTCCGCATCGAGTTGGGCGAGATCGAGGCCGCCCTGCGCACCGAGCCGCTGATCGAGGACGTGGCCGTCACCGTAAAAAAGGACGCCGCCGGCACCAAACGACTGATCGCCTATGTTGTGCCTGCCGCCGATCCGGCGCCCAACTGGACCGCGCATCTGCAGCAACGACTGGGTGAACAATTGCCCGATTACATGGTGCCCGCTGCTTTCGTGACCCTGTCCGCCTTACCGCTTTTGTCCAATGGGAAGCTGGACCTGCAACGCCTGCCCGAGCCCAACTATGACGAGGATCGCCCACCGTATGTCGCGCCCCGAAGCGATGCGGAAGCCGTTCTGGCGCGCATTTGGGAGAACCTGCTGCAAGTGGAGCGGGTGGGCGTTCACGATCGGTTCTTCCACTTGGGCGGCGATTCCATCCTGGCGATACAGGTGGTGGCCGCGGCCAATCGCAAGGGCTTGAAAATCCAGGCCCGCCAGGTTTTCCAAACCAAAGACCTGGCCGAGTTGGCAGCCAGGGCCGATACTCGCCTCGCTGAAGACCAGGGAGGCGAACTCAGCGGCAAGGTCCCGCTTTCGCCGATCCAAAACTGGTTTTTCGATAAGCGGCCTGCTCATCCCAATCAATTCAACCAGGCCTTCTTGCTGAAACCCGGCCGGCGCCTGGTAGCCGATACACTTCAAAAAGCCCTGCTCGCCCTGGTGAAACAGCACGACGGTTTGCGTCTGCGATTCCAAAAAACGGCAGAGGGTTGGCAACAGTTTTACAGCCCGCTGGAGAGCGGGACGCACCTCGCGCTGCACACGGTCGACCTGAGCAATGACGATCAACCCGATGCATCCCTGCGACGGCACGAAGAGGAGGCCCACGGCAGCCTGGACATCACGAACGGCCCGGTGGGCCGGGTCGTTCTTTTCGATTCGGGTCCCGATCGTCCCCAGCAGTTGTTGCTTACCCTGCACCACCTGGTCGTCGACGGGTATTCGTGGCGCGTCTTGCTCGAAGACCTGGGTTCGGCTTATGAGCAGGCGGCGAGGGGCGAGGAAACCGAACTGGGCTTGAAGACAACGTCCTGGCGGGATTGGTCGCTTGCATTGGACCGCCTGTCCGGCAACGGCGCCCTGGACGCCGAGAAGGATTACTGGAAGAACCTGCCGGTAGCAGAACCGCTGCAAGCCGACTCTCCCCGGGGCAGCAACCTGGCGGCCGATGAGCAAACCTGCGAACTGATTCTGGAAGAAGACCTGGTGAAAGCGCTCGACGGTGCGGCGCACCATGCCTACGGCACCCGGACCGGCGACTTTCTCTTCTGCGCATTGGCGCAAGCCCTACAGGAACTTCGGCCGGGACAAACCCGGGTCAGTTTCGAGACCGAGGGTCACGGCCGGGAAGGCCTGGTGGAAGATTTAGATGTCTCGCGTACGCTGGGTTGGTTCACAAGCCTCTATCCGGTTTGTCTTCAGTTAAAAGGGGCGGACCCCGGCGAACAGCTGGCGACCGTCAAGCAACAACTGCGCGATATTCCCAATAACGGTCTGGGTTTCGGCGTATTGCGCTACCTGGCCACTTCCGAGGGATCTGCGCGGACTGAACGGCCCGGCTCGGCAGTATTGTTCAATTACCTGGGCCGCTTGAGCCGCTCGTCCGGGGAGACCGATCTCTTTCCCATTACGCCCACGTCCGGGCGGGGTTCCGTTCACCCGCGCAACCCTCGTTTCCACGAATTGGACATTTACGGACTGGAAGCCGAAGGCCGCATGGTTTTCCACTGGCGCTACAGCAAGGAGCGCCTCGAACGATCGAGGGTGGAACGACTGGCCGAGCGCTTCGCTTTCCACTTGCGCAGCCTGGTGGACCATTGCCTGGGCCGCTCTGAAATCAAACGAACGCCGGCCGACTTCCCGCTTGCCGAGTTGGACCAGGCCCGTTTGGACGAATTGTTGGTCCGCTATCCGACAATGGAAGATATCTACCCCATGACCGCCATGCAGCAGGGCATGGTTTTCCACAGCCTCTACGAACCCGAATCCCAGCGGTATATCCAACAGATCTCCGTCGGTTTACGCGGTACCCCTGACTTGGATGCTTACCAAGAGGCCTGGCAGGCGGCGGCGCGGCGCTTCGCGATCATGCGAACGGTTTTCGCGGTGGACCAGGCAAGCCCGTTGCAAGTGGTTTGCCGTGACCTGCCACTCGATTGGCAGGTTTTGGACTGGCGCTATCGCAATTTTGCCGATGAGGCGGCGCGCGAGCGGGCTTTGACCGCCTATTTCGAGACGGAGCGAGCTCAAGGTTTCACGCCCGGTCATGGTTCGCCCCAGCGCATTCGTTTGATCCTGGCCGAAAAGGATCTATTTTTCTTCGTCTGGACCCACCACCATGCCCTTTTGGACGGCTGGTCTTTACCCATTTTGCTGGGCGAGGTCTCCTCGGTATACCAGTCGCTGCTTCAAGGAAAACAACCCAAGGCCGTGCCGGCTCGTGCCTACCGCGATTACCTGGAATGGTTGACCCGCTCCGATCGGGAAGCCGCCCGAACCTTCTGGCGCGAGCGATTGGGCGATTTCGAGCACCCGAATCAAATTCTTCTGGGCAGCCTACCCGCTGAAGAAAAGCAGGGCCAGTGCAACAGCGATCGACGGTTTTCCCCCGAACTGACCAAAGAGATCATGCATTTCGCCAAAAAACAAGGGGTCACCCTGGCCACGGTGCTGCAAGCAGCCTGGGCGACCCTGTTGGGCCGCTACTCCGGTAGGGACGATGTTGTCTTCGGCATCACCACCGCGGGCAGGCCGGCCGAACTGACGGGCAGTGAGCGGATGGTGGGTTTGTTCATCAATACCCTGCCCATGCGCGTGGATTGCCGACCGGGTCGGTCGATTACCCGGTGGCTCCAAGATATCCACCACGATCACGCCGCCTTGCTTGCCTATGAAGCGACACCGCTGGTTGAAGCGCAGGCCATGAGCGGCGTAGACAAGGGCAGCCCCCTTTTCGATTCCATCCTGGTCTTCGAGAATTATCCCCTCCACGAGGCCATGCAGGGCAGTTGGACCGGCTTCCCCATCGATTCCGTGTACTTTACCGAAACCGTGGAGTACTCCCTGGTCCTTCAGGTCATACCGGGCGAGGAACTGGTGCTGAAATTCAAGTACAACGGCAACCGTTTCAGCCAGGCTGTCGTCCGGCGCATGCAAAACCAGTTGGAATACCTGATCGGTCGCATGGTCGAGGAGCCGGGGCAGGATACCGGCAGCCTGGAACTCCTGTCCACGCCGGAAAAACACTACCTGCTGCATCAGCTCAATGATACCGACCTGCCCTACCGCGCCGAAGCCTGTATGCACGAACTCTTCGAGGAAGCCTGTGTCAAAACACCCGCGGCCGTCGCCTTGATGCACGGGGGGCAAAGCCTGACCTACGAGGAACTGAACCGTCAGGCCAACCAATTGGCGCATCATCTCATCGAACTCGGGGTAGTCCCCAACCAAATGGTGGGCGTCAGTTTCAAGCGGGGTTTTCCCATGGTGGCCGCCCTGTTGGGTATTCTCAAGGCCGGCGGCGCCTACGTGCCCATGGACACCTTTTTCCCCCGCGATCGGGTGCGGTTCATTTTAGAAAATACCCGGGCCGAGTTGCTGCTTACGGAAAGTTCGGTTGCCGAATTATTCGGCGATCTACCCGTCCAAACCCTGTGCCTGGACAAGCTGGACCTGACGCGCTACCCCGCCGTCAATCCGCCTCCCCGGGCCTGCTCCGACGATTTGGCCTATATCATATTCACGTCCGGTTCCACGGGTCGGCCCAAGGGTGTTATCCTGCAACACCGTCCGGTGATCAATTTGATCGAATGGGTCAATCAAACCTACGCGGTAGGCGCCGATGACCGGCTGCTGTTTATTACCTCGCTCTGTTTCGACCTGTCGGTTTACGATATTTTCGGCATACTGGCGGCGGGCGGACAGGTCTTCATCGCGAGTGATGAGGACATCGGCGACCCTGAATCACTCTCGCGCATTCTCGACCGGGAAGGCATTACCTTCTGGGATTCGGCGCCCGCGGCGCTGCAACAGCTCACGGCCTTCTTTCCCGCCGAGGGCAAGGGCAGCCCGGACCTTCGCCTGTTGTTCCTCAGCGGCGACTGGATTCCACTCGGTTTGCAGCCCGCCGTGGTCAAGGCTTTCCCCAACGCCAGGTTGATCGGTCTGGGCGGCGCTACCGAAGCCGCGATCTGGTCCAACTTCTTCCCCGTGCACCGGGTTCTGCCCCATTGGAACAGCATTCCCTACGGCCTGCCGATCCAAAACGCGCATTATCACGTGCTCGATGACCGTTTGCGGCCTTGTCCGGTGGGTGTGCCCGGAGATCTCTACATTGGTCACAGGTGTTTGTCGCGCGGTTATTGGGGTCAGCCCAAACTGACCGCGGTCCGCTACCTGCCCAACCCTTACGCTACCGACGAACGCTACAACGTGCTCTACACAACCGGTGACCGTGCCCGCCGCATGGAAGACGGTCATATCGAGTTCCTGGGCCGCCTGGACGCGCAAGTCAAAATTCGCGGTTACCGGGTGGAGTTGGGCGAAGTGGAGTCGGTGCTGCTGGAACACGACCGGGTCAGGGGCGCGGCGGCCATGGTGCGCGAGGACCATCCGGGCAACCGCTTGCTTGTCGCCTACGTGCTCGCCGATCCCGAGACCCAACCCGAGGTAGACGAGCTCAAAGAACACATGGGCGCCAAGCTGGCGCCTTATATGATCCCTGCCGCCTTCGTCTTTTTGCCCCAATTCCCGGTAACCGGCAACGGGAAGTTGGATCGAAAAGCCTTGCCCGCGCCGCAACTGGGCTCGGCGAGCGCCCGGCAACTCAGCACCCCTCTTGAAAAAGCCATTGCCTCGGTCTGGTCCGAGGTCTTGGGCGTCGCCAATCCCGACCCGGAAGATAACTTCTTCAATTTGGGCGGGCACAGCTTGTTGGCTACGACCCTTGCCACGCGCCTGGCGAAGGAAAAGAGTCTGAAGCTCAGTTTGCGAGATATTTTCGAACAACCCACCATTCGCCGGCTGGCCGCCGTGGTGAGCCGAAACCAGGAACCCGTCGAGGGGCCTGAATTGATACCGGTAACGCGTACGGGCGCCATGCCCCTGTCTTTCGCCCAACAACGGCTGTGGTATATGAACCACCTACAGCCCGACAGCCATCTCTACAACATGTTTTTCGCTATCGAGGTAGACGGCCCGTTGCATGAAGAACGCCTGCAAACGGCCTTGAACCGATTGACGGCGACTCAGGAATCGTTGCGGACCCGCATTGTCACGGAACGCGGCGAGGGTTTTCAACACATCGATGAACCACGAGATTTTCCCCTGGAAATAGTGGATTTGAGTCGGGAACCAGAAGCCGCCGTAACCCATTGGCTGCGCGAGGTGGCCGCAACCCGCTTCGATTTGGGCACGGCGCCGCTCTTCCGTGCGGTTTTACTGCATGTGAACCCTCAACGCTCTTATCTACTTATCGTTTTTCACCACATTATCTTCGACGGCGTGTCCATCGGCCTGTTCCTGGACGGGTTGACCCGCGTTTACTCCGGCCAAACCCGCGAACTGGAGGCCCCTGATATTCAATATGCGGATTATGCCGTATGGGAACGGCGTCGTCTCGAGTCGGGTGAAATGCAAGCTTGCCTGGATTACTGGCGAGACCGGCTCGGCGGTGCGCCTCGCCTGAAACTACCCTATGATCGCCTGCCGGAACGGACGGATGATTACATGGGAGCCGGTTTCGATTTTGAAATCGATGAATCGACTACCCGCAAGGCGCGCGCTTTTTGCGAGGCCCACAATTGCTCGATGTTCATGCTGTTGTTGTCCACCTGGAATACCCTGCTGAGCCGCCTGACCGGTCAGACAGACATCGTCATGGGTACCGACAACGCCAACCGCTACCAGGCCGAGCTGGAGCATGTTATCGGTTTCTTTATCAACCTGCTGGCCGTTCGCTGCGACCTCTCCGGCGATCCCACCTTTGAAGAACTGGTAGCGCGGGTGCACACCGGGGCTCTGGAGGCCTATGAACACGGCGATGTCCCCTTTGACAAGCTGGTATCCATGTTGACCCCGGAAGGTCGTGACGAGGCCTTGCCCATTATTCAGGCGCTCCTGGTCATGATGCAGTTCTCCTATGAGGTGAAGGAAGTCGACGGTCATAGCTGGACCATGATCCCGCCGGTCGATGTCCTCTCGAAATTCGAGATCGCCATGTACGTGGACGAGGCCGGGGAACGCCTGCGTTTCAGCGTCCTCTACCGCACCGATCGCTTCGAGAACGGGGTTCAAATTATGTTGCAAAAGTTTACCGCCCTCCTGACCCAGGTGCTTGCCGATCCCAAGCGGCGCCTTTCCGACTACGAAGTGGCCGGCGAAGAGGAACGGGAACGGCGTGATCGTGAACGCTTGAGCCACAAACAACAAAAGGGTTCGGCCCTGCGCAAGGCGCGGCGGCGTGCTGCTTCGGTGGAGGAATAAACGTGACCGATTCTTTTCCATGCAGCCAACAACAGTCGCGGATCTTCGCGGGTTTTGAAGAGCGCATTCCCGCCGCTTGTTTACACGGTCGCATTCCCTTCAATGCGACCGAATCCCAACTGCGGGCGGCCCTGGATCAACTGCTGAATCACGAGGAGATTCCCCGCACTACCTACAAATCGCACCGGGAAGACCCTTCGCGGATTCTGCAAATCATATCCGCTCATTGCGACCTGGTCTGGGAGGTTGTGGAAGAAGGCGGGCCCGATGACGATACGCGCTTGCCGAACGACTTTCCTCGTTTCAGCGATCGCGCTCCGCTTCATATTTCTCTCCGGCGAGACAGCCCGCAAACTTGGGCGGTTGCCATTGCCTTACCCGCGACCGGGGTAGACGTAACCTCGCTGGTTTTGTTCCTGGAGAGTTGGGTCGAGTTGGTCCAAAAGGGCACGTTCCGCGAGCAGGAGCCCTTGCAACACGCCGATTACGCCGGCTGGCAAGCGGATACTTTCGCCGAAGATACCGACCAGGCGCGTCGCGCCCGCGATCATTGGCGCAAGCTTCCCGAGTCGGCGCCCGGCCCGTTTTCGATTCCCGGCCTCGAACACGATGCCGACTCGTTGCCTTGCGCCGCCGAACAATTGGAAGTGCTCCCGGAACCGGGCACATTCGAGCAACTGGCCGCGGTGGCCGCGTCTTACGGCCGAAAAACGGAAGATTTCGTTTTTGCGTGTTTTGTCGCCATGATGCAACGACTTTCCGGGAAAACGTCTCACCTGGCGGGCAGGCGTGACGAAGGTCGCAAATTCGACGAACTGAAGCATGCAATCGGCGCCTATGCCCAGATTGTGCCGTTTCGTGAAATGCCCTTGGGGAAACTGCCCATTCGTGACGGGGCGCGTCTCGTAGCGTCTTCCTTCGACGAGGCCGAAGAATTTGCCGAATACTTCCAGGTCTCGGCGGACAAGGCTGCCCATGAGGGCTTTTTTCCCATTCTCATGGGCCGCATCGACCTCACGGACGAATCTCTTGTGAGTCAGGTCGATTCCGTCGTCGCCCCCTGCGCTCCCTGTTTTTTCGAACTGCTCTTTATCGATACGGGTAGTCGGCCCCGCATACTATTGAATTACGACCCTGAATGCATTGACGAAAGTTGGGCTTCCCGGTTGGCGAAACGGCTGACGGTAGTCATCGATGCGGCCTGTGCCGAACCGGAGGCGCTCGCCGACGCTTTGCCGCTGCTCACTGACGACGAAAAACAACAGTTTCTGAAGGTCTTCAACGTGAGCGAAACGGTGGACAATCCGCCGCCCATTTTGGACAGTTTCAGCCGAATGGCGGCCGCCCATCCCGAGCGTCCGGCCCTGGTTGACGGCGATCGCACGGTGACCTATGCCCGGTTGGCCGGCGGGGTCGACAGACTCGCGGAAGAAATGGGACAAAAATTGACGGGTGCGAAAGCGGATGATGGTCAACCCATCATCGCGGTGCGCCTGCCGCGCGGGCCCGAACTGATCTGCGCCTTTTTGGCTTGCTGGCAGGTCGGCGCCGCTTACCTGCCCGTCGATCCCGAACTTCCCCCGGCGAGACTGAAGATCATCCTGAACGAATCCGGCGCCGACCTGCTGGTGGGCGAGGCTCCGGGAGACGTCTTGCCGGCGGGCCTGACCGTGGTGCCGCCGACCCGAATCACCTTCACTGACGAGCAGCCGGAACCCATGCGGCAAATGGCTGTACCCAAAGCCGATCAATTGGCCTACGTTCTGTTCACCAGCGGCTCCACGGGAACACCCAAGGGCGTCGCGATTACTCACGCGGGTTTGGCCAATTACACCGCGGCGGTCATGGCGCGAATGGATTTTGAGGCGCCGGGCGACTTCGTCATGATTTCAACCCCATTTGCCGATCTGGGGAACACCATGTTGTTCCCGGCCCTGGTGAGCGGCGGCGCCTTGAATTTGATCGACCATGATCAGTCAGTCGATGCACAAGTCCTGGGCCGTCGTTTCGCCGCTAAGGCGCCCGACTACCTGAAAATCGTTCCGGGCCACCTGGAAGCCCTCCTGACCGCCGGGGCCGATGCCTTACTGCCCCGCAAGGTTTTGGTATTGGGCGGCGACAAACCCCATGCCTCACTGATCGACACGGTGCGACGGTTGCGGCCCGACTGCCGCATTTTCAACCATTACGGACCCACCGAAACCGTGGTCGGCGTCATGGCCTTGGAGTTGACTGATTGGCGACCGGCCTGCGAGGACGAGCCCGTCCCCCTGGGTCGACCTCTTGCCAATAACCGCATTTTCATTCTCAACCCGGAGGGTGTGCCGGTACCGCCGGGTACGGCGGGCGAAATTTGCATTGCGGGCGACCAACTGGCAAGGGGTTACATCAATCGTGATGATTTGACCCAATCAGCCTTTGTCACTCTGCCGGGAGAGCCGCTGGGGCTGACCGGCCCGATCCGGCTCTACAAGACCGGCGATCGGGCGAGCTTTACCGAAACGGGTCTGATCCGCTTTTTGGGTCGAATGGACGACCAGTTGAAAATCCGCGGCCACCGTGTGGAACTCGGCGAAATCAACGCGGTTCTCAAAGCCGTACCGGGTTGTATCGATGCGTCCGTCATTGCTGATCGAGACGAGAACGATAAAGTTCTCCTGGCGGCGTTCTACGTCACTCGGAACACGGATAAGGCCCAGACAGGGGCCGAGACGAGGGCCTTTTTGAGCGAACGCCTGCCCGATTACATGGTACCCGAATTCCTCATCACCCTACCCAAGCTGCCCCTGAGTGCTAACGGTAAGTTGGATCGTGCGGCCCTGCGCGAGCACCTGTCCGAGTTCCGCGAACAAGCGGCCCGGGGCGACTATCAATCTCCCGTTAACGAGACCGAGCGCCTGTTGTGCGAGATATTTGCGGAGATCATCGGATTGGAGCGGGTCAGCGCCGGGGCCGGTTTCTTTCAACTGGGCGGCGATTCGATAGACAGCATTCTCGTGGTGGACAGGGCGCGGGATTACGGCATGGATATCACGGCCGTCGACATTTTGAGCCTGCAAACACCCCGCAAGTTGGCCGCTGCTGTCAAAGAGATCGCGCAAACGCCGCCGGACGACGATTTCCAACCCTTCCAATTACTGGAAAATCCCGACCCCACTCGCCGCCGGCTTCTGAACGAGTACCCCGGCCTGGAGGACGCCTATCCCCTCTCTCCCACACAGCAGGGTATGTTGTTCTACAGCCTCTACGAAGACGACTCCCGTGCTTATTTGGAACAAAAAATCCTCGATTTCTACGGTGTCGTCAATCCCGATTGGTTTGCCGACGCCTGGACGCGGGTGCTGAATTTGCACCCCATTTTGAGAACCGGATTCGTTTGGGAGGACATGCCCGAGGCGCTTCAGTTCTACGAAACCAAGGCAACCCTGCCCTTCAGTTTCCACGATTTGCGGGATCGAGACGAGGAAAGCCAAAAGCGCTTCTTCGAAGATCTCCTGGTTCAGGACCGTGAAACGGGATTTCAACTGAACCGACCGCCGCTGCTGCGTTTCCATCTCTTGCAATTGGGCGAAAAGCACTTCCGCATGTTGTGGACACACCACCACATCCTGTTGGACGGTTGGTCCCTGCCGGTGGTCTACCGCGATTTCCTCCTGGCCTACCAGGCGTTGTCACAGCAAAAGCCGTTTGTCGGCGACATCCGAAAACCCTATCGGGATTTTATCGCCTGGCTCGGCAGTCAAGATTTGGCTCAAGCAGAGAGTTTTTGGAGGGAAGAACTGAAGGGCTTGGAAAAACCGGGTCTGTTGGCCGGTGCAAAGGGCGCGAGCGTGACCATGAGCGACACCTATGCCACCGCGAGACAACAGCTGGAAAAACCGGTGTTCGAGCAAATCGGCGCGTGGGCGCGGGATCGGGAATTGACGCTTAACAACCTGTTCCTTGGAGCCTGGATTTTGGTTCAAGCCCACGTTCAGGGTATGCGCGAGTTGGTGGTAGGGGTAACCGCAAGCGGACGCCCCGGTTCCCTGAAGGGTGTGGATTCCATGGTGGGCCTGTTCATCACCAGCCTGCCGGTAAGAATGGGGATCGACCCGCAACTCACCGCTATAGACTGGCTCCACAATCTGCAAACGCGCGGGGTGCGCATGCGCGACTTCGAGTATACGCCCCTCAACCAGTTGCGTGCCTGGAGCGGGTTGCAGGAGGAAACCCTGCTCTTCGATAATCTCTACATCTATGAAAACCAGATCTCTATGGATGCCCCCGACCTGGAATTGGGTTTTCGCGTTGAGCCCGCCACCTACGAGGCGTTTGAAAAAACCAACTACGCTTTGATTTTTCAGTTGGCTCCGCGGGAAGACCTGGGTTTGTTGATCATGTACGACCGCGACCTGTTCGCGGGCGCTTTTATTCGCAGGCTGTTGCAACACTTCCAAGCGCTTGTGCTGGATCTGGTTCAATCAGAGAGCCTGCCCCTTGAACATTATCTGAAGCGCATGGAAGAACGCGACCGGCAGTGGGATCGGGAGAAGCGAGACAAGCGCAAAAAATTCAAAGCCTTTAAAACCGGTCCCGGCAAGCCGGCCAAATCATCCGGAATGCCGCGGTAAGAGTACACATAAAGAGGAATCGCCGTCCATGAACCAATTATCGACATGTGGAGATATTTTTCAGGTAACGCCCCCGCAAAGGCAACTTTTCCAGTTGAACCGCGCCGGCGATGTTTTTTGCTTGTCGGTAGCTGTTGACGGTCCCTTGGACCCGGATCGGTTGCAACAGGCCCTGGTCGATCTAGCTGACGGCCGGGAAATATTGCGAACGCGGTACTCCAGGTTGCCCGGTCAAAAAACTCCCGTTCAACAGGTTATGCATGAAGGAATCGGTTCCACGGAAATGGTGAACCTGGGGTCCGTCGAGGAGACGGACCCGGCGAAGATCGCGGACGCCTTTACCGCCCAATTGCCGGCATTCGATCTGGCTGAAGGCCCGTTGTTGAGAGTTGCCGTTGCTGCGCCGAGCGAAGGGCCGACCTTGCTGCTGATGGTTTTTCCCGCGATTGTAGCCGGCGCCGACGGCGCCGCGGCCTTGCTGGAAGCGTTGGTATCCGCATACGCGCAAGTTGGGAAGACGGTCGAGGAAGAGGAAATAGTGCAATACGGCGCTTTTGCGGAGTGGCAGTTGGACCTCTTGGAAGATGAAGAGACAGCCGACGAGGCCAGGGCCTATTGGGATCGCCAATTGCGCGTCTCTCCGCTGATACCGAAGCATCACACCGCCGCGACGGTCGTTGAGCAAGGTACTTATGCCATGGGTACACGCTTGAGCCAACGGGTTTTCGACTACTGCGACGAGGTCGAATGCACTCCCTCTGCATTTTGGTTGAGCTGTTGGCAAATCTGGTTGCGGAGCCGCCATGGCGCCGGCCCTTTCCGTCTTGCGGCCCGCGTCAGTCGGCGCGAAGGCGAGGGCCTGGAGTCGGTGCTGGGCCCCCTTTTTAAAGACGTGCCGTTGGCCGTGAATCCAACCACGGAGCAAAGCTTCAGCCAGTTGTCGGAGCAAACGGGCGATCAGTTGAACGGCGCTGACGATTATGCCGAATTCTTCGAGCCGACCACCAACGTCAACGGCGATGCAGAGCCGCCGGCCGCGCTTTTGTGGTCCTATGAAAGCGCCTTGGTTCCGATCACCGGAGCGGGCCTGAACTGGAATCCACTGACTTTGAAGCGCCCCTCTTCGCCCTATCGACTCGAGTCGGCCATGAGTCACGGCAAGGAGGGCTTTTCGCTCTTCGTTCAGTCAAAGGGAGGCCTCCGGGTTGCTTCTCATGCTACCGGCCTGGCGGCCGTGGCTGAAGCCGTACTGAGCGAGCCGGAGCGGGCTATAAATCAGTTGGACCTGCTTACGCGGGATGAAAAAGAATTTTTGCAGACCTTCAACCAAACCGAGCGTGAACCGGGCGGCAATCCTTTCCTGCACCGTCGTTTCGAAGTCGCGGCAGCTCGACACCCCAGCCGTGTTGCCGTCGGAGACGGCCGGAAAAATTATACTTACGCCGAGTTGAATCAGCGCGCAAATCGCGTGGCCGACCGGATGATCCAGGCGGGCGTGGTTGCCGATAACCTGGTTGCCCTGGAAGGTCACGGTCATCCCGATTTCGTCGTCGGCCTGCTCGCCATCCTCAAGGCGGGCGGCGCCTATGTGCCGCTCGATCCCGATCTGCCGGTCGCTCGCCTGGAAAAAATGCATGACAACCTGGGCCGACCGCCGGTGTTGTATTTGCGTCGGCCCCTTCCCGGTATCGAACCTGACTCGCAATGGGATCTCGATGCCCTCGCCGCCGATTCTGCCCTTGACGACGCCAATCCGAGTCCTCAGCTTGAGCCGTGTAACCTGGCTTATGCCCTGTTTACGTCCGGCTCGACCGGTGAGCCCAAGGCGGTGCTGCTGGAACACGCCCAACTGGCCAATTACCTGGACGGGGTAATCGCCGCACTCGATCTCCAGGAGAACGCATCCTATGGGATGATCTCATCGCCGGCGGCTGACCTGGGCAATACCATGTTGTTTCCTTCCCTGGCCCTGGGCGGCAACCTGCGAATTTTCGATTACCAGGTGCGCATCGATCCCGAGGCCTTGAGTGAACTGCTCGAGCGCGAGCCTTTGGACTATCTCAAGATCGTTCCCAGTCACCTTACGGCTCTATTGGAAAGTGAAAGCTCTACGCTGCTGCCGCGCCGCTCCCTGATTTTGGGCGGCGAGGCGGCCACAAGCGGTCTTTTGGCCGCCATTGCGCGGCTGACGCCGGATTGCACTGTATACAATCACTACGGGCCCACCGAAACTTGTGTCGGTGTTCTGGTACACAAGATGGGCAGGGCCGCTGCCGGTGTCGCGGCGGTCGGCGAGCGAGGTTTACCTCTCGGCAGGCCCCTGGCCAATACCCGGATCTATCTGCGTGACGCGAAAGGTGAAGAGGTCCCTCCCGGCGTAACGGGTGAAATTTGCATTGCCGGTGCATCCCTGGCCCGCGGATACCTGGGCCGGCCCGATCTTTCTTCCGAACGTTTCGGTGTGGACCCTACCGGTGCGCGGTTTTACAGGACGGGCGACCTGGCTTTTTTCCACGAGGGCGATCTCTATTTCGTCGGACGGCTCGACCACCAGGTGAAAATTCGTGGATTCCGCGTGGAGTTGGGCGAAATCGAAACGGTGTTGCGCCGGGTCAGCGCCGCATCCGAAGCGGCCGTGATGGTGGACTCGGAAGCGCCGGAGACCGGCTTGATCGGTTATCTGGCCGGTTTGCCTGAAAACCTGGATGAATCCCGCTTGCGCGCTGATTTGGAGCGGGAACTGCCTGCCCACATGATACCGACCCGGTTCATGTGTTTGGATCGCCTGCCGCTCAACGCCAACGGCAAACTGGATAGGAAGGCCTTGCCCAAACCTCAAGATCAGGGCGATAAGCGAGAGTACGCGGCTCCCACCAATGAACGAGAACGGCATTTGTGCGGTATTTGGCAACGAGCCCTGGGCCTGGAAAAGGTCGGCGTAACCGATAACTTCTTTCACCTGGGCGGCGATTCCGTCATCGCCATCAAAATCATGGCGCATGCCAAAAAAGCCGGTATTCTTCTGACCCCCAAGCTG
>JASJCB010000316.1 GCA_030066195.1 Acidobacteriota bacterium
TCGTGATCTTCGTCCGGAGAAGCACCAACGATCCTTATGAACCGAAGCGCGCGGTTCAGGATGAGGAACCCGGGAAGGCAGCCTCCGACTCGGGCTCGGTCAGAAGACGGATTGGTGACCGGTAGGCCGGTCCGGTTTGCAGAAACGAAACGGATTAGTGGTTGAAAAGCTGGTGCCGCTTCAGCGTGCGGCATGTTTTTCGGTCGGGTTGTTCCGGTTTGTTTTTGGAAGGACGGAAACAACTACGAGCGGTAAACTCAGGGGCGGCAAGCATGGAGAAGGGTGAGAGCGAGTTACCGCGAGTTGAAAACCCGATCGATGTTCTTGGGAGGCTGCCGTGGGCGGGGGAGCCGCCCACTTGAAAAGCAGAATGTTCTGACAGTTGGTTTCATGCCTGGGGGCCGGGTGTGCCTCGGCATCTTGAGAGTTGAATAATCGGCTCCGGCCGACGGGTTGGAGGTTCGGATTGTTTGGAACGGAAAGGCGGGTGAGACCCGCCGGCAGCGATATAAAATAAGTTATATCTTCGGTCAGTCCAAATAGTTGATAAGTAACCGGACTTTGGATGGTAACTTTTGGTTTGTTTTGAGAATCGATGCCGGTTGGGATGAGTTGTGTTGGAATGTAGATTTCGGTTTGATTCGATGGTCGTCGGGTCGTTAACGTTGGGATTGCTGTTGTTAGGATGGTTTGAATCAGGCTCGTTGATTTGGGACGATTGAGGTTAGGCTTGATCGGTATTTGTCCGGTCGGCGGCGGGCTCGTCCGGGCCGGCCGGTATTCGATTCATTGGTTTGGAATAGTTATCGTTAGGATCATTGAGTTTCGTTTCGGCAGCGGTTGTCGGGTTGGGTTGAGAGGTTTCGAAGCTTGTTCGAGATGCTTACAGAGAAACGGTGTTCGGAACACCGGCAAACGATGAGCGGTAGTAAGAAAAAAGGCCCGCCGGCGAAGAGACGTGGAGACGATAGAGACGTTTGAGGAGACAGTTAAATTGCCGGACGGGCCGGGTATCTTTAGAGCCCCGGGGCGTGTTCGGTTGTCGACCTGCTGATCCGAAGAATCAGAGCCTTCGAGTGTTTTCGGGTTCCAACGCCGTTGTTTGACATGCGTCACGGGTTTGGAAAGGCTTGAAACGTAATCTTGAGAGGTTCTATGCGGCTTGGCGTCGTTGTTATGTTCGCGGGGGAAAACCCGCCTTAACCTGGCAGCGTTGCAACCCTGGCTCCGTGGAGCGTTAGGCCATTTCGCTTTGCGTCCCGCCCTTTCAGACGGTTTGCCCTTTACAGGCTGTGAGTTCAGCTAACTCGCTCAGCCTTTGATGTTAAGCGTATCGCCACGCTGTACGGGAACCTGAAAAGAAAAGTGAAAATTTATTCTACCTTTCTGTAAACGACACCAATTAAATGATGTTAGGGAGATGTGTGAGCACCGTCACGACGTGATGAAAATCACGGCGCCACCCTTGTGAAGCCGGTTTTGAGCTCGAAACCATCCGGTCCTCCGGCATCAAGGGCGGCCGCTGAACCACTTACCGGTGAATATAACCCGCCGCGGCCTCAACAGGGACGCCGGCGTCCCCGTGTGCCGGTGCTTCATCCGGGCTTCAATTTCGCCTCGATGAAAGAACGCTTGGGATCGGCACGATGACGTAAACGATTGGAATTAATATTTATTCGCGAATAAAAATTGCGCGATCAACGCCTCAACTTCTTACTTTATCACCCGCCGCTCCTATGCTAAGGTGTTGCCTCATGAAATCCTCACAGGGAGGGGCGTGAGGCATGGAAACCTACGATGCTTTTTTATTGACGACTGAATGGCTCGATGAAAATGACAAACACGAGATCCGAGTTTACGGCAAATCGGCGGCATTGGGCCCCGTTGAATTGATTTTTGACGAAACCAAACCCGTTTTCTTTGTGGATCGCGAGGAAAAGCTGCCCGCGCTGGATTTCGATTTTGAACGCAAGCCGGTCGGCCTTAAAACTTTTCGCGATCGACCGGTGGACGCGCTTTACTTCAATAGTTGGCGCGACCAAACCCGCGCGGCCGAACGTTTCAAGGCCACCGGGGTTCGCGCCTTCGAGACCGATGTACGTCCGCCTGACCGTTTTCTGATGGAGCGTTTTGTCTACAGCCGAGTCAAAATCGCCGGTGAATACACACAAAATGGAAAGCTGGCTACCTTTCGCAATCCAAAGATCAAGAACGGACCCGCCGCACCCATGTTGAACATTCTCTCCCTGGATATCGAAACCGGTTATAAAAACGGGCGGCTGTACTCCATCGGCTGCCACCTGACGGGCGAAAAAGAAGAAAGCGTGGTTTTCATGCTGGCCGACGAACGTCGCGACATGCCCGAAAACCTGTCGCTTTATCCCAGCGAGAAGGCCGTACTGAAAGCCTTTCTGGATTGGTTTCAGCAGGCTGACCCGGATTTTATTATCGGCTGGCACGTGGTCGGCTTCGATCTTATGTTCCTGGACCGCAAGTGCCGCGATTTGGGCATGACCCTGGATCTATCCCGCTCCGACCGTCCCATCTTGTTGACCGAGAAACCGGGCGCCGGTTATTTCGCCACTATTTCGGGCCGGGTGGTCATCGACGGCATACCCGCGATTCGCGGCGCGGGTTATGTGTTCCCCAACTACAAACTGGAAACCGTCGCTCAGGAAATCCTGCAAACCGGCAAGCTGATTACGCCCGAACAGGACAAGGTCGGCGAGATCGAGCGTCAATTTCGCGAGGACAAAGCGGCCCTGGCCCGGTACAACCTGGAAGATTGCGTCCTGGTAACCCGCCTCTTCGAGAAGATCGACCTGTTCAACCTCACCAGGCAGCGCTGCTTCTTTTCCGGCATGATGCCCGACCAATTGGGTATTCCCAATGCTCCTCTGGATTACTACTACCTGCCCAAACTTCACCGTAAGGGTCTGGTGGCGCCCAACGTTCCGTCCAATCCCATGGAGCCCCACCTGCCCCCGGAAAGCGCCTCCTCGGCGCGCCGCGGTGTCTATGAGCAGGTCGCGGTACTGGATTTCGTCAACGTCCTGCCCTCTTTGGTGCGCATCTTCAAAATAGATCCCCTGGCCATGGCCCGTAAAGAGGTCGACCCTGTCAAGTTGCCCAACGGTAGAAGCGTCTCCGGCACCGAGCACCTGTTGCCGGAACTGTTCGAACGACTCACGGCCCGGTTGGATCAGGCGAGAGACCGAGGGGATGTGACGACCTGTCGGGCGATCGAATTACAACTGAAGAACTTTCACAAAGTACTGCACGCACAAACCAACCGATTCTACCAGCCCGCGTTGGTGGAAAACCTGGCCGCCGCCGAGAACTGGTTGGTCACTCAAGCGCGCAAGTTTCTGGAAGAGAAAGGCTACGATGTGATCAGTGCCGACGCGGAGGCGGTTTTCCTGATATTGAAACCCGCCGACCTGACCAATCCCGGTGCTGCCGCGGAGCGCATCGCCGATGAAATGGATGCTTTCTTTCGTGAACGCTTGGAGGCCAAATACGGCTTCTCCGCTATCAAAACCTCCTACCGGGCCTTCTACAGCAAATTACTGATCCATCCCGTCAAGGAAAAGAAGCGCTACGCGGGCCGAACCCCGGAAGGCAAAATCGTCCAGGACGGCCTGGACGAAGCGGTCAAAGAACTCACCGGGCTGGGGGAAATCTTCCTGACCGAACTGTTGAAGCGGTTTCTGGAAGACGACGGCGCCGAGGCTTGGATTACCGAATTCGTGGACCGCTTCAAGCAAGGGGAAATGGACCTCTCCTTGCTGGTATACAGAAAAAAAATTCGGAAACGTGTCGAAGATTACGCAAAAAATGCACCGCCGCATATTCGGGCCGCGCGTATGCTGGACAAGGTGGGCAAAGATGTCTCCTATGTCTTTACCCTGCGAGGTCCCGTACCGATCGAGTTGGACCACACCGATGTGGATCACGAGCACTACATCGGCAAGCAGATCGAACCGCTGGCCGATCTGGTCCTGACCCTGGTCGATAAATGCTTTGCGAAGTTATCGCAACCCGAACAAATATCACTTTTCTAGGGTTTCCAGACTATTTAGATACAGGGCTGATTTTACACGGTACAGGTTCTTGTCATGTTCACGAGACTTCCGACTACCCCTGACTGGATTCGGTAGAAACGCCATAAAATGCACCCATGAGAACCCTCGGCCGCCCACATGCCCGGGTTTGGCGTAAAGAATAGCCGTAGTTATACTTGGCGGCAGATCACACCTGTTTCGCAGTGGGTTACCGGATTATCCGATGTCACTGGAAAAAGAAACAAGCTTCATAACGACTGTTGCTTCTCAGTAAATCCGACGGTATAATTTGCATAGAAAAGTCACAGTATTTACTCACTGTGCCGGCGAAAATTTGCGTGCAAGTTGCCGTCAGAGGAGGCGAGATCGATGGTACTTAACCCCAGATCAATTGCAATCGTCATCGCCCTGGGTTGTCTCCTGTCGGCCGGCGTCTACAGCCAGGACGCCAGTCTTCACCTGGCCTCGGGGACGAATGACAAGGCACGAGTAGAGCTCCTTTTAAAAGCGGGCGCAAATGTCAACGGCACCATGCCGGGCGGCATGACGCCGTTGATGCTGGCCGCTCAATCCGGTCATTCCGAGATCGTAAAGATTCTTCTGGACAATAAGGCAAGGGTCGATCAAACCGACAACAAGGGTAATACCGCCCTGATGATTGCCGTCTTGTCCAAAAGGGTCAATGTGGTCAAGCAACTGGTCACCCGTAATGCGGATATGAATCGTAAAAATGGCAGTGGTCTCAGTGCGATGGACATTGCGCGGTTGCGTGGTTTCACCGAGATCGAAGACATCCTCAAAAACAACGCCGACCCGAACGGGTAACGCCTTACACCGAATTTCGGATATCATCGAGCGAGAGCCCCGGAAAATACATGTAAAAGCCCGGGCCGGCTCCCTAAGCGGTAAGGGACCCTATTTGCCTCCGGAACTTGATGGGGGCAAAGGGTCCCGGATCAATTTTCACGCATGAGGTCAGCTGTACAGGTCCATGGTGCTCAGCAATCGGTCCAGGCTCTTCTTGGAGAGGTTGGCGTCGGCGCCCACTCGATCGCACTTCAACGCCATTTGTTCCGTAATCAGGGAAGACAGGATGATCACCGGCAGATTGGGCGCCATTTCCTTCAGGTTCTTGCACAGGGTCAGCCCGTCCATTTGCGGCATCTCGATATCGGTAAGGACCAACTGGACCTGGTCGGTCAAGCGCCCGCCCTCCGCATTGGCTCGAGCATTGACTTGTAAAATGGCCTGATGAAGGTCGCGGCCGTTCTCGAACACGGTCAATTTGGTGTAACCGGCCTGTTTCAGGTTCTCGATCATGCAATCGCGGAACAGTTTGGAATCGTCGGCAAAGAATACCGAGACCTGATCTCGGGTACGTTCCGAACTGGGCGCGGTTTCTTCAAGCGGGTTTTCCATGTGGTGCAGGGCGTTATCGGGCTGAATATCGTCCAGGATATACTCGAAGTCCAGAACCATGACCTCGTTTTCATCGATCAACACACAACCGGTAATGCGGGGGTTGTGCATCTCCAGGGCGCTGGAAACCGGTTGGAGGTGATTCCAGGTGATGCGGTGGATCTTGTTGACTCCGTCCACCAGGAAGCCGGTCACCGCATTGTTGAAATCGGTGATGATGATGATCTGTTTGTCGTGTTCTCGGGCCGCTCCGCGCTTCAGGTGAAGGCTCAGGTCCACAATGGGAATGTTCTGGTCCTGGTGTAAAAAAGTACCCATTACGGAGCCGTGAGTATCCGGCAGGCGCGTGAGGCGCTCTCTTTCGAAACGAATCAGTTGTTTTACCTTAGCCACATTGATGCCAAAGCTCTGATCGTCCAGGTAGAATTCCAGAAATTCAACTTCATTGGTTCCTGTTTCCAATAGGATATCGTGTGCCACGGCGAGGTCTCCTGTCCAATGGATAAAAAGAGTACGCCTATCCTATCGGCCGTTCCTGAATTGTGTAAAGCAATTCCGCCTCAAAACGGAATCTTGCTGGGTCCGTCCGCGTGTTCCACCACCATTACGTTGGCATAGAGATTAGCCAGGATCTGTTTGCCCTGCTGCGTGGTGGCCAGGTACCGCAAGGCATCGCTGATATAGGGGTAGACCTTCTCCCAATAGAAACCGGGATACTTTTCGCGCAGGTCGGCGGGATTATCATAGCCCAACTGTTCGTTCACACCGGTTTCCGCGAATTCGCCGTACAGACGGTTGATCTTCTGCAAATAGCGCGGATCGCTTAACTGGCCGATTAAATCGGACGCGCGCACCAGGCCCGGGTAGTCATCGGTTTCCTTGTGATCTTCCTCGGCGGGAACGGGGAACCGGGTCAATTCGATATTCTGTTTGATGATATCGGTGGAAATGATGTCGTGATAACCGAAGCGCTCCACCACAAACAACTTGCCGCGATCCACGTGATAGGGCGTCAAAGCCGCATCGGAGGCGCCGCGGGGCAACTGTAGGGTCTTGCCGTCGCGACCGGTGGCGCACACACCGTCACGGTCCTGGTGACACACGCCGCGCACATAGCCGATATCGTGGCAGATCAGCGAGATGATAAAGTGGAACCAGTCGTCGGGGCCCACGCCGCCTTCCCGAATATGCTTGCCGCGCAACACTTCCTGGCCGACCAACGTGACCAGGATGGTGTGCTCTACATCATGATACAAGGCATCGCTGTTGGCAATATTTTCCAGGGCCATGGAGCCGACCCAGGCCAACATACTCTCGTAATCGGGGTTGGCTTGCCCGTAGTTCAGGCGAAAGGCAGATTTCAGCTGTTCCACAAAAGAGCTGATCAGTGTCTCGGTGGCATTGAACATGAGAAGGCGCCTCCAATTTCACAAAGTTACATTGAAACCAGGAAATTGTACCACGATCTTACCCAGCTTTCGATCCATGAAGAGCCGGCGCGGACCGGGCCGGCAGCGACATCGAAACCCCGGACGACTTTTAGTGATCAATCCCACTGTTTGTGGATGTAGTTGATCGCTGTCGCCGTGCCGACCTTCTTGTCGGCGCACAGTTCGCGGGCTTCCTCGGTGAAACCGCCGAGGGAGAGGACAGCGCTCAGCACCATGCGCTCCTGGTTTCTTTCCGCGAATAACGTCGCCCTGGTGATGAGTTTCTTAACCACGGCTTCGCCGCTGGGTTCCCGGGTTTTCTTGACCTCTACCAGCAGGGTAATCTTTCCGTCCCTATCGTCCACCCGCAGGTCGATTTCGCCTTTTTTGCCGTCCGGGCCCTGGACCATGTATCGGGGGAAGAGTTCGCCCACTACCAGTTCCGGGTCCTCGGGCAGCCCTTCGAAATAGACGGAGGGCCGGAATGAGGCCCGGATGCGCATGTCGATTTCCAACTGGGCCTCGGCCAGCCGGCCCGATACCTGGTTGAGTTGATTCTGTAAGGCGCGTTTCTCACCGGTGAGCTTGTTGACCAGGTACTCGATGCCCTGGTCCGCTTCCGGGTCCAGTTCCGCCAACTCATTGCGCAACCAACGTTGCAGCAACAGGAAGAAGGTGCCGTCTTTCAAGCCCATAAACTCGTTGCTCCAAAAGCCGCGCAGCATGTCCGCACGTTTCAATTGGACCAGGCGCTCCTCGACCTCGTGCTCGCTGAGTTCCAGGTTCAACGCTTTTTTCAGGGTCTTGGCCGTGTAGATCTTGCCGGGTTGACGGGTCAGGTAGAGCAGCATACGTTTGGCGTGGCGCTGGTTGACGCGGCCGATGGTGCGCTCGAACCAGGAGCGCCAACCCACCAACATCTCGGCATCCTCCTCCGTGGTTTCGAAATCGACCGCACGAATCACGCCTTCACGGGTCGTGAGGTCCCGATCCGGGCACTTGGAGCGAATGATACAGGAGATGAAATAAGGGTCCGAAAGGCAGAGTTGATTGATCAGCAGGGCGCCCTCGTTACTGATGGGTTCCCGGTAGATCTCCGCATAGCGATAGACAGCGGTCACGCCTTCTTCTTTCGTCAGGTAGGGCGACAGGTGCATTTCGGTCAGGCGGCTGCCCTCCAGGTAGCGTTCGACCACCTCGATCAGACGGCTGACCACGGAGCCGGTAGCCAGCATGGGCGCGATCTTCGATTCCGAGAGTTCGTGGTAGGTGCCGGGGATCGTCTCGTCCAGGTTCGTTTTTTGCGGGTCGGTATAAACAAAGTTACTCAGGTTTTGAAATTCGTCGATGATCACCAGGAAAGGTGTTTTGTTGATGCCGGCAATGCTATGCGGCAACCGAATGGTGTCTCGCCACATGGAGTCATGGAACCCCAATTCGAAGTTCTTTTCCAGGGAATCGACATGCCGAGCTAGGATTTTATAACGCCGCTTGCCGTAATCACGAATCTCATCCAGGTCGAGGTTCTGCTTAACCAGTTCCGGGTCGCGTTCAAGGAACGCAATATATTGCGAAGCAAAAGTCTTGAAGTAGTCCTTCGCCAGGTCGGGAAACCAGGTCTTTGCCTCATCGATTTCTATGTAGATGGGGATGACCGGTCCATTTTGACACCACAGTTGATTGAACAGGCGTTGTACGAAGGCGGTCTTGCCGCATTTCTTACGCGCCACGATGACCCGGGATTTGGAGATGCGCCGGGGAATCCCCGCAATCCACTTATGATACTCGGCAAATTCCTTCTCGCGACCGACCAGCAATCTCGGATCGCCGATGCGCTCATCCAACGGAAAATCATCCAGGTTCATCATCCAGCCTCCACTACCGGTGAGCATAACACAAACGGATTTGCGTGCAACCGGTTGAGTTTGCCTGAAGACGCCTCAATAGGTTGTAAAGTGGAGGGTTGGTCGGCAAACCATCACTTTTTTGTCCAAAAGACCCCTTAGATCGACGCTCAGGGGTCTTTTGCCCGAGAACGAGACCGGTTGACACGCGTCGGGGTGGTTCCGTTCTCGGGTGCAGGACCATGTTCGGTGTCGAAGACCGGTTCTGTTCCCGAGATTGGTTATACCTGAGCAACCCGAAGTCGGTTCCAATCCCGGAAAAGTGCCCAACGAAGTATCAACCCGGGTTGTTTTTCGCGAAATTGCGTCCGGGGTTCTCGGCCGAGGAGGCTCCGAACCGAGTACGAAGTTGTGGAATCGAGGGCTCACGGCGCCGATATCGAGAATAGATACGGCTTCGTGAGTTCTCGACGTCCGGTTTTCGGGTACTAAACTCCTTTTTCATGTATGAAAAGTCCGATTCCCGACCACTGCATTGTATTTTTCATTTTGACAATACCACTGCCCGAGAACGGTGCTACGTTTCGTTTTCAACCCGGTTATGTCGTTGGGAATGGAACCGATGTCAAAGTTTAGCGATTGCGGTTCACCCGCACAGGAAAAGCAGAGGGGTTCCGTTGCCGGAACCTCTGGTTACCAAGGCCGCTGCCCGTGTTCTTTAAGGGCACCGGAGTGGTTGAATGCCGTGAGGGGGAATCACGCCGGGTCTCCCGTTGATGGATTAATCCGTCGCGAACCTTGGCCGGGACCGGTTCTGAAGATTCAAGCGGTTGCATCCGTTCCAGAAGATGAGATTCATCATTGTGTAGACGCCTCTCCTGCCTGAGGTCCAGGAATACCGATCTGAATGATGGGCGAGTTCTTGTCGGTTTCTTCACATGGCGCGGATGGGCCGGCGATTCTTGATAGCAGCCGTCATGCCGCCGAGTCAGGATGCGCCCAAGCAGAAGAGGCAAGGGTTCCGAGGGCGGCGAATTGTACCCGGTCCAGGAAAAATCATGCCCCTCCTGCCTTCTCTGGGAAGCGCGACCCTTTCTTCGGAACGACTTGAGGAAGATTCAGCCATGGTCGGTAGTCATGCGTTCGCGCTTGTGCCGGAAGGCGCCATGGATGATGAGGGGTAGTAAGCAGCAGCCTCCGACGGTGTGCGTCAATCAAGGTTATGATCCCATGTTCGGGTTGATCGCAACAGCCCCGCTCAAGATGTGCTCCTTGTCGACTTCCCGCCCTTCCTATCTCCGCGGCGGTACGTCGGCCGTTCCGGTCCGTCCCAAAAAATAGACACCGCCTTTGACAAAATCACGGCTTCGCCGCACAGCCCCCAGGGGTGATTTTCTCGGCATGCGGCATCGATTTTTTCGTGACGGTCCGGCCCGGTCCGCCGTTAACCTGCTGCGAATTCAGGGCAGGAAGCCCGAAAAGGAGAACACCATGAGCAAGACTGTAGCGACCAACACGATCATCGGAAACCCGGCTGGGAGAGGACATCGAAACGACCTGGATGAATTTCACCTACTGGAACGTACCCGACCAC
>JASJCB010000155.1 GCA_030066195.1 Acidobacteriota bacterium
CCAGGCCTTGTTGACGCCCACCAGGGTGAAGACATTGTAGGTATTGGCCAGGACGGCTATTTTTTGTTTGGGGTCCTGAATGTCGTCGGGATTGACCTCGGCCATCATCTTCACGAAGCGGTCCAGCTTCTTTTGGAGGTCTTTGTCCCTGTTCAGGCGGGCGTAATCCACCGTGCCGTCTGCTTTGACAATGGCGTCATAGACCTCTTGGACACCGGCGTTGATCTCATTTAAACGGCTCAGGGAACCTTCCGGGGCGGTGAAAGCGAGTAAGAACAACCAGACCATGGGACGTACCTCCTGGGGTTACCCGCCGAGCGGGTACATCTCAGTAACAAGGCTCAAGTAGGAATCATTCCCGCGCCCGGATTTTGTGCGGTCTAACCGTCGCGTTCGTTCAGATACCTGCTCCGCAACACGCGCCGCATGACTTTGCCCGAGGCCGTGCGGGGCAACACGTCTTGCACCACTATATCGTGGATCTTGAACAGCGGATTCAGTTTGAAGCGAATGGCCTCCTGTAGCTCGGCCCGTAACGAAGCTTCGTCACGGTCCAACAGCATGACTACAAACACGATCAGTTGACCGGGTCCGCCTTCAGGGGGAGGCACGGCAACCGCGGCCGCCTCGTCGATGTCGGAAACCTCTTCCAACACGCGTTCGATCTCGGCGGAACTGACCTTGATGCCGCCCAGGTTCATGGTGTCGTCGGCACGGCCGTGCGCCCGGTAGAATCCACCGGGTAGTTTCTCGATCTGGTCACCATGACGTCGCAGGGGATTGCCTTTTTCGTCCTTGGGCGTGTCCTTGAAATAGATTTCGTGGTGATCTCTATTGAGCAGGCTGGTGGACAGTCCCATGGACGGCGGCTGTAGAAAAACTTCTCCCATATCGGTATCGTTATTCTCTTCATCCAGGATCTTCAGGCCGATGCCCATGGCGGGCGTGGTGAAGGCGGCAGGCACGGCGGGATGAACCACGGTGCCGGTGAGGTAGCCGCCGCCGACCTCGGTGCCGCCGCAGTACTCGATGACGGGTTTGTAGTCCGCCACGGCCATCAGCCACAGCATGTCATTCGCATTGGAGCATTCCCCGGTGGAACTGAACAGCTTCAGGTTGGTCCAATCCAGGCCGTCCAGGGCGTCGGCCTGCTTCCAGGCTTTGACAAGACTGGGCACCACGCCCAGCACGGAGACCTCCGCGTCTTGTACGAACTTGCAGAAACTCGCGGTGTTGGGAGCGTCGCCGTACAGGGCAATGGTCCCCTTGTTGATCAGCGTGGCGTAAATCAGCCAGGGGCCCATCATCCAACCCAGGTTGGTGGGCCAACAAACCACCTCGCCGGGGTGGATGTCCTGGTGAATGAAACCGTCGGCAGCGGCTTTGATCGGCGTGGTGTGTGTCCAGGGAATGGCCTTCGGTTCGCCGGTGGTGCCGGAAGAGAAGAGGATGTTGGTGATATCGCCGGGTTCGCAGGACACCGGGGTGAATTCGGTGCTTTCGGCCAGGAAGTCGGTCCAGGCCATATCGCCGTCTCGTAATTCGGCGTCCAACTGTTCGCCGAGAGGCAGAACGAAGGCACGGGGCGCCTCGGCGTCGACCACCTTTTTGTACATGGGCAGCTTCTTTTCCCCGCGACCGATGTGGTCCATGGTGAAGATGCCGACGGCCTTGCCGATGCGCAAGCGGGTGGCAATCTCGGTGGGAGAGAAGCTGTCGGCAATCGAAACGACCCGGCAACCGGCTTTGACGATGCCCAGGTAGATAATGACCGCGTGCACATTCATGGTCATGTCAACGGCCAATGCATCGCCCGTTTTGAAGCCCGCGTCCACCAGACCGTTGGCCACGCGATTCGATTCGCGGTCCAATTCGGCATAGGTCATGGTTTGCAATTCATCGTCGGGGGCATCTCGATAGATGACGGCCGGCTGATCAGCCTCGGCGTAAAAACAGCTCTCGGCAATATTCAGCCTTGCCCCGGGCAGCCAATTGGGCGAGGTCACGCCCTCGGACAGATCCACGACGCCATGATAGGGTTGTTGGAAGACGATGCCCAGGCAGTCCATCACGGCGGCCCAGTAGGCGGCCGGGTCTTCAAGGGACCAGGCGTAGAGATCGTCGTAGGCATACAATTCCCGGCGTTCGGCAAGGGTGTGGATGTTGGAGCAGTGCTGAACGGCAATGGAAGGCATCCACGCGGGCATGGGGCCTTCGGCGGCGTCCCACAATCCCGCGAAATAACGATAGAGGGCCAGATGGGCCTCAAACGGGATGCCGGGGTCCAATACTCGTGCGGTGATCGCCGGCCAGATGTCTTCCAGGTCGTGGTCAGGAGCCAGTTCCTCGATTTTTTGAACCAGGTGAGCGGCCAGGGTATCGCTCAAGCCTTCGGCAACCAATGCATCAGCTGATAGTTTAATGTCCATATAAACTCCGTTTGGGCCGAATCGAAGGCGGGCTAACTATCATTAAACCAGAAAATTCGCGGGAATCAAGAAAATTGGGCCGGGATGTCGCCAAAGTAGGGGGAATTTGGGGGTTGTCGCGTGAGTATCCGGCGCCGAGCCGATCCCCGCCCGAAAAACCCCGGGAATCCTCGATTGACGGCAGATGTCCGGGAATCGGCCGGAAATCCGAGATGTTCGATATGGTAGGCCGCATTTTTTATTCGCCTGATGCGATCGCTATGCCCGGGTGCGAGAGCATAGCGATCAGGCAATCAAAATAAGGCCCGATATGCTATGGTTTCCCGCAAGATGTCCCGGGAGGATGTGCATGACCGATCTCCCGCTTTGGTTACAAGCCGTACACCACGACGGTTCGCCCTACTACCTGACGCCGCTGTTCCCCGAGGTGGGCGAGCCCGTGCGCGTTCGCTTGCGAACCCCCGTGAAGGCGCCTGTCGAAGAGGTCTTCCTGCGTTGGACGCCGGACGGCGAGCAGACCTACGAACCCATGCAGGCGGTCGAGGTTTCGGGACCCGCGCGCTATTGGGAAATCATCCTAGAAGGTCGGGAGCCGGTATTGAACTACCATTTCCTACTGAAGAGCGGGGACGGCGTCTTCTGGTACACCGCCGCCGGCCCCGAGGCGTATCAACCGACCGATGTTACCGATTTCCGTGTCCTCAGCAATTACCGATCGCCCGAGTGGTTGACCGATGCCGTTTTCTACCAGATCTTCCCGGATACCTTCTGCAACGGCGATCCCCAAATCAATCCGGATCGCCTGCCGTTGCGCTATCCGGGCTATGAACCCAAGATCTTCCCATGGGGCGCCTCCGTGCCCGAGACCCTGCCCTTTCAGGACGGTTTTTTCGGCGGCGACCTTATCGGCGTCAGTGAAAAGCTTGAATATTTAAATGAGCTGGGCGTAAACGCCGTCTACTTGAACCCGGTTTTTCAGGCGCCTTCCAATCACCGTTACGATGTGGTCGACTATTTCAAGGTAGACCCCCGTTTGGGCGGTGATGTAGCCCTGGCCTCGTTGCGTCAGGATATGAATGTGTTCGGCATGCGTTACCTGCTGGATGTGGTGCCCAACCACTGCGGCGCTCAGCATTCCTGGTTCAGGGCCGCTCAGGAAGACCCCGACGCTGACGAAACCGATTTCTTTACCTTTATCGATCACCCGGACGAGTACCACAGTTGGCTGCATTTCCCCTCGCTGCCCAAGTTCAGTTACCGCTCCGAGAAGCTGCGCCGCATCATGTTCACCGACGAAAATTCCATCTTCCGACGCTGGTTGAAACCGCCTTACGATGCCGACGGTTGGCGTATCGACGTAGCTAATATGCTGGGCCGCCAGGGCGAGGTTCAAATGAACGCGGAACTGTCGCGGCTGATCAGAAGGGTGGTCAAGGAAACGCGGCCGGACGCCTATCTGCTGGGCGAGCACTTCTTTGACGCCGGTCCGCAGCTCCAAGGCGATATGTGGGACGGCGTCATGAATTACGCGGGCTTCTACACGCCCTTCATGCACTGGTTGGCGGGTTTCTCGCAACATACCTGGCATCATGGCAAGATCACCTGTTCCGTTCCCTATCCCACCCATTCGTTGGAAGCCACCTGGCGAACCCGCCGCGCCGCGATCCCCTGGGCCCTGGCTCGTAACCAATTGAATCTATTGAGTTCACACGATACCGACCGCCTGCGTACCCGGATCGGCGGAGACGAGTCCCTGCACCGCCTGGCCGCGGTGGTCCAATTCGCGTTTCCCGGCGTGCCCTGCATTTTCTACGGCGATGAGTTGGGCGTGGAAAATGTGCCCAAATACGGTTCGCGCGCCTGCATGCCCTGGGAAAAGGCGGAAGAGAAGCAGGCCCTGTTCCGTTTCTATAGTCGCCTGACCCAACTGCGACGAGAGTTGCCGGCGCTGCAAGAAGGCGGATTCCAAATGCTCCACACGGACCGGGACAGCTTCGCTTTCCAGCGAGAGCACCCGGAAGGACGCATCCTGGCCGTGGCAAACCGAGGCACGCAAAAGCTGAGGGAAATCGCTGTAGAGCACGGCGGTATGCCGGACGGCCTGCGTTTACGCGAGGTTTTCAGCGGTAGCGAGGCGGTGGTGCAGCAGGGCCGACTGACGGTAAACACCGCCCGGGGCGCCACACTGTGGGTGACGTGTTAGTGTGCTCCTCGTCGAAAGTGGAACATGATTTTTGAGATGAAGCTTCCTTTTAGGAAGCGGTTGTCGGCAGTTTTCCATCGCGAAGTAAGCGAGCCACGATGTCAGGGTCGCTGAGCAAGCGGCGAAGGCTTTTTTCCACATCGCGGTCGAAATGCGCACCGCGTTGCTCCTTGGGATGAAAAGCGATCGGTTGCAGGACCTCGCCTTTCATCAAGTGCAACAGGTTGCGGTTATTACTCCTCAACTTATCGAGCAGGTCGCTCATGTGTTCGTCATCCAGGCCGGGCAGGCAACGCAGGAAGGAGTAATCATGGCTGTTTCGGCGCAAGCTCTCCAGCCAGGTGACCACGTCGGGCTCACAGAACCCGGCGTTGATGAGAATCTCGCCCAGAATGTAATACTCGTGAGTAATCGAGGTACAAAAAACACCGGGATCGTCCGTGCTGACCGTCAAGGGAACACGGCTTGCGAGACGGCCGTCCTTCTCGTTTACGATGCGGAAAATAGGGTGATCGGCGTAGGAAGCGAAGTGGCCGATCAGCCGGTTGGAGGACGGGTTGATCTCGATGACCAGTTCCTTGTCGATCACCAGGTCCAGCATTTCTTGTTGGACCTGTAGAAGGGTATCGATCCATAATCCGCGTTGGGGCTGCATGTCGATGGGGATGGCGACCCGGCCCTGTTCATAAGTCGCGGGGTGATACCAATAGCGTTCCAGTAATCGGGAAGCAACCTGCGAGTTGATATTGTCCTTGAGCTTCGCGAGAACTTCATCTTGGACAAAATCCCAGCGATGGGCATCGGTTCCCTGAAACCGGTGCCGGCGCGGACGCGTGCCCCTGGTGTTGGTCTGCTGAAGCTCGGTACAGTAAGGATCGAGCTGGCGCAGCAACCAGGCATCGTAGAGGTTGCTGGGCGCATAAAAGTCGGGGTCGTCGCCGGGACAACCGGAGTCGTAGATATCGCAGGCCAGGTGCTGGATCCGGTCCTCGATATCCAACTTGCGGATGAAGAGATGATCGTGGCCGAGTTGGTGGTAAAGCCAGACCAGGGTGTCGAGCCATTGCTGTTTGGTGACAACGGCCTGGTAACCGATTTGCGAGGCCCAGGCGCGAGGATCGACAGCCAGGGCGATGGCATGGCCCAGACGGTCGCCCGGCAAAGGGTTGAGGAAGCGGATCGCCTCCTCGATCGCCAAAAGCCCGGAAAACAAATGGCGAAAGTCCTCACCCACGTGGTAAGTGAGACCCAGTCTCCGCGAACGGGCCAGTTTGGCCGGTCCCGATCCGTAGAAAAGGCGCTGGTGGTTGGCTCGTCGTTCATCCGGCTCGATTGGAAAATCGCGCAGGAAACGAAAGGCCGGCGCGAAGACCTCGGGCGGCGCCCCAAGCTCCAGGCCGGCGGCGTCGATGCCGATGACGAAGGTGGCCGACGGGCTGTTGCCGGTAAGCAGGCGGTAGAGGCGCATGGCATTCTGTTTGGTCGCGCGGCGGATAGAACCGTGACGAAGAAAGGGGGTGTGCTTGTGACGGCCGCGAGGATCGTCGTCGCGGCCGGTTTTCTTGAAATGAACGACCACGCCGAAGCGATCGAGACGGTGCTTTTGGGCGTAGTGGGCAAAACCGACAAGCCAGGGCTTGAGGTCGTTGGAGCGACGCGGCGGGCTCAAGCGTCCTTCCACCCCGCGTAGCGGCTGAATGTCGGCAAAGACCTTCATGACCGCACCTTGAACCTCGCGCGAGTTCATGACCTTCGGACTGCGTTCCCTTTTGTCGAAAAAGCGTTGGAAGTGGGATAACCCCTTGACATCGCCGTGTTGGGTGACCGTTTGCCAATAATGGCAGTGATAGATGAGGTAGCGGAAAAAGACGACTTGCAGAAAATCACGGCCGGGCCACGGCCCTTCACTGAGGAGGGTGCGCTGAACCGCGAAGTGAAGCCGGGAAACGAGCTGCAACTGGTCATTGAGGCCGAGATAGGAATAGCAGCGACCTCGCCGGCTGAGACCCTCCATGCCGGGATGAAAAAAGGGGGTCAGCAGACTGATGTCCTCCGCGTTATGGGTTTCACGCACGTGCTTCAGGGCCTTGTCGATCAGCAGGGCCTGTTCTTGAAAAATTCCCGCCAACCGGTGACGGAACGCCGGTGAGGGGCAGAGAAAACGCATCTGGGCAAGATCGTCATAGACGTTGAAGAAGCGCCACATTCCGCGTTCAAAGGTCCGTTCTTCCTCCAAAGTCATGGGATGGGCCCTTGCCCACAAAACGCCCATGGCCAGCATCCTCAGCACCATACAGCTGAGCACTTTGAGCTTGTCGCGATTGAGCAGGTAGACATTGGGGCTGTTCTGACCTCCAAGGAGGTAGTTGGGCCAGGTCTCGTGGGCGCTGATCACGCCGTTGAGGTGGATATGGGTTTCGGTGAGACCGCGTTCGATTACGTTGCGAAAACCCTGGACGGTGGTCGGCAGAGACCCCAAGTTGGTTTTGAGCCCCCGTACATGGTGTTCGCTCAGGAGGCCGTGCGCCACGGCCTCGGCATGACAGCCCTGGATGATGTGAGCGACGGGAAAACGGAAGGCAAGCTCGTGGATCTCTGCCATGCGACCCTCGCGAACACATAGCTCGGTTCCCACCCATTGGAAATAGTGGCGGCCGAGCCGACCCAACACATCGGCCAGGTCGTAGCCCGAGGGAGGGGCCAGCTTGAACCTGCGCCGATATTTGTCGCGCTTGGGCAATGCTTGGGCCCGGCGCTCATGACGCGCCAGTTGTTTGATGTCCTCGTAATCATCGCTTCCACAAGCGGGTAGCTCGCGCATAAACCAGGCCAGCTCGCGGTTTTCCGTCAGGGTTCGGTTCCCGAAAAAGGTATCGGTCAAGCCCTGTTTCTCAGCGCCTTCCACCCAACAGAGGATCGGCGCGACCAGTCCGAGCACCTCCAAGGGCAGCCCGGCGCTCATTTGTTCCCTCCTTCTCCCTCTCCCGGGGTTTCACCGTTTTCCTGCTCTGTACCTCCAATCTCCTGTTCTTTCTCGCGCCAGGTAAGCGTTTGTTCGATTTTTTTCTCTTCCTTTATATAGGGATAGGGCGGAAGGCCTGTGACCTTACGTAAAGTCTCTAGAACGTTTCCATCGCTGAAAAAATTCGGCTTATTCAGTTCCCTGGACTGTTTAATGTCTTTCGGGGAATCAGGCGACTTAGGATTTTCCCCATCTTCCCCTGGTTCAGGCGGCTTCGCCGTGTTCCGGTCATATTCAATCAGAGGAAAGACGAAGGGACATTGTTCGACCAGGTCCCTGACCGTGGAGAGTCCGGATTCATGCTCATCCTTGCCGTCCGGCCGGCTCCAATAGTCGCAAAAGACAGAAAGCCATTTCCCTAATGCGGCCGCGATATTCATACTGTCGGGGCCCATTTCAAGAAAAGCATCCTCCAAATCACTCCAAAGCTTACCGAGTAGGCTATTGCCGTGAATACGCTGGATGAAACAGTTGTTCCGGAATTCCAGGATCTTCCGGCGCACCTCCTCTTCCGACCGGCTTGTTTTTGACAGCAGTTCGTCGACTTCGTCCTCGGGAAGTACGGGAATGGTGGGGCCCGTTTTCTCGTTATCCCCGCACAGGTAGATACGCTTTTGGGGGTTATTGTATGTCTTTAACCACTTCATGAGATCCTGGGCAAGTCCATCAAGCAGTTCGAACTGTTCATCTTTGTCCTCGTCGGAATTCGGCAAGCTCAGTTTGGACCAATCTGAGAAGTAGGCTTCGTGATGTTCAGGGTCAATGGCTTTATTTACTTGGGAAACCTCGAAATACGGCGGTGCGTATGTTTGGCTGCCGATATTCAGGTGCTCGATCAGAATGGTTTCGATCAAGGCTTTTCGTCGGATTGTTATCGCTTCGTCTAATGTTTCGTTTGGTATTTTTTCATCATCTTTTTTTCGATCGTTTCTCTGTTTGGCTTTACGCTCGAGTGTCGTGAGGTGGAAATCGAGTTCGATCAGTCGCCCGACCAGACTGAGACCGCGCCACAGGGAAGCTGTCAGCCAGGGAAATCCGGCGTTGAAACCATTGAAGCACCATAAGCGAAGTAGCAACATCGATTTGTGATCCATGGATTCTTTAGCCGGTGGCAAGCAAGAAGGCGATAGGGGCAGCATGCCGGGGAAAAAGGACACCTGATCGGTCATCGCCTCTTTAACCGCGTTTCCGGCGCCCATAACAAGGTTCCATCCCAGGCGGCTGAAGTGCATTTCGGCACTCTGTTTGGGAACATAGCTCCGTTGATGGCGGATCATGAGGGGAAGATAGAAACCGAGCCACAGTTCGAGGGTCCAAAGTGTGGCCATCCCCGGCGCGATCGAGTATTTTTCCTCATAGGCTTGAAGAGCTTCTTTTTCAATTTGGTGAAATTCCCTTCCCTCCGGGGTTTCTCCTCCAAACCTTCTGGGAGAGAAAACGCAGGCAGCCAGCAAAGAAAAAAGCTCGGGGCGCCGGTCTTCGTGAGAATAAAACCAGGCTCTCAGCAGGGGCCTCAACTGAGCGTAATCGACCTTTCCGAGGCTGTCCAATAATAAGACCCGTAGGTTTTCCTTATTGGCCCAACCGTAAAGGCTTTCGAAATTAAGGTCAAACTCACGCAGAATATCGCGGTGGACATTCAGCAACGACCAGGTCGCCTCTCTGAAAACGCGGAACCAGGCAGGACGCTTGCAGTCAAGGCGCCTCCAGTCAGGACGCTCGTCCTCTTCTTCCTCAAAAAATTTCATCACACCCGCTTCATGAAGCACGTCGATAATCTGGATCTGTCGACGCAGGTGGGTGGTGTAAAGGATTCTGCGGGTATCGGGGCCAAGCAGGTGCTTGCTTTGCCCGAAAAGTATAAGGTTGGCGGCACTGAGCAGGTCTTGAACGGCTTTACCCGGTTTTTTCCCGTTGGAATCGGAATGACCGCTATTGGTTTCCTCGTCCGCAGGGATATATTCGCCGTCGCGTATCCGCTGTACGGTATTGCCCAGTTTGATGCGGTTGCGCGGGGGGAAAAATTTGGACAATGATTGCAGGGCCAGGTTTTCGGTTACGCTCAAGAAAACGGGACGTATTTTTGACGCCCCTCCCTTAACGGGCGCAATCTGCAGGCGCCGTTCGAACTCTTTGCACAACAGTTCCTCCGCCAAGGCGCCGGTAAGGGTGAAGACGGGGATCAGGCGGGGGTGGACCAGGTAACGGCTCAGGCAATTGAGCGTTGCCAGCAGGGTCTCGCTGGAAAGGTCGGCATCGTCCACGGGCAGCAGAATGACCGAGTCGCTCGATGAACCGGCGAGTATTTCAGCAAGGGTGATGATGAGCTTCGCCAGTCCTTTCTTGAGCAACAGGACGCTGCTGTGCCGGTCCAGGCAGGCAAGACTACGACCCAGCGCGTCGTTCTCGACCGGATCGCCTTGTTGGTCAAGGACCTGCAAATACTCGCTCAGGTGTTGGAACTGCTGCTGGATCGATGTCAGCGCCCGGCTCGAAAGTCCCTGTTCTTCGGAACGGTCATTGATACGCGCGTCCTCTTCCAGGGCCGCGGCCAGGAAGTGGTAGAGAAAATGGTCGCCGGCGGCAACCTGGCTCGGCTCAATCACCGGTAACGCGTGGATGCCTTTTACTTCCTGCTTGTTGAACTTCTTGACCAGGGAGCGAAGCAGGCTGCTTTTACCCGAGCCGTAGGTTCCGAAAATCGCAATCGAGAGAATCGGCTTGCTCTTTTGCCGGTCGTCGTCGTCGGCTTGCTTTCTTAAATCTCCCTGGTGTGCCTCGATGAGTGTCATGATCTGGCCGAGCTCGTCGTGCCAGATACTCGCCCTGCCGGTAAATGCACGCGCGGTTCTGGCTTGGGACAGTCGGAACTGAACTTCGGCTTGTTCGGCGGACCCTGTATCGCTCATGACCACCTCCTTGAACGTCCGTGCCTTCAATTCAGCCATGGGCAGTTGTCCATGCCTATTTTTACTCCCGGAAAGGAGCAAAACCCCTGCCGGCGAACCCCGCGGGCCCCGATCATGAAAACAGTTGAAAACAAATTAGATCAGTAGTTCGATATGATTGCCGCCTCTTGGTTACATTACAAGTTGTGTCTAAATACACAGAAAGGGTGATTTTGCACTACCTGTAAAGAATATTAAGCATTGCAAAGTAAGCAGAACAGTTCGTGAAGAGCTCCGGAAACCTCGCCGCGAGTTCGGCGACCCTGTCACTTACAATAAGACGCCTTGCGGCGTGTAGGTGTGACCGGGAATGATCGTATTCAACGTTGTATTGTCAAGGCCCATATGGCTCGACAATATTTCCCAATAAATGTCCCGATAATCGGTGCGCCAGGCAAGACTACCCTGACTTAGATCGTCCGAGTGTAAGCCGGGCCAGTCGCCTTCCTCATTGATGATAATGCCGGAAGCGGCGCTTCCCATGACCATTGCCACTCCGCCGATGCCGTGGTCGGTGCCGAAGGAATCGTTTTGATAGGCGCGGCGTCCGAATTCCGTGACAACCAAAAAGACGACATCCTGCATCCTCACCGGGCCCATGTCCGTGTAGAAAGCTTTCATCGATTGTGTCAGGTTTTCCAACAAATACGGTTGACGGCCCAATTGGTCATCATGAGTGTCGTAACTTGGTTGATCGATCGTCACAACTTCAACGCCGAGAAAACTGGATTCATCTTTAAGAATCTGGGCCGCATGCGCCACCCGCTGTCCAAGCGTGGTATTGGGATAAGCCGCGCCGTTCTCCGGGATATAATCTTCAAGGTTCCGGTCGGAAAATCCATCGAGGATGTTAAAAATTCCATTGCCGGTACCGTAAATGTCGGTGTTCCCCATGGTGGGGGACAAGGCGAACAAATCGCGTAACTGTTGCTCGTAGGCATCTTTTTCCGCGCTGTTATGGATCGGGTCGCCGTCTATGGTAACTTTGCCGAAGTTTTCGCTTACCGGGACCGGAATCGGGCCGGAGACGCTTTGCGGAATCAGGTTGCCCACGGTAATGCCGCGAACAATACCGGGCCCGGTGGTGCTGCTCAGAAAACGGTTGATCCAACCGTCCATCAGGGTGTCGCCGGGAACCCCCGTTTCCATGAAGGCTTGAGACTCAAAATGGCTCAGGTCCGAGCCGGGATAATTGACGGCATGAACAAAGGTCAGATCCCCGGCCTGAAACACATCGAGAAGCGGCGCCAAAGACGGCGCCGCCGCAAAGAAGCCGGAACTACCGGGAATATTGAGCAGCTGGTTCTGGGCAAAGCCGACCGTCGGCCGAAGGGCTTTGTAGTAATCGTATTGCACTGTTTCGACGGGAACCAATGTGTTCAATCCGTCATTGCCCCCGCGCTGAAACAAAACTACCAGTTTTTTCAGGGAGCCGCCTTTGCCGGTCTTGAATCGCTTATGCTTCACGCCGCCGGTTGCCAATACACTGCCGAACGCCGAACCGCCGAGAGCTTTGAGGAAGGTTTTTCTTTTCATGTCGATCTCCTATTGCCTGTTCAGTTCGGGTAACCGAAGGTAGAGGGCGAATGTTTGACGGACAAAGGTGTCCAGCGTGTCTTCGGTAAGGGCGAATGAACCGGGATCGCCGTTGGTGAGCCGGTTCAGCATAATCGCCCGGGCGTCGGGATGTTCGAAACCATGGGTCGTGATGTTTTCGAAGAGGTCCAACAACCCTTCCGCGTCCGCCGCGCTGTAACGGGCAAAGAAACGATGAACATCCAGTGCGGTTCCCATGCCGTTGCCCCTGTTGAAGACAAGGTCGCTCACCAGGGTCCACCGCTCCAAAAGGGAATTGGTGTCCGACCAGGCCGTTTCCTCTTCCGCAAAACCGGTGGGATCCGCGAATTCGAACAAGTTCATGCCCATGCGTTCAAGGGGAGCGGTCAATGTGGGCGTAATGGGATAGCTTTCGACCATGCGGAACAGACTGGTGATGAACTCCAGCGGTGTTTTGAACTTATTGTTTCGGTAGCTCATGTCGGTGCGAAACCGGGGATGGGTGAGAATGGCGGTAAGCGTTGCGGTAATATCGCCGTTGGTGCTGTGAAAGGCCGCGGCGGCCGCGGTGACCACATCTGCCGGAGGGACATCGGCAATAAAGACCCGGCACAGTTTCCACGCTATGAAATCCGCGGTTTCCTGACGGCCCACCAAATGATCGATCAACATGAGACCGTCTTCCATGCCGTTGCCTGCCGGTATGGTGATTCCCAGCAGGTTTTTCTCGCCGTAGTCATGTAAGCCCGGATTGAAGGTAAATTTTCCGTCGATAACGGTCCAGCCGGTAAAGCAGCGTGAGGCCTCCTCAATATCGGCCTGGGTATAGCCGTTGTTGACACCCATGGTATGCAATTCCAAAATCTCCCGGGCGTAGTTCTCATTCGGCGCCCCGACAACATTGGTGTCGTTATTCAAATAGAGGGTCATGGGCAGATTTCGGGCCGAGGCGAGCAAGAGGTCTTTGAAGTTCCCCAAGGCGTGAGCTCGGAACCGTTCGTTTTCAAGCTGCTCTTCAGGATAACTGGTCAAACTATTGATCTGCGTATGGAAATGGTTTTCCCAGAACCAGGTCATGACTTCCAATAATTGGCGCTTTGAGTGGATCATGCGGTAAATCATTTGACCCACCAGGTCTCGGTAACCGCGATCGGGATCGAAGACACCGGTGGCGAGGTAGGCCTCCAGTTCGCTGTCGTCGATAGATTGGGGATCGAGTTGTTCGTTGATCCAAGCTGTAGCTCCCATGGTCAACAGTTCGTTCACCGATGTAGGCGACGGGCCGAAGCTCAACCGGTTCAATATGTGGAACGCCTCATCCAGTTGCGCTTGTGTCGTTCCGGCTATGGGATAGGTCACGGGGTCGGGGAGGACGACGGGATCGGGTATGCCGTGCAGGGCCAGGTTTGCGTTTCGATTGATATTGATTTCTGCTTCGGTCAATGCCCGGCTATAGGCCGCGGCGGCCAAAAAAGAACCGATCATCTGGTAGTGCGTTATTCCCAGGTTCCTGGACTTGCGGTAGGGTTGCCCCACATTGAGTTGCACCATGGTGTCCCAGCGACTGAAGTCAACCGGAAAGCTTTCTTCAACGGCAAGTTGACCGTTGATCCAAAGGCGGTTAGTCGTGCCGTCGGTGGTCGCCGTCACATGGATTCGCTTTCCGATCTCGATGGCATCCTCGGCGACCAGCGGGTGATTTGTGCTGCCGTCATTGATGACCAGGTAGACATCGTCGAATCGCTGGTAAATCGAGACAAGATCGCCGCTGTATAAATCCCCGAGCGAAAATACATAGCGTTTGCCGATATCGAGGATTTCATCTACCACAAAATCTACTTCCAACGACAAGCCGCCATGACGGAAGCATTCCGCGCGCAATACCATACCGGCCGACTTGGAACTGAGCGTACCCGGCGACAGGTAGGTCAATCCCCCGGGGCTTCCGGGGAAAGCGCGGGGATCTTCACGGAAATGGAAGTCGTTCTGACTGCTGTCCTGAAAGGTCGCCCCCTCTCGAAACAGGTATTCGGCCACTTGACCGGTAGTGGTGCGCCCTGACGATCCCCGATTGGCGACCTCCGGCACCGCGTCGAACGATTGGGGTCCATGCCGTAGGACATTGTCGGGAATCGGGGCTTCCGGCCCGTCCTCAAACGCCTGAAAAATAGTGATCGAGGGGCCTCCCAAGGTCCTTCCCGTGATCATTTGGATGTGATTGGCTCCCGCGGTGAGTTCAATGGAGCCCTCGTCGTTGCGCTGTTGAAAGTAATCATAGCCCCTTGCGGCAACCTTGTGGCCGTTTATGAAAACGGCTCCCGCCTGGCTCACGCGGAATCTGTATAAACCGGATTGCGGGATATCGATGGTGCCGACCAGCGAAACCATGGTGTTACGGTAGACATAATCACCGTTCACAGGGGTTCCGCCGTCACTTTCAGGCACCATGTTTATGGTCGGCGTTGTCGCCGTAGCAACCGGACTGAGTCCGTCTATGGGAGGCATCCCGCCGCTGTAGGTCTCGATCGGGAAGATATTGACCGCCAACCCCGGTGAATTGGCTTCTTGCGGCCGGTATATCGAATAGGGGATTTCGATCGTTCGACCCCCACTGTCCTCCACGCGAATGGTAAACCGGTTCACGCCCTCGTTCAATGAAATGGTTTCCGACAAAAGGCCTTCGCTCGGAACATATTCGGTATCGTTGATGAAGAAATCGGTTTCGGTGTCGGCGCTGAGTATATAGGCTTGGAAGTCAAGCGTCTCCGCATCGACACGGCTGCCCGAGGACGGCGATACAATCAACCTCAGATCGGAGATGCTGTCGGCATGAGGCTGTTTGCTTTTGTGCATCAGGTGTTCGGGGCCGATGAGGACATTATTGGGGCCGATGATGCTGCCGTTACTCTTCCAGGAGAGGGAAAGGAGCGGTCTGCCCGCGTCGGTGTAAAACTCCAGCCGGACAGGGTGTAAGCCGTAACTTAGATTTAACGTAGTCTCATCGAACTGGGCTCCCTCGTCAAATGCCAATTGTTGTACCCCGTCAATGGTCAAGGTAGCGCCGCGGCGGCCCGTTATGGTCAAGGTATAATCCGCGGTTTCCGGTACAAAAAGGAATCCGCTGAAGACCGCGCCGAACTGACGCCGCATGGAGGAGTCCAGGAAGTTGCCGAGATCCCCGAGTTCGTCAAAAGTCGGGATCGCTTGGACCACCACGGGGTTCGGATCACCGGGCAGGTTCGCGAAGTTGGGGAAGGCGATATCTTGATCGGGCTCGCCGTTCTCGAAACCGTAGTATTCGCCCAGCAAACCAGGACCAAGATAACGGACACAGCCGCCTACCTTAACCAGGTCTAAAATATCGACCCTACTATTTTCATCGAAATCGGCGGGCGCCGAGGGTTCGCCTTCGGACTGCCAGAGGGAGACGGGATAGTAGATATCCGTATGATCGAACTCCGGAAAGCCGTCTATTTCATAGAGACTACAAGGCTCCAACTGAGCGTACATTGGAAGTACGGTGAAAAATAATAAAGAAATGAAAAAACGAGCTTTCTTTGACCGCTTTACACATCGGCAGTTCATATTTCTCTCCCTGCACATCACAGAAATATGTTTTTCATCAATAAGATACATCAAATTAAAGAAGGTGGTCGTTTAGATACATTGCCTCCGTCCACAACGAAAGACGGCACGTATGGCGTATGAGTCGGCCCAAAAAGTCGTGGCATTTATGGACCTTATTTTTTGGATTGATCGGGTTATTGCGGCTTCAAGGAAAAGTTTAGTAGATTATGATCCTACATTATATTACTGAAAAAGACTATCAAAATTTCTGAAAAGTAACCCCAGGGCTGAATTAGCACCCATGGTTTATTGATGCCCAAAGGTATGACTCCTGGCCTTGGAGGAAACCGGAATGATGCCGATGAATACAACAACTGAGCAGATCTCGGGTTGATAACTTCAAAAAATTGATCATTTGATTGTCAAATCGGTCCCTTGCTCGAAAATAAGCAAGTTTTTTACATTAGAGCCCATTTTCTAAGGCTCATTCTGTATCATGGCCCGGGAACAGGTATACCTGTACGCGGCAAAGGTAGCATCATTCCCGGGAACAATCGAGTATCGGACACCGGCTGATCATGTCTTCCCAAGAGAAAATGGCGGCTAATTCGAGGTTTTCACACGATCCAAACACCACTTGTCGATCCCCCTGGCGACAAGGGTTTCAGGGTTGACGATCCACTCTCACTCCCCGTCGGTACCCGTGAATAAGTCCCCGGTTGTACCCCAAACTTTTGTGGTTTCCACCCTTTCTGCGAAAAAGTTTTTGCTCAACCGATAGATCACAGTTTGGGTCTCTTGTTCCACGCTGATCATCCCGAACGCCCGGAGCCTCAGCACAAGAATAAAGACCGCATTCAAGAGCGAAATGTAAAAAATGAACCGCCTTATGTAAAAACTTCCTTAGCGTTATTTCAATTCCAAAAGCATGGTTCTTTGCCGCACTGTACATTCCGAGGCCGACGTAACTTGGACTTGCCATATCACCGCAAGGCATGGTTGAGCATGCGAGCCAGTGTCCTTACATGGGGCTGATCGATCATGGTGTCGTGATTGCCGGGGACAGGGCGCAGCACCAGGCCGCCTTCCGCCTGGTTCAGCCAGACCGTGACCGGGTCTTCCGGACCGAAATCCTCTTCCGAGCGGAAGTAGGTGATCTTGCCTCCGTACGGCTTCGGCCGGTAGGTCGTCAGGGCGTTCATATTGGCCCGGAAGGCCGTCCAGATGCGGGTCAGCCGGCCCGCATCGAAGTCCTCACCCAACAGGCCCGCATCTTCAAGAGCTTGGATGACGCGAGGCAGGCGGTCCCCGGCCGGCAATGTTAAGAGTTGCTTGGGATCGACCGGCAGGGTGATCTTCTGGTCGCGGGCCACCTCGTTCAGCAGGTTCACGAATGCCGTGTCCTCGTCCAGGGGTTGAACCGGTTTGTCCGGGGCCTGCATGTGGGCATCGAAGACGGCCATTACCCCCACCTTATCGCCGTTCGCCCGCAGTTGGCGCGCCATTTCGTAGGCAACCGGACCGCCCATGGACCAACCGCCCACATCGTACGGTCCCTCGGACTGCACCGATTTAACGGCTTCCACATACAACGCCGCCATGGTCTCGATGGTCTCCGGTTGGTCACCACCGTACAGGCCCGGCGATTGCAAACCGTAGAAGGGCCGGTTGGTCAAATTGGCCAGATCCCGGTAACACAACACGTTGCCGCCGCCCGGGTGCACGCAGAAGAAGGGCCGGCCCTCTCCTACCGGGTGAATGGGCACCAACGGGGTCTGTCGGCTCGGCTCCTGCCGTAACAGGTCCGCCATGTCACGGATGGTGGGGGCCTCGAACAGGGCCGTCAGCGGCAGGTCCACGCCCAGTTCGCGGCGGATGCGGGCCATCAGTTTTACCGCCGGCAGCGAGTGTCCGCCCGCCTCGAAGAAGTTCGTGGTCACACCCAGACTGTTATTTTCCAGTTCTTCCTTCCAGATGGTGTGTAGACCGGCTTCCAACGGGCCCACCGGTTCCGCCGGGGCCTCCTCGCCGGGTTGTTCGTCGACCAGACGTTTCAGGGCGCGGCGGTCCAATTTACCGTTGGGGGTCATGGGCAGGGTCTCCAGGTTAATGAACCGTTGCGGGATCATGGCTTGCGGCAGCAGACCAGCCAGTTCGGCGCGGCGTGCTGCCGGATCAGCGGGCATGCCCACAAGCCAGGCGATCAGAAGGCCGTCGTGCAGGCCGGCCACGGCCCGTTGGACGCCTTCCAGTTTCCGCAAGGCCGCTTCGATCTCGCCCAACTCAACCCGTTGGCCTCGGATCTTCACCTGGCCGTCCGCCCGGCCCAGGTATACCAGTTGGCCGATACTGCCGTCCGGCCGCATCAGGTAACGGCCCAGGTCACCCGTACGGTACAGGCGCGCGCCCGGTTCCGCGCTGAACGGATGAGGCACAAACACCGCCGCGGTGCGGGCCGGCCGGTTATGGTAGCCGTTGGCCAGGCAGGTTCCGCCGATGCAGACCTCGCCCATGGCGCCCGGTGCGGCCAAACCGCCTTCGGCATCCAGAATAAAGATCTCGACATTGGCCAGAGGGGTGCCCAGGGTGACCCGGTCGCCCGGCTCACGGGTACTCCATTCGGTCACGCTGACGGCCGCCTCCGTGGGGCCGTAGATGTTGACCAACGCCACACCCAGGAGATCCGTGCAGCGCCCGGCGGTGGCGTCGGTCAGCACCTCGCCGCCGCTGATCAAAAGGCGCAGATCCTCGGCACACCCGGCCGCCCCGGGCTCGGCCAGGAAGGCTTCGAGCAGGGTGGGCACGAAGAACAGCGCGGTGAGATGGTATCGCGTGATCAGGTCCACCAGTTGGGCCGTGTCGCCCTTGAGCGGCTGGTCCGGACTGAACAGGCGGGCGCCCGCCATCAGGGTGCCGTGTAGTTCCCAAACCGAGGCATCGAAGCCGAACCCCCCCACGGGGACCAGCGCGTCCTTCCCGTCCAAGGGCCATACAGTCTGCGAGTACAGCAGGCGGTTGACGATAGCCCGGTGCGGCACGGCCACGCCCTTGGGCCGGCCCGTGCTGCCGGACGTGTAGATCAGGTAGGCGGGCAGACGATCGTCCACGGCCGCTTCCGGGCCATGGTCAACCGGGGCCGGTGCGTCGGTCAAGTCAAGGCATTGCCCCTTAAAATCAGGGAAGGTAGTCTCCCCACCCCGATGAATCAGGACGCGAGCGCCGGATTCGGTCAAAATGGCAGCAAGGCGGGCGCCGGGCTGGTCTAACTGCAAAGGAACATAGGCAGCGCCGGTCTTGAGGACGGCCAGTTGTGCGGTGATCATGTCGCGGGCGCGCGCCACCCCGATAGCCACGCGGTCACCGGGACGCACCCCCCTGGCAATCAGGGCATGGGCTAAACCGTTGCTTTGGGCATCCAATTGGGCATAGGTGATGCTTTCCCGGGGATCTTGAATCGCAACGGCCCCGGCGTGAGCCGCAACACTTGCCGCGAACAGACCGTGCAGGGTTTGCCCCGGGGGACGCGGGCCGGCCGTCCGGTTCCAGGTTGCCACCCGCTGCAGCCAGGCGACTTGATCCACCAGCGGTAGTTGACTGGTGCGGCGTGTGGGGTCGGCGGCGATTTGGGTCAGAAGGTGAATAAAAGCCGCCAGGAGGCGCTCCGCGGCGGCGGCGTCGAACAGGTCGCGATCATAGGTCAGGTCACCGCCCAGCGCGTCCCCCGCCGAACGCATGGTCAGGTTCAAGTCGAAGCGCGTGCCGGCATCCATCGAATCCATGGGCGCCAGGGTTAGTTGATCCAACTGCAGGGCGGCGCCGGCAGCACCTTCTTGCAGGTTGAAAATCACCTGGCACAGGGGATGATGGTTGCGCGCGCGCTCCGGGTGCAGCGCTTCCACCAGTTGCTCAAACGGCGCATCTCCATGAGCAAAGGCGTCCAACACATTGTCGCGGGTTTGGGCCAGGAACAGGTCGAAAGCGGGATCGCCGTGCAGTTGGTGGCGCATGACCAGAGTGTTGACGAAGAAACCGATCAGGGGTTCGATCTCGGCCCGGTCGCGGTTGGCCGCGGGCGAGCCGATCAGCAGATCGTCTCCGGCGCCGAAGCGCGACAACAGCACCGCAAAGGCCGCCTGTAACAACATGAAGCGGGTCACACCGTGCGCCCGCGCCAACGCGTCCAGATCAGCGGTCAGGGGATCGGGCAGTTGAAAACCAATGCGGCCGCCCCGGAAGGAGCACCGGGCGGGACGGGGCCGGTCGGTGGGCAGGGTGATGACCGTGGGTGCATCGGCCAGACGGTTGATCCACCAGTCCAGTTGCCGTTGCAACACGGCACCGGCCAGGTACCGGCGCTGCCAGACAGCATAGTCGCCATAGCTGACGCGAAGTTCGGAGATCTCTCCCTTCTCTTGCCCGAACGCGGCGGCCAGTTCCGCCGCAAAAATGCCCTGGCTCCAACCGTCGGAAATGATGTGGTGTTGCGTAATCAGCAGGATGTGGTCATCCGCGACCACTTGCAGTAGGCGCACGCGCAACAGGGGGCCGGTCGCCGGATCAAAAGGCGTGGCGGCCTCGGCGGCGGCGACGGCCTCGACCGCGGCCGGTTCCACCGGCTCCACCGGCAGCGTTATGCGCTTGTGCGGCGCCACCCGTTGCACCGGCATATCGCCGAAGGCCGGAAAGGTGGTGCGCAAACTCCCCTGGCGGGCAATGACCCGGTTCAGGGCCTCTTCCAGGGCCGCGTGGTCCAGCGGGCCGGTCAGGCGCAGGGCCGCCGGCATGTTGTAGCCCGCGCTGCCCGGGTCCAGGCGATCCAGGAACCACAGCCGTTGTTGGGCAAAGGACAGCGGGTAGTAGTCCGCGCCGTCTCGCGGCAGGTTTGGCGGCAGGTCGCGCTCGGCAGGCGCGAACACCCGGACGGGCGGCAACAACACGCCCACACCCTCGCCCACGGCGCTTGCCATGGCAGCCAGGGTGGGTGCGTCGAATACGGTTTTCAGCGGCAGTTCCACGGCCAGCCGTTCGCGGATTTGCGAAACCAGGCGCGTGGCCGAAAGGGAGTGCCCGCCCAGACGGAAGAAGTGAGATTCCCGTCCCACAGCGTCGATGCCCAGAACCTCGCGCCAGATGTCGGCCAGCGCTTGTTCCGTGTCGGTTTCGGGCGCGGTCATGGTTTCCACGGGCGCACCGGGTTCCGGTAGTGCGCGGCGGTCCAGCTTGCCGTTGGCGGTGACCGGAAGTTCGCTCAGGTAGAGGAAGATGTTGGGGACCATATAGTCCGGCAAGCGGGCTTGCAAAGCTCGGCGCAAGGTCTCCTCATCCGGTGCGGAACCGGAAATATAGGCCGCCAGGATGTCGCCGCGCACCAGGACGGCGTTGCGGGGCGCACCGTTCTCGGCCAGAGCGCTTTCGATTTCACCCAATTCGATGCGGAAGCCCCTCAACTTGACTTGAAAGTCGACGCGACCCAGGTAGTACAGGTTCTCATTTTCCAGTACTGCCCGATCGCCGGTGCGGTACATGCGTGCGCCCGGCTCGCCGTAGGGGTTCGGTAGGAAGGTTGCGGCGGTGAGCGCCGGTCGGTTGAGATAACCCCGTGCGGGCTGCACACCGCCGATAAAGAGTTCACCCGGTACGCCGGCAAGCATCGGTTGCAAACGCGGATTCAGCACGTAGAGGCAGGTATTGGCAGCGGGTTTGCCGATGGGGACCCGATCCATGCCGGGTGTGCAGGCTTGTCGGCTCACATCCACGGCGGCTTCGGTGGGCCCGTAGAGATTGTGCAGCGCGGTGTCCGGCAAGGCTTGGAAGCAGCGGTTCACCAACGCGGGCGACAGGGCCTCGCCGCTGGCGAAGATCTGCCGGGGCTTGCACCTTGTGACGGCGGCTTCCTCCAAGAAGGCAGCCAACATACTGGGCACGAAGTGCAAAGTGGTGATGCCTTGTTCCCGGATCAAGCCGGCCAGGTAGGCGGGGTCGCCATGAAGACCCGGCTCGGCGATCACCAGGCGGGCGCCGTGCATCAGGGGCCAAAAGAATTCCCAGACCGAGACATCGAAGCTGAACGGGGTCTTCTGCAAAACCGCGTCTTGTGCGTCCAGGCGGTAGGCATCCTGCATCCAGTGGATGCGGTTGGTAATAGCGCGATGGCTGTTCATGGCGCCCTTGGGTTTGCCGGTGGAACCGGAGGTGTAGATGATATAGGCCAGGTTGTCCGGCGCAAGATTGACCTCCGGGCGGTGCACGGGCTCCGCGAAGGTTTGCGTGACGTCTAGATAACGAACTCCGTCCAGTTTGTCTTGCAGATCCGGGGTCGTGAGAACCAGGGGCGCGGCGGCATCGGCCAGGGTGAAGTTGAGGCGATCAGCGGGATGGTCCGGGTCCAGGGGCAGGTAGGCGCCGCCCGCCTTGAGCACCGCGTACAGCGCCGTCACCAGTTCCGGAGAGCGGTGCAGGCAAACGCCCACGGGAACATCGGGACCCACGCCCTGACCACGCAGGTAGCGGGCCAACTGGTTGGCGCGTTGGTCCAGTTGGGCATAGGAAAGGGTTTCGCCCCGGAAGACCAAGGCGGTTGCCTGGGGCGTACGGGCGGCCTGCTTTTCAAAGGCGTGCTGCAGCGGTTGCCAGGGTCCGAAGTCCTGGTCCGTGCGGTTGAAGTCCGCCAGGACCGCTTCCCGTTGGGCGTCGTTCAGCACTGTTATGTGGTGGGCGGGTTCGCCCCCGGCGATGCCTTTCAGCAACCGCGTCATCATGGCCAGTAGGGTTTCCGCCTGCTCCGCCCGATAGGCGCGGGTGTCGTAAATCAGTTTCAGCGACATGCGCGCGCCGGGGGCTACCACCAGTGTCAGCGGGAAGTTGGTGTGTCCGAAACTTTCCACCCGGCTCAGGACCACGCGTGCTTCGCCCCCTTCCTCGGCCACCGATTCAACCGGGTAGTTTTCGAAGACGAAGAGGGTATCGAAAAGATTCACGCCGCCGGGCACGCCGCTGTAACCCGGCACCTCGACCAGGGGACACCAGGAGAATTCATCGCGGCGTACCTGCTCGGCATGCAGGGCCTGCAGCCACTCATCCCCGCCCGCGCCTTGAATGCGTACGGGCAGGGTGTTGATAAAGAGACCGATGGTTTGCGTCTGGGCCGCCGGGCGACCGGAAACCGTGGTTCCGAAGACCACGTCGTCGCTGCCGGTGGTGTGTTGCAGCAGCAGGCCCCAGGCGGCCTGACCCAGAATATTGGGTGTGGTGCGCAGGTCGCGTGCGCGCTGTTGCAAGGCGTTGCTGACTTCCTCGGACAGATGGATCAGCCGGTCTTCCCAGTGAGCGGGTTCGGCGTTATCCACAACGGCGCCCAGGGGTAGCGGCGTTACTTCCACGACATCGCTCAGGGCCTCGCGCCAGTATTGGGCGGCGGCGCCCGGTTCGTGGCGCTGAATCCAGGCGATGTAGTCGCGATAGGCCGGGGCCGGCGGCAGTTGCCTCGTTCCGTCGTAGCAGGCAAAGACCTCACGCATGAGCAGCGGCATGGACCAGCCGTCCAGCAGGAGGTGGTGGTAGCTGAAGACAAAGTGTACGGTCTCTTCGCTCAGGCGGAACAGATGCCAACGAGCCGGAGGGGCGCGATTCAGGTCGAAGGGCCGGTTGCGGTCGACCTGACGGAAGGCGACCAGGTCGCGCTGCTGTTGTTGCGGGTCGCGATCGCGCCAGTCTTCTTCTGTCCAGTTCAAGACGGCTTCCTCCGAGACCAGTTGCAGCGGCGTCTTCAAACCTTCCCAATGGAAGCAGGTACGTAGAACCCCCTGGCGACGCACCACTTGCGCCCAGGCCTGCCTGAAGCGAGCGGTGTCGAAATCGCCCTCGAAGGACAGGGCCAGTTGCTCGAAATAGGTATCGTCCGGGTTGTAGAGACCGTGGAAGAGCATCCCGGACTGCATGGGCGACAAGGGATAGAGGTCGGCCACATCGGTGCGGCCCGCAATGATGCGGTCCAGCGTGTCCTGCTCCAGGGCCGTCAGCGGGAAGTCGGACGGGGTGTAACCGCGCACGTCCTTGCGGGTGCAGAAGCCGATCAGGTCTTCCAGGGCGGCGAGCACGGCGTCGGCCAGCGCTTGGATGTCGGCTTCTTCATGGATGCCCCGCGCATAGGTGAAGCCCAGTTGTAGGCTGTCGTTCATCACAATGCCCGAAACATCGATCAGGTGAGCGCGCCGGGTGGTGGGCGCAACGGCGGGTCCCATGGATTCCGCCGCCGGTCCCAGCGGGCCGTCCTCGGCAACCACGCCGCCGGTCTGACCCAGGTAGTTGAACGAAACCTCGGGTTGGGGCAGGCCGCGCAGGCGTTCGCCGTCGGTCAGGTAGCGCACGATGCCGAAGCCTTGACCGTTCAGAGGGATGTTACGTAAGTGTTCCTTGACAAACTTCAGATCGCCGGTCAGGGCGCCGTCGCCGGACAGCAATACGGGATAGACGGCGGTGAACCAGCCCACGGTGCGGCTTAGATCCAGTTCGCCGTTGAAGAGATCGTCGCGGCCATGGCCTTCCAAATCCAGCCACAAGGTTTGTTGACCGCTCCACTGCCGCCAGGCGCGCAGCAGGGCGGTAAGCAGGACATCGTCGATACGGGTGTTGAAAGCGCGAGGCACGCGCCGCAGCAGGGCATCGGTGGTTCTTGGGTTCAGGTTAACGCTGACCCGGTGCGTGTTGCCGCCGGTGTTTTCGCCCTCGGCGGTGCGGGGCACGGGTTGCGGCTGCCAATTCTGGGGCAGGCTTTCCAACCAATCATGGACCTGTTCTTTGAGGAGCGGGTCTTGGGCCATGGTCGCCAGGCGTGCGGTCCAATCGCGGTAGGCGCTGGTTTTGGCCGGCAATTGTACCGGTTGGTTTTGAGATGCGGCAGTCAGTGCGGTCTGGAACTGATCCAGCAGGATGCGCCACGACACGCCGTCCACGACCAGGTGGTGGATGACCAGTAGGAGGTTACTGCGCGTGACGGCGCCGCCCGGTTCGGGGCGGAACAGCGCCAGGCGCAGCAGGGGGCCGTGTTCCAGGTTCAGGCTTGCCTGCACTTTGGCGGCGGCATCGGCCACGGCATCGGCCCAGGCACCTTCATCGGCGGCGGGCAGCGTCCAGGTTTCGAACGGCGTGGGTTCGCCGGTGGGAGCGTAGCGGGCCGCGCCGTCTTTGAAGCGCAGGCGTAGGGCGTCGTGGTGATCGATCAAGGCCGCGCCGGCATTGCGTAGCGCTGTTTCATCCACCTTTCCTTCCATGGAAAACATCAACGATTGGTTGAAGTGGTGCGCATCGGGTTGGTCCGCTTGCAGGAACCAGTGTTGCACGGGCGCAAGCGTGTGTGCGCCCGTGACCGGACCCTGATCCACCATCAAGCCGCCGTCCTCACGGGCTACGGCGGCCAGGGCCGATAAGGTCTGGTTTTCGAAAATGTCGCGGGTACTGAGCGAGAGCCCTTCCTCGCGAGCGCGGGCAATGACCTGAATGCTCAAGATGGAGTCGCCGCCCAGTTCGAAGAAGTTGTCCTGCAGGCCCACCCGGGGTACGCCCAGCAGCCGTTGCCAAATGACTGCCAGCACCACCTCCCGCTCGTTTTGCGGGGGCTGGAAACCCTGCCGAGCGCCGGTTTTCTCGGGCGCGGGCAGACGCTTCGTATCGATCTTACCGTTGGGGCTCAGCGGCATGGCGTCCAGGGTGATGAACGCCGCCGGAACCATGTAGTCGGGCAGTTTACGGGCCAGTTCGGCGTGCAGTTCCAGCTCATCGGCCTCGGGCCCCACGATGTAGGCTGCCAGGCGCTTGACCCCGCTGTCGGTGCGCAGGACCACCTTGACTTGATCCACCTTGGGATCGGCGGCCAGGGCAGTTTCGATCTCACCCAATTCGATGCGGAAGCCGCGCAGCTTGATCTGGTCGTCGAAACGACCCATGAAGACGATTTGTCCGTCCGGGGCGTAGCGCACCAGGTCGCCGGTGCGGTAGACGCGCTCGCCGGGTCGAGTGCCGAAGGGATCGGGCCGGAAGCGGTCGGCCGTGAGCCGCGGGCTATTGAAGTAACCCCGCGCAAGACCGGTGCCGCCGATCAGCAATTCCCCCGGGAATCCCACGGGCATGGCCTGACCCAAGTCGTCGGCCACGTACAGGCGCGTGTTGCGATAGGGTCGGCCGATGGGTACCGGGTTATGCAGTTGGCCGGGGTCGTGGCCCAGCGGGCTGCCGCAGGCGAAGGTGGTGGTTTCGGTAGGTCCGTAGATATTGACCAGTTGCGCGTGGGGCAGCGCTTGAACGGCGCGGCGGCCGTGGTCAGCGCTGAACGCCTCGCCGCCGGTCAACAGACCGCGCACGTGGGCCAGAATGACGGGATCCTCGTCCACCAGCAGGTTGAACAGGGCGGTGGTCAGGAACACATGATCGATGGGATGGGCGGCGAACACCGCGCGCAAGGCGGCCAGGGTTGGCACCCGCTCCGGGTAGAGGATACAGCGGCCACCGTTCAAAAGGGGGCCCCAGATTTCGAAGGTCGCGGCGTCAAAGGATACTGACGACAGTTGCAACACGGCACCACTGGTTTTCAACATTTCGTCACCACTGACCAGATCTACTACCGCGCGATGCGTGGCCATAACCCCCTTGGGCCGCCCGGTTGAGCCCGAGGTGTAGATGACATAGGCCAGAGCATCGCCGCCTGTAGGCACGGCCGGCGGTTCGGCGTGCAATGGATCCAGATCCTCCATGTCCAGGTGCAGCCGGGTGACCCCTGCGCCGGTAAGGTCGTCCAAACCGGATTGTGTGATCAGTAAGGCTGGGCGGGCATCGTCCAACATCAGGGCCAGACGCTCGGTCGGGTAAGCGATATCCAGGGGCAGGTAGGCGCCGCCCGCCATGGTGATGCCCAGTAGGGCGGGGACCACATCCATGGAACGGTCCAAATAGACGCCCACCGGATCACCCGGACGCAGGCCCAGATTAATCAGACGATGCGCAATGCTGGCGGCGCGGGCGCTCAGTTGGGTGTAGGTCATGACTTGCGGTGCGTCGGGATCGCCCCAGACCAGCGCCTCGGCCTCGCCGTGTTCGGCAACCACGGCGGCAAAGCGGGCCGGGATGCTGTCGCCCCGGTCGTGGCTGATCGCCGTATCGTTCCAACGGTGCAGCATGGTTTCGGTCTCAGCCGGCGTCGTCAGGGGCAAGGCAAAGACGTTCCGGGCGGGGTCTTCGACCGCGGCGGTAAGCAGGCGCACATAGTGATCGGCCAGCCGTTGTGCGGTTTCGGGGGTGAACAGGTCCACATTGTAAACCAGGCGACCCATGACACCGTCGCCCGCTTCAGATATCATGAAACTGAGGTCGGTTTTGGCCGAGACCGCATCGCCCTCGATGGGTTTGACGGTGACGGTGTCCATGACCCCGGCTTCCATGGGCATGTTTTGCAGCACCATCAATACCTGGAAGAGCGGGGTGTGGCCGGTATTGCGCTCCAGGCCCAGTTCATCCACCAGTTTCTCGAATGGTAGATCCTGGTGGGCATAGGCGTCCACGGCGGTATCGCGAACCCGATCCAGCAGCCTGCCGAAGCAGGGATTGCCCGAGAGATCGGTACGCAGGGCAAGGGTGTTGACAAAGAAGCCGATCAGGGGCTCGATCTCGGCGCGGTTGCGGTTGGCGATGGGCGAGCCCAC
>JASJCB010000156.1 GCA_030066195.1 Acidobacteriota bacterium
GGTTCATCGGGTTCCGTTGCGCGGTGGTGTCGGCGCCGGTCGAGCACGGTTCTTGATCCCTTGGTGTTTGGCTTTTTGTTCTTCCCGCCGGAGGCGTCGCGATTTTTGAGAAATGGTCGATTGTGCGACAAAGTGACGCGTTTGTGTCGTGCTGTCAACGCGGGTGTCGCGCTTTCGACACCATTCCTTCAGCCCAGAATCCAAGCGCGGTAGGAATGCAGCGATTGGCGAAGCCGGGTCGCATTTCCAAGCGCTCTTTTGCGAGCCGACTCCTTTATGATTGAGATCGTTGAACTAAGCTTAATCTTCTGTCGGCGTTTCGGGTTCGATTTCTTCTTTGGAGAGTCCGGTGATACGGAGGATGACTTTCAACTCGACCCCCTCGGCAAGCATGCCTCTGGCGGCTTCCAATAATCCTTCTTTCTTCCCTTTCTCTTGGCCTCTCTCTTCGCCAATCTTTATTCCTCTCTCTTCGCCTCTCTCTTCGCCGATCCTTATCCCTCTCTCTTCGCCTCTCTTTTCGCCCTTTTCAAGCCAGTATTGCTTCATCATGACGACCTCCTCTTCCTCGTTGATCAAGGACTCCAGGGTCTCGCGTTCTTCTTCATCTATATTAGCGCACTTGTCAATGTAATCCGTGTATTTTCTAAACCGGATCGGGTCGGTCAGACGGCTCAGGTTAACATAGGCGTCGGCCGCTACCACAAGCCGGTCCTCCTTGTCATAACGCATCAACGGCGACAGGATATGCTTTACCGGATTCTTGCTGCCGGCCACCAGCCGGGCCGGGATCTCGCTCAACTTGACGCGAGCGAAAGTGAAGTAGAGCCACCGCGCACCGAAAGCACCCAGGCTGATCTCCCGTTGAACATCATTCCGCCATTCCTCTTGATCCGTGAAAACGACGATGGGAAGGATGGGGACCCCCTCGAAATGTTCGGCCAGGTCCAGTGCATAATGGGCCATTTTATAGATGGAGAAGCTGTATTTATCGCCTTTGTGTTCCATCAAAGGCACGAGCGCCTTGCCGTTCTCGAATTCGATATAGATGGCCGCATCGTTACGCCTGCCCTTGTCCGTGAGCTTCTGTTTCTTCGTTTCCTGAAGCGGAAAGCTGAGGCTTACGATCTTGCCATATACCTTTTCCACACCGGGCAACAACCAATCAATGGTCTCCCTGGGGAAATCCAGGACCAGGTTCTTGAACCCGGAATCGTGACTGAAATCGTTGTTACCTTCCTCCATCGAGCACCCCGCCGGCAGTTGCTTGCATCACCATAGCCTGCTCGGGAGCCGGGGTCAAAAGGTTAGTTCCGTTACTTCCGTGAACCGTAAGCCCTGCATTATGTTATAGTTTGTTGAAATTCCTCCAAACCTTCCAAACGATAATCCTTACAACGATCGATCTCCCCGGCCACGCTTCCTGATAAAAGTCTCTTTGTTTTACCGATTCCTTTCGAGCTTATTTACCGGTCAAATCCGCATGTAAGTATGGAAACAGTTCTTGTCAACCCCCAGGGTTCCCTGATAGGCTGACCAAAATTAGCTCCCGGACTACCCCTCATGATCAACCTTACCGATTTCAAACTGCCCGTTGCCTGGCTTGGTCAACTTTCCAAGCGATTCCAACAACATCGAAAAGAAAAACACGCGGCCCTGGATAAACTGGCCTCCGAGTTGACGGTCGATCCCGTGTTCCTGGCCCGGACCTATATCGAACCGGATTGCCGACAATACAATCCCGCCGACCGACACGATGACGGACCGCAAATGGAAGTTAAAGACCCCGTCTTTCAGTATTTCAGCAACTTTCTCAAGCAAGCCACGCCTTTCAAGGACGGCCGAGGTCACTTGTTCGTTCTGGCCGATGCGGGCATGGGCAAAACCTCCTTCCTGGCCATGATCAAACTGGGACAAATCCTGGCCTTCTGGCCCAAGGGCTATCGGTGCGTCGCCCTCAAGCTGGGACCCGAGACCCTGAAAAAAGTAGCCGAAGTGGAAGAAGCCTACCGGACGGTGTTGCTGTTGGATTCTCTGGACGAAGACCCGGAAGCCATGGGAGCCGGGCAAATCAACAAGCGCATCGACGCCCTGTTGAAGGCCACGCAACATTTTCTCCGCGTCATCATTACCTGCCGCACCCAATTCTTCCCACGCGGTGACCGCGATACCTTCGGCAGACTGGATCGGGTGGTCCTGGGCGGATTCCGGTGTCATGTGATCTACCTGTCCCTGTTCTCCAATGAACAGGTCCGGGCCTATCTGGACAAGCGCTTTCCTCAACCCTGGTGGGGGCGCTTGTTAGGGAAAACCCCACTGAAGATCACCGAGGCCCTGGACGTGGTTGAACGCATGCAGGTCCTGAGGTTTCGGCCCATGATGCTGGCTTATATCGAGGATCTGATGGAAGCCCCGGAGGTCTCCGGCAATGCCTACCAGATCTACGGGGTTTTGATCAAAGCCTGGCTGACGCGTGAGGTGGAGAAACCCGGTGTCCAACTGAATAAAGAGGAACTGGCCCAGGCAAGCCTGGCTCTGGCCCGCGCCATGACCCTCACCGGCAAGCGCGACCTGTCGCCCGAGGAACTGGCCGAACTGCCGGAACCGGCGGTACGAAAACTGCCCTCACTCGTCATCGAGGGCCGTTCCTTACTGAACAAAAACTCTGACGGAAACTTCCGCTTCGCGCATTACAGCGTGCAGGAATACCTCTTCGTTTGGGACGTGGTGCGACGAAAACAATGGCCGGTCGGCATCCGGCCCACCGATGTGATGCTGGCCTTTTTAACCCAGGTCGATCTGAAAGAGATAGACCTGAGCGGTATCGACTTGAATGGCGTCAACTTACAGGGCGTCAACTTACAGGGCGTCAACCTAAAGGGCGCCAACCTAAAGGGCGCCAACTTAAAGGGTGTCAGCTTGAGGGGCGTCGATATAAGCGAGGCAATCTTGACGGGTGCTCAATTGGAGGATACCGACCTGCGGGACGCCAGGCTGCCGACGGAGGACTGGATTTGGGTACCGCCCGGAACCTTTACCATGGGCGATGAGAAACAATCCCGACAGGTCCAAATTTCTCACGGCTTTCTACTGGGTCGATTTCCGGTAAGCAACAGGGAGTATCGGGTGTTTATGGAGTCGGGAGGATACAAAACGAGAGCATGGTGGTCGCCGGAGGGCTGGTCCTGGTTGAATTTGTCGCCGAAGGAATTCCAAGACTGGTATCGACAAGAAGGATTCCCTGAAGGGCTGGAAGAATATTTCCGACCGGAACAAAAGCCGCACTGGTGGGAAAACAAAACTTTTAATCACCCCGATCAACCCGTTGTCGGCATCAATTGGTGGGAGGCAGAAGCCTATTGTCGATGGTTGACCGGTAAGTTCAATGAAGAGTTGCCCCCGTGGTGGTTCGCGAATCAGGTTGTATGCCTACCCACCGAGGCCATGTGGGAATACGCGGCCGGGGGAGAGGAAGGACGGGTCTATCCCTGGGGTAAGGAGCCGCCGACAGATCAACACGCCAATTTTGGAGGAAAAGTGGGAAAACCCACGGTATTCGGCAAATATCCACGTGGCGCCACTCCGGAAGGAGTTCATGATATGGCGGGCAACGTTTGGGAATGGTGTTGCGATTATTGGGATGACGCCTTGCCGGGAAGTAGGGAGAGTGTCTCAATTGATCCGGTTACAACTAACAAGGCCTCCGGCCGCGTGGTGCGCGGCGGCTCCTGGTTCTATGTCGCCGGCAGTCTGCGGGCGGCTGTCCGCAACGGGGACTTCGCCGGTAACCGCGACTGGTTCATCGGGTTCCGTTGCGCGGTGGTGTCGGCGCCGGTCGAGCACGGTTCTTGATCCCTTGGTGTTTGGCTTTTTGTTCTTCCCGCCGGAGGCGTCGCGATTTTTGAGAAATGGTCGATTGCGCGACAAAGTTACGTGTTTTTGTCGTGCTATGAACGCGGGTGTCGCGCTTTGGACGCGTGAGCGTCAGCCTAGAACCCAAGCGCGGTAGGAATGCAGCGATTGTCGAAGCCGGGTCGCGCTGCCAAGCGCTCTTTTTCGCAAGGTCTTGCGGAATCGTTTCAACCCTTGAGGGCCGGGGTCATATCCGCCCCTGGTCACGCGATAGCCCAGGTAGGTGACTGGCAACGAGCAGGAACGAAGATGCCCCTTGTTTGGATTCAGGGTCAGGTTTCGTTCAGTCGCCAACCATTGGCGGATCTCATGCTTCCATTGTTTCAAACTTGCCTTATCCCGGGCGAAACAGACGATATCGTCCATATAGCGGATATAACCTTCAATCTTAAGGACCCGCTTCGCGAAATGATCCAATCCGTTCAGGTAAAGGTTGCCCCACCATTGGCTGGTCAGGTTTCCAATCGGCAGGCCGTGCGCGAGAAGATCCGGGGTGATCTCCGGCAGGCCGAAAAATTGACGCACGCGCGGTGTCCGGTAAAGTCGTTGACCGGAAGCCAGGATCTCTTCCAACAAGCCGATAATGCGCGGATCTCGAAGGCGCGGCGTCAGCAACCCGTGGAGAATGGAGTGACTTACCGTGGGAAAGAAGGAATGGATATCCAGGTGAACCAGGTATCGATAACGCCGCATTAAAGCCAGAAAGTGCCATAAGGCGCGGTGGGTGCCTCGGCCCTCGATACAGGCATAGCTTTGATCGATAAACCCCTTGTTGAAATGCGGGGCCAGGGCGCGGTATACGGCCGTGTGGACAATGCGGTCTCTAACCGGGGCGGCGGCGATCAACCGGGGTTTGGGATCGCGAATAGTCAGTATTTTATAGGGACCGTGTCGGTACCCGCGCCCCAATAAGGCGTCGCTGAGGTGTAACAAGCTGCGATCGGCGTCGATTTCGAAAGCGGCCACATCCGGCCGACGTCGTTTGCCCCGGCGATAAAACCGCCAGGCTTCGTGAAGGGCCGTCCATGCGGCAATTTCTTCGAAATTTACATTGAACGTCTTCAAACTTCACCTTGCTTTCCGGGTGAGGCGCAAGAAAGTGGCCCGACCGGACGTTGGGTCTCCTGACGGAGCTTACCGGAACGGCCGGGCCGTGCTGTTTCGGAGGTCGGCGGGAACCGGCCGTCCCGGATGTTTCCTGCACGTTTCGCCACCCGCCGGATGGAAAGCGTGTTCGACCGGCGCCGACACCACCGCGCAACGGAACCCGATGTTCCTGTTGCGGTTACCGGCGAAGTTCCTGTTGCGGACAGCCGCCCGCAGATTGTCGGCGTCATTGTTCCAGGAGCCGCCGCGCACCACGCGGCCGGAGGTTCCGGAAACACCCGTTTCATGATAACCCGTCTCTGTATTTCAACCAACCGCCGATTTGGCGTCCAATTTCGTCGAGACAGCTCACGGCGAACACCTGCTGCTCACGCGTTAACAGGTCCTTATCGGCGGCCAGGCGAAGGTGGAGGCGTAAAAGCGCCGCGGCTTCATCGGCGTCGCCGATGCGTAGATCGGCATCGAAACCTTGTAGCGCAAGGGTGATGGATTCAGTCAGGCGAACGGCTTGGGTAATCAGCGCCCGGTTCAGGGGGGCAAATGCATCCACGCCCTCGGTCCGGTCCAAAAGCCAGGAGAGTAAGTCGTAACATGCTGTAAACAGAGGCGCGTATTTCATGCCCGCTGCCTCCCTTCCAGACGGCGAATCAGGCCGCCCAGAGCAGGAATGTATTCTTTTTCCAAACAATCCATGGGCGGTTCGATGGCGCCCGCCAGGAGTAATAGACCCAGAGCGCGACAGGCCGACTCCCGCGCGCGGACGAAATAGGCGCGTTTTTCCGTGGTTTGGAAGGCATGACAACCGCAGCAGATCAGGAGCAGGGATTCGCGCAGTTGTACACGCGCCTCGCCGGCTTCCTCCTTCAGGCCGTGGTAACATGCACGTCCCGCTGTAAATGCCTTGAGATCCAGAACCGTGTAGTGTTTGCGCGGCGGGCCCGGGACGCGCAAAACATCCCGGCTGATGTGGACGGCCTTGGCGACCTTGCGTTCGCGGGCGCGTTCCGCGCCCTTGGAGATCGGAAGGCTTTCGCGATCGATAAACCAACGGCCGCCGACCTTTTGCGCCGGTATTTTTTCTTTGGCGATCAGGTAACGGACCTGGCGGGTGGTTTTGCCCATGAGACGGGCCGCTTCTGCTAACGACAGGTTCATGGCGTGCTCCCTCCTGACACTGATTGTCGTGCTATGTTTAAAAGGCGTTCATAGCATGACACATTTTGGGTATTTTGTCGCGCTATGGACGAAAACTCAAAAATCGCGACCGCCTCCGGCGGAACAACCAAAAGACCAAAAACCAAGGGATCAAGAACCGTGCTCGACCGGCGCCGACACCACCGCGCAACGGAACCCGACGCCCCTGAGGCGGAGACCGGCGAAGCCCCCGCTGCGGACAGCCGCCCGCAGATCGCCGGCGCCAACGCGCCAGGAGCCGCCGCGCACCACGCGGCCGGAGGTTTGGTTATGCACAATCGGGTCCACGACCTCCTTCCGCCGATTGGCGTAGGCTTCCGAGTCCCAATGATCCAAACACCACTCCCATACATTGCCGGCCATATCCGACAACCCCTCCGGCGTTTCGCCCGGGGGATGACAGCCGATCGGCGCCGTGTTCTCCAGCCCGCTCTCATCGTAAGCCGCACGCTCCGTGTCCGGGACCTCCGAACCCCAGGCATAGGACCGGCTCTTCGGCCCCCGTGCGGCGAATTCCCATTGGGCCTCCGAGGGTAAGTCGATGACCCAATTCGGAGACCACCAGTCAGGCCGATCCGCGTTTAGTTTCGCGGTCAGCCAGCGACAATAGGCGTCGGCTTCCCACCAGTTGACGCCCACCACGGGCTGATTGGGCCGATTGAAGCGATGGTCCTTCCAGTAATAAGGCTCCCCGGTCGGGCGGCAATAGTCCTCGGGGGGCATATAGGCATCCCTGGCCTTTTGCTTTTGCTCCTGGTACCAATCCTGAAAGGTCTGCGCGTCTAATTGAAGCCAGCGCCAACCTTCCGGGTCCCACCATGCCTCGGTCCGGTAACCCTTGTCTTCCATAAAAAGCCGGAATTCGGCGTTGGTAACCGGGAAACGGCCCAATCGGAAATCCCGGCCGATGGTCACCCGATGCTCGGCATGGGATACCGATGTCCAGGCCTTCTTATCGCCCATGGTGAAGCTGCCCGGCTTTATTTCACACCAGCGCTCTTCCCGGAGCGGGTCGGGCCGGGGATCGCCCAGGTCTCCCAGGGCAAAGCCGATCTGAATGCGTTGCGGCGCCGGTTTGTTCGGGTCTTTCAGAAAGGCCAGGGCATCGCTGGTCAGGGTAGCGACCAGGTCTTTCATGGGCGTGGCGGGCGGGGCGTCGGCCGCGGCTTTCAAGGCCAGCTCCAGGCGGTAGGGGTCCGGCCGGTCTCGCCAGGCTCGGTGCATGGCCTGGATGAAGTCCCGGCCCAGGAAGGAGTAACCGCTTTCGAATAGTTTGCCGGCGGTCAACAAAACGACCTCTTTCCAAGCGCCGTTGTCCCAATATGGTTCCAATTCTTTGAAGGACCGGTCGTTGGTTTTGGCGAAGGAGACGGCGGCCAGGTATTCCTGGATATAGAGATGGTGGAACGCATAACGCGGCGGGTTGCCGGTCATGGTCAGCAGGCCGGAGTGACAGCCCAATTCGCGCGCCAGGCCGCCCAGCGCCCGGCGTTCGGATTCGGTGGGCTCGCGGTCCAGGTAATAGCCCTTTTGAAAAGAGACCAGGAAATCGTTTTCGGCCAGGTCGCGCACATCGCCCCGTTCCATCATGGCGCGGGCCGCCAGGCCCAATCCGCGTTCCAAGTGGTCTACCTTTTCCCGGCTGCCGTCCGGCCTGCCGGGTCCGAAACGCCGGTCCAGCAGCATGGCAACCGCCTGGCCGTAAAGGTCCGCCCGTCGTTCGGGGAGTTTCTTGCCCGCGTGGTAGATGGCCGCCACGGTGCTCAGCAGCAAGGGGTTGCCGCGCATATCTTCCAGGGCGGGATGGTTTTCCAAGTCGGTCCACATGGCGTCGAACAGGGCGCGGCCCAAATCCTGCCCGGGCGCGTCTTCCTCGTAGAGGGCATTGAACCAGCTTTTCAGGAACGCGGCCTGGGTTTCCAGGTCCATGTCGAGCACGCGGGCGTGTTCTCCTTTGGGGCACAAAGCGGCGAGCAATTCAGTCCGAGCCAGGGCGTGCGGGCGACTGGTGACCAGCATTCGGTCGCGACCGCCCAATTCGGAGACGGACCAGGCGCCGATGATGCCGGCAGCCCGTTCGCGCAGCCCGGCATCGAAGATTTCGTCCAAGCCGTCCAGTAACCACAGCAGCTTGCCGCCGGATCGGGCGCGCAGGCCCTCGGTGCTCAGACCGTGATCGGCCAGGCGTTGCCCGGTCCAGGCTAATAATGGATTGCCCTTATTGCCATGGCCCTTGTCGGCCAGCCACTCGCCGAAATCTTTTAATTCCAGGAAGACGGGCAATACGTCGGCTTCAGGATCGCCCAGCAGGGAAACCGCGGTAAAAGCCAGGAAGGTGGATTTGCCGCAGCCGGGACCGCCCTGCAGGACGAAGTAGCGCCGGTCGGGTTGACTTATCAAATCGCCCAGCTTGCGGGCGGGTTCCGGGTTTTTCGCCATGGCTTCGCCGGTTCTGTCGCCGCGTTGCTTGCGTTCCGCCGGGCTCAGCCAGTCGGTAGCCAGGGGCACGTAGATGCTTTTGAGCCGAAACCCCTTGCCGCCTTGGGTCAGGGGGCCGGCGATGCGTGTATGGCGACCCAGGATCAGGTCGCGGTAGGCGCGGGGAACCAGGGGACCCGCCCAGCCGGTCTCGGGTTTCGGGGTCCGGGTTTCGATCCCGACTTCCGGTTTTTTCATACTCCAGGCCGAAGGCAGTGGAAAGATCCATTGACCGTTTTGCATATTGGGATAGCTTTCGTTGTCCGGTTTCCAGAAGCCGCCGCGCTGTTTGGACCAGGACCAGGCGTGCAGCGTGCAAGTTTGGGCTTGCAAATCCAGCCGGCCCAATAAGACGCCGTGCGGGTGTTCAGCATCTTGCCAACAGGCGCCGGCGGCCAGTTCGACCACGGTTGCATCGGGCGCCACGGTCTGCTTCAGGCCGGTTTTGTGAAGATGACCGCGCAGCAGGAAATGGACGCCGTCCCTGCCGTGGAGCATGCCTTCACACGCTTCGCGATCGAAGGCTTGCAGCGCTTCCAACGGGTGGTGACAGAGCGCGAATCTGAGATCGGCATCGCGCGCGGCATTTATCGTCTGCCGCACCTGGCGATCGCCCATGACCAGGTTGCCCTCGTCTTCATCGTCACCGCTGAAGACGGCCGTGTTCAGGCAACAGACTGAAAATTCCAGACCGGCCTTGTGGAAGCTGCCCGTTTCCCAGGGTTGCCCGGGCTTCCAGGCGCGGTCGTCTCCCAGCAGCTCTCGGGTGAAGCGAAAAAAGGCCTGTTGGCGTGCGGCGTATGTAGCCAGGGAGGCGGCATCATCCATAAGTTGACCGAAATCGTCCGGTCCGGCTGATTTGCGGACGATTTTTTGCGAAAGATCCACTTTTGACCGGTCCACATCGTGATTGCCGGGACAGAGGAACCAGCGATCGGCGGGATTGTGGCCCAGCATCTCCGCCAGTTCCTGGAAGAATTCCAAGGCTACCGCGTACTCGGCATCTTTACCGGATTGAGCGATGTCACCGGTCAGAAAGACCAGGTCGGGACGCAACGCATCGCTCATGGTTGCGATGACATCGGTCATCAACTTGTCCAAAACACGATCCTGCCGCCAATCCCTGCTCTGCCGGAAATGGAAATCGGAGAGGTGCAGCCAGGTTAGCGTTGGTTGGACAACGGCCGGTTGATCGGCGGTTTTGGGTTCGTCGGCGGTCCGGCGGGGACGGCCCGGCGGTTTGCCCTGGATTCCGCAACGCAATTGATGGAAGGCTTCTTCATCTTGAGCATGCCGAAAGACAACCCAGGAGAGGCGGCGAAGAAAGGGTGGGATTTCCCGTTGTTCCGGTTTGGTTCCTCCGGGGAGCAGCACCGGGATGACTCTTTTCCTGCCTTTGACCCGATCCTCCAAGGCCAGGCGCATTTCCTCGTGGTGCCAGGGTCCCAATGCTTTGCCCAGGAAGACGATGACACAGGAGGCGCGTTCCAGGGCTCGCTCCAGTTCTTCCTGCCAGGGATCGCCCGGGACCAGGTTCCATTCGTCATACCAGATCCGGAAACCTTCATCATCCAGTTGTTCGGCAATGGGCTTGACCAGAGGTTTGTCCCGGCTGTTGTGACTGAGAAAGATGTCCATGGCGTGTCGTCCCGGATGATTGATGAGCTCAGATTATCAAGGAACCCTTGGGTTGACAAGTACCGTTCCTAACTCAACATGTGACAGCCCGGCTCAGCGCCGCCGAGGACTACAAGGAACCGGGCAAGGAATCGATCGCCGATCACATTATGGAGACCTACCGGCTCCGCGTCCAAAACATGGCTTCTCAACAGGGATGACCCAAACCTCGGACGCTCAACCGTCTCGCTTGGGCGTCCGAGACCTGCTCAATATTTGTTACGGAGACCTCGTAAATAGCGGTAGAATGCTGTCAAGAGGTTGATGATGATTTTTGCTCTTTTGCTTTATCTTATGTCCGAGGCGGATCGGCCTTACCTTGCCGCCGCCGAGCAAGCCGCCGTCTGGTTGCAATCCCGCGCCGTGAAGACCGAAAACGGTCAGGCATGGCAGCAAAGCGAAGTCCGCAGCAACTGTGATAACCACAGCCTGTATTCAGGTAATCCGGGTCCCGTTCTCTTTTACCTGAACCTGCACCGCGTCACCGGTAACCGCGATTGGTTGCGCGAAGCCCTGGCCGGCGCGCGGCACATGGCTTACACCGTGGAAACCGAGATTGAATACGGTTCCTACGCCGGTCTTTATACCGGCCTTGCCGGGATCGCCTTCACCTTTCTTGAAACCTATCGCGCCACGGGTGACCCGCGTTGGCATGCCCAGGCCCTTCGCTGTATCGAACCCATCTTGGGCGACTGGCCCGGCGGTGTCACCGACATCATCGCCGGCTACGCGGGCACCGGCCTGTTCCTGCTGGAGGCAGCCGATCGATTGAAGAAACCGCGCCTGGTCGCCAAAGCAGAGGAACTGGGCGACGTATTGATCGAGGAAGCCCATCCCAAGGAACACGGGCTGGAATGGAAGATGACCGATTCCTATAACAAGATCATGCCCAACTTCTCCCACGGCACGGCCGGGATCGCCTATTTTCTGGCTCGGCTTGCGGAAGTCACCGGAAAGCCCCACTATCTGGACGCGGCGACCGCGGGCGCCCACCACCTTCTCACCCAAACGCGACCGAACGGCCTGGCAATCTATTACACGCCGGGGGGCGAGGACATCAGCTATTTGGGATGGTGCCATGGTCCGGCGGGCACCTCGCGGCTGTACTTCCAATTATGGCAACAAACTAAAGACGAACAGTGGCTCAAGGCTTATGAAAATTCCTTGACCGGCCTGTGCAACAGCGGCATCCCCGGGAAACGCCCCGCCGGGTTCTGGAACAATGTGGGTATTTGCTGCGGCAGTTCCGGTGTGGCCGAAAGCCTGCTGGACGCCCATCGCGCCGTGGATGATCAGCGCTTCCTGGCTCTATCGAAAACCCTGGTGGGCGATTTGTTGACGCGGTCCACCAGGGAAGCCGGCGGCCTGAAGTGGATTCAGGCAGAACATCGGGTGCGGCCGGAACTGCTCCAGGCGCAAACCGGTTATATGCAGGGCGCGGCCGGTATCGGCATCCAACTATTACGCATGGATGCCTTCTCGCGCGGCGCCGAACTGGATTTTCGCTTACCTGACAGTCCTTACGGCGAATGAATCTTCCCTATCATTTGATCCTTGTACGGGTACATCGGCGGCTCGTATCCGTTATGGATAGCGTGGCGACCATAACTTTCCCCATGCGCGGAATAAAGCCGACTTTGTTTTGTTTTCGGTGACCCAACCTTTCACATTGACGCTCACCTTACTGCATTGTATGATGTTATCCATTAGTTGCCTCACTAAAGGAGAACAACATCCATGACGAGCCATGTTTTTGGCTCATTACTCATTATTCCGTCACCTATTTCATTCATGCCCAACGGCGAGATAAGTACAGTGATGAGGAAGTAATTAGGAGAGAAAGTATGACCTGCAGCACGCTTAAGCGCATGTCGATGCTGGTGGGGATTGTGCTCCCCATAATCGCCGGATTCAGCCAACCGGTATTTGCACAAGATGATAAGAAAGATGACAAGGAAACTGAAGTCTTCGAGCAGGTTGTTGTCACCGGCACCCGCGCTCGTCCGCGTTCTATTGCCGAGTCGATGGTGCCCATCGATGTCATCACCGTGGAAGATTTCGTCTCCCAGGGTGATACCGACGTCAGCAACAAATTGCGGAACGTGGTTCCCTCATTCAACGTAAACGTCCAGCCCATCAGTGACGCGGCGACCGTGGTTCGTCCCGCCAACCTGAGAGGCCTGGCTCCTGACCACACCCTGGTCCTGATCAACGGGAAACGCCGCCACCGTGCGGCGGTGATCTTTTGGTTGGGCAACGGGGTCTCCGACGGCGCTCAGGGACCGGACATCTCCGGCATCCCCTCGATCGCGTTGCGTTCGGTAGAGGTACTGCGTGACGGTGCTTCCGCTCAGTACGGTTCCGACGCGATTGCCGGGGTGATGAACTTCATGCTGCGCGACAGTCGCCAGGGCGGCAGTATCGAAGTGAGCAACGGCTCGTTCTTCGAGGGCGACGGCGACACAACCACCATCAGCGGTAATGTCGGCCTTCCCTTGGGCGATAACGGTTTTGCCAACTTCAGTATGGAACTGGGCCAGACCGATCCCACTGACCGCAGCGTACAGCGCGATGACGCGGCCGGTCTGATTGCGGCCGGCAACACCAACGTCGCCAATCCCGCCCAGGTTTGGGGTTCGCCCGAGATCGAAGACGAAATCAAGTTGTGGGGTAATTTCGGCGCCGACCTGGAAAGCGGCGCCCGCTTCTACGGTCATGCCAACTACGTTAGCAAAACCGTTACCGGCGGTTTCTATTTCCGTAATCCCAACACCCGTAGCGCCGTGTTCAGCGGTGACGGCGGTCAAACGCTGCTCATCGGCGACATGTTGGACGCTCAGGACGGTATCCTGGACGGTTCCGCGGACTGCCCCACGGTCAACATCGTCAACAACGTACCCGATCAGGCGGCTCTGGCTCGGGTTTTTGCCGACCCGAACTGCTTCAGCTTCCAGGAACTCTTTCCCGGCGGTTTCACCCCCAGCTTCGGCGGCGATGTGACCGATATCGCCCTGTTGGCCGGCCTGAAAGGTCAGACCGATGCGGGCCTGTTCTGGGATGTCAGCGTGAGCTACGGTTCCAATGAAGTCGACTTCTTCATCTTCAACACCGTCAACGCATCCCTGGGTCCCGACACCCCCACTTCCTTCGATCCGGGCCTGTACGAGCAGACCGACCTGAACGTGAACTTCGATGTGGCCTACTCCATCAGCGATACCGCCAACCTGGGCGCCGGTGTGGAGTATCGTGATGAAACCTTCGAAATCGGCATCGGCCAGTTGGAATCCTATGAAATCGGCCCCCTGGCCGAGCAGGGTTTCAGCGCCGCGTCCAACGGTTTCCCCGGCTTCGGCGATATTGCCGCCGGTGATTGGAGCCGCGGCAACTATGCACTGTACGGCGACCTGGAAGTAGACCTGAGCGATGACCTGGACGTGGGCGTGGCCGCACGTTACGAGGATTTCGACGACTTTGGAACGACCATGAACTCCAAGATCGCCTTCAACTGGTCCGCAACCGATACCTTCTCCATGCGCGGCTCCTTGAGCAGCGGCTTCCGCGCCCCGACGCCCGGTCAGTCCAACGCGTTCAACGTGTCCACGGAATTCGATCTGGTCGCCATGGAACTGGTCAACAACGGCACCATTCCTTCAACCTCGGAAGTGGCGAAACTGCGCGGCGGCGAACCGCTGGAACCCGAGCGTTCCGTCAACATGTCCCTGGGCGCCATCTTCAAACTGGGTCCCATCGACATCACTGCCGACTACTTCAACATCGAGTTGAAGGACCGTCTGGCCGTGACCCAGCTCTTCGAACTGACTGAAGAAGAAGTTGAGCAACTGTTGGCCGAGGGCGTGACCAGCGCCGCCAACCTGCAAAACTTCCGCTTTTTCACCAACGACTTCGAAACCGAAACCTCCGGCTTCGATATCGTTGCCACGGTTTCCCCCGACGCGCTGGGCGGCAACACCACACTGAACCTGATCTACAACTACACCGAAACCGACGTCACCAGGTTCAACCCGGACACCCTGGACAACACGCGAATCCGCGAACTCCAAGAGGGCCTGCCCGAAAGCCGTTGGAATATCAACGCCACGCACGCCGTCAAAGCGGTCAACCTGATGGGCCGGATCAGCTACTACGACGACTGGTATGACTCTGAAGACGATCAAGTCTACGACGGCGAATACCTGGTCGACGTGGAAGCGTCCTACACGTGGAACGACAAGCTGCAATTCGTCCTGGGCGGCCAGAACGTATTCGACACCTTCCCCCAGGAAAACCCCGGCGCCCGTTCCGGCGTGGGTAACCTGTACAGCCAGTTCACCCCCTTCGGCTTCAACGGCGGTTTCCTCTACGGCCGCATCAAGTATATCTTCTAAGCGTTAAACCCTTTACCAACAAACGGCCGGTTCCTTCAGGACCGGCCGTTTTTTTCCCATTTAATACTTTGCCAATGTGAGAAACTGGCTTCTGGAGGTATCTATAAGTTGTGCGATGTTAGTATTGATTTCCTTCTTTGCTTTTAGTGACTGTGATGCAGAGTGGAATAAGGTTGAGGAAGCTTATACAACCATGACCACTTCCGATTTTCTACTCCACTCGTTTTACCAAAATAATGGAACGGATTCATCTTTGTGGGATGTTCAAACAACCCTGATCCACTACAATCTCAGTAATACAGCGAACCATAATCGGCATATGTACCGCATTGCCGAGCTGGATTGGGAAATTTGTATGCTTTGGGCTGAGATGGAACAGTGATGATTTTCTGTTTTCTATTGACGTTTGCCGACTGGAAGATCACCAAAACGAACATCTTCATGCCGATTCTTTCCAGTCAGGTTGCGGTCACCGACGATCTGCACTTCTTTCTTCTGGACTTCCAGGGAAAGGTCATCCATTTGTATGGGCAGGACGGATCTTACATAAAAACACTTGGGGGCCCGGGCGACGGTCCGGAAAAAATCCGAGGGGCCCTAAACCTGTATACTGATAACAAGCAGGTATATGTCATCGAACCCTTTTTTGTAAGGATCTATGACAAGTTGGGTTTTGTTAAGAGCATTCGAAAATCTCCCGTCCTTGCGGCGCCGGTTATCGGAGGAATGGTCTGGTATGAATTCGATAGTCAAAAGCAACCGGGAGATACCAATCAAATGTTCTTCGCTCCGGAGTACGAGTTCGATCAGTCTCTTCCTTTGTTTGATTGGAAGCTCCCGTTGGACCATGAGTCCGAAATGTTTCCCAAGATTGGGGAGAAACTGAAAAAAGAAAAAGCCGGCTCGCCGAAGGCGACATCTCTGTTTCAAGTTTCCAATGATCTGTCCCGGCTTTATTTCAAGCCGATCGGCCACTCATTCGTCCTCATTTATGACGTTGCAACCAGGCGAGAAAAACGGGTCCATCTCGGCGACAGAAAAATCGGCAGACTGCGCGTGGATGCGTTGGATTATCTGTGGGTTTATACCGCCGATGGGGCAGCGCGGGATATCAAAATCTTCGATCGGGAGGGAAGAGTCGCTCAATCGCCCTTTACGCACGAGTCGTTGGGTCGTGTTTGCAAGGTTGTCGGTGATTGGGCTTATGTAACGGCCTTTCGGCCCGGGGTGGAAGAGGTGGAAATCTTTCGGTGTAAATTAGATGAAGTGGAATCTTTTATTGCCGCCAACCCGATCAGCACCGATTGGTAGACCATTTTTATGACCCGTGAATGAGCGTGACATAGACACCCCGAAAAAAATACTTGGGTCGATGAATCCATGAACGGCAGGGCGGTTGGAAACGTGACATACTGAATCGCTTTACTTTTTTCGTCAAGCTGACGCAAGCCGCAAATTTTTGCTACATCGGGGTTCGCGGCCTTTTTTACATTTCCTTTTCAGGAAGCGGGTCTCGTCGACGAAAGGTAAAGTATGCGACAGGGAAGTCGTATCCACATCATCAACAGGGAAGTTGACATATGAAAAAAGGCCAAAAGCTCAATCTGAAACATGTTCAATATCTGCTTGTCCACAAACCGCTCGTGATTGTCCAGTTACAGCACTCCGAGCACAACAAGAAACTGATCTCGAAGGCGTTACAGCAGTTATGGCGGGACCGTCAGGGCCCCAAGATTTTTGAAACGCTGCAAATATTCCTGAGAGATAGAGCACCTAAATACGACCTGACACCGGACCAGATGGGAGCGCGCTCCTTTCTGTTACGTCAACTCGAACAGGTGAGAAGCCAACCCCAGGGGAAAAGTCCTGGATTTGCGGGCATTTTTGGATTCAGTACCTGACCTTCGAGTTGTTGACGATCGGACTCGCGAGGCGGATCAGGTTCCTACCCCCTGATCCAACCGCTTGACTGTTTTCCGAATCAGGAGATTCGATAACGGACATCCTGCCAGGCGATGGGATCGGACATGGCGACCACAACCTTGCGGCTGCCTTGAAACGATTCGCGACCATGGCTCATGAGCATGTTGTCCAACATCAGCAGGTCACCGCGCTGCCAGGGGATCGCAACCTTCTCGCGTTCGTAGGCTGCGCGAAGGGTGGCCAGTACGTCTTCCTCGATATCGGAACCATCACCGTAAAAGGTATTGTTGGGTAGGTCGCCCTCGGCAAACTCGGCGCGCAGGAAGTTGCACACCTCCGGGTTCAGCGTGGTTACATGAAAAAAGATGATGTGGTTGAACCATGCTGTTTCTCCGGTGCGTGGGTGGGTAGCTACCGCGGGTCGGGTTTGGACCGTTTTCAGGCGATCGCCCTCCTTCCAGAAGATGTCGATGCCGTTGGCGCGGCAGTAGGCTTCTACTTTTGACTTGTCCTCGGTTTGGAAGGCGGTCTGCCAGGTGACGCCGAAACCCTCGCCGAAGTTGCGCACGTACTGGTATTGACGTTCGGCGAAGCGACGCACCAGTTCCCCGGGCAATTGTTGCGCGATGCGTCGCGTGTCGGCAATCGGCGTGGCGCCGCGTTCGGCGGCAGGGGTGACACAATAGAAGTAGATGCGCAGTGGAAAGTTCAAATTGTAGGACTGTTCGTTATGTAGGTAGATCTCTTCGCCGGCAGGGTGGGAGGTAGAGGTGTAGATATTGCCGTAAACCGCATCGCGCGGGGAGGATTGCTCCATATAGGGCAGCGGGCCGCCCGATACGGTTTTCACAAATTCGTCGAAGTCTTCCACATCCTCGAAGGGGAAGTCGCGGAACATGACGCCGCCGTAGCGAGAGACCGCCGCTTGAATGAAGTCCTGATGGTCTTCTGCCCACTCGATGGGATCGGTGTCCGGGTCAAGGGGTTTGACGATCAGGGGATAATCCGGGCCGGTCGGGTGGAAGCCGGAGGAAACAGTGCCGTCTGCGGTGAGATCCAAATCTTCGAGGTGCGTTTTCGTCATGGATTGTGACTCCCTGGTGTTTCAAGATCGCGGCTAATATCCTATACTATTCCGGCCTAAGAGGACAACGGCCGGAAATTGAAAGGCCGAGGAAAGCGAGGTCACCACCATGCCGTTATTTACCGAAGAGCAGGCCGGCGCGGCCGTCGAACAATTGTATCAGTGGGGTGCGCAAAACGGTCACAGTCGCGACAGTTTGAAGCGCGTGGAAGATTGTATCCGCATCACCGCGGGTTTGAAGAAAGCCGAGAACAAACCCGAATTACAGGATCCCGAATTCTATTTCCCGGGCCTGGAAGCGAGCGCCTGGTGGGAACCCGCTCGATTTCCCTGGCACAAGCAGTTGGAAAAGCTGACGTTTATCATCAAGATGGAACTGAACGCGCTCCTTGCGGGCAAGGCGCCCTTTCGGAGGCACCCGGACAGTCCCGTGATTGCCGAGGACGGTATCTGGAAACAGTTCTATCTGTTCAGCGACGGCGTGCCCTTGGAGGAAAATTGTCGTGCGGTTCCGCAGACGGTTCAAACCATCCGCAGCATTCCGGGGGCTTCCGAGGCTTCCAACGTCTTCTTCGCCGGGGTCACGCCCGGCACGCATATCAAGCCGCACTGGGGACCCTACAATACGCGCCTGCGTTGTCACCTGGGGTTGATCATCCCGGAAGGGGTCTCCATTCGCGTGGGCGAGGAAACCCGGTCCTGGCAGGAAGGAAAGTGCATTTTCTTCGACGACAGCTTCGATCACGAGGTCTGGCACCGGGGAACAAGTATGCGCTACGTGTTGATTTTGGACATCTGGCACCCGGATCTGACCAGGGCCGAGATCGATGCCCTGAAATACATCCGCGGTATTCTGGTTCCCAACGAAGCCACCATAGAAAACCTGAAGAACGCCCCGGTAGTTTAGGACTGCCGGTCTTCAGTTTTCCCACATGGACAGAACCTGACCCTGATCGGGGGCAACATGACCGGCCAGGGTTTCCCGGTAAACACGAGCAACGGCATCCGCGCCGCGACCGTGGGTAACCCTCAGCCAATCGCTGCCTGAGTCGCGGAAATCGATCCAGGCCTCGATCATTTTCTGCTGTAGCGCGGCCATGCCCATCTGGGAAGCCCGGCGCTCGATCTGGCCGGGTGCGAAAAAGAACTGAGGCTTGGCGCCCGGGAGTTCTTTTTCGCGAGGCGCCGCGTCCCAATGCGTGGCGCCGACCAGGCAACTGTATTTCATGTTGTTGCCCAGATGGTGATGCAAACGGTTGACTACATCACCGTTACCGGCCATGTCTACCAAAACGGCGGGCTCGTCGGCGTTGATTTGTTCCAGGTCGGCGTATGTCCACACCTTGCTGTAAAGGCCCAGGCCGTTGACAAAGAACAGGTTACGCGGTGAGGTCAGGCCGACGATCCGGATATCTCGCTTGGCCAGGCGAAAAGCCAGGGCGATTGCTGTCTTGCTGGAGGCACTGGCCACGATGACGGTGCGGGCCCCGAAAAAGAGATTTTCGTCCAAGAAATCATCCACCAGGTAGGAGGTAATGAACAGGCCGCGCAGCAGCATGTGCTTGTCCTCGTGCTCGCGGGCGTAACCCGGGTCCTGATCAACGAGATTATAGGTGTTGTAGACAGGCGCCAGGCCCTTGCGGTGAGGAGCGGCATCGATAAAGCCGCGCGGGCTGACCTGATCGGGCGTCATGGTGACGCGATGAGAAAGCGGAAACCATCCGAAAACCCGTGCACCCGCGGGCAGATCCGGGTGAGCTGATTGAACGATTTCGCCGAAGCCCATACAGGGAACTCGGCCCCAGCCGTCTTCCGCGGGCCAGAAGTCCCAATAACGCAAGCTGTCGCCGGTTTTGATATAGGAGATATTATTGGCCGTAAAGGCGACATGCACCACGCGCACCACGATCTTACCGGGTTCCGGTTGGTCCGGCTCGGAGGATTCAATCAAACGGGTGGTGCGCCAATCGTCTCTTTTGATCAGGAAATGCGTTGCTTCCATGGGCCTCTCCTTCCTTATGATTGAGAAAGCATAACCCGACGCCCGAAACCCGGCCAGTGTTTTTTGGAGATTCCGTCCCACGCGAAATCCGCGATGATCGCCGCGAAAAGGAATCCTCAACATCGTAGGCAGTACCAGGTGTTACGAACGGGGCCGTTCGTGAGAGCGACCTCTCCTTTCTTTAAAGCGCGGCGGTGAATGTTTTATAATGGTCAAAGGGTAGTGCCTTTGATTAGATTGCGCTTACCCATCGAGGAATCATGTACCCATCCGCCGGATACCGAATTGTTCTTCTTTTCATTTCGAGTGTGTGGGCCTGGTCGGTAACGGCAGGTGGTCTGGGTCCGTCCATTAGCGTGCAACCCGCGGACGTTTCCCTTTGCGAGGGTTTCGATGCAACCTTTTTTGTCTCTGCAAGCGGCGGCAACCTGACCTACCTATGGCGGAAGGACGGTCAGCCGATCGACGGGGCGACCAATGCGCTCTTGCTGGTGCGGGATGTTGACGCATCCGATGAAGGCACTTACGATTGCGTGGTCACCAACGAACATGGGTCATTGACATCGGACGGCGCGGTCTTTGGTTTGACCGGCGATTCCCTGGCCGTCACTCAGGAACCTCAAGGCGTTTTCACCTGTCCGGGCGCCCTCGTTCAATTCGCTGTCACCGCAAGCGGCACCGGAGTGCCGGCCTATCAGTGGCGCAAGGACAATGTTCCCATTGACGGCGCTGTAACCGATACTCTTTCTATAGTCGCATCGGAGTCGAATGAAGGCGCCTTTTTCGACTGTGTCGTCAGTAACGTATGTGGTCAGGTGACATCCCTGCCGGCCGTGATCGATTTGCAGGTACCTCCCTATTTTGCCGAGCAACCCCAAGACATTCAGGCCTGTGTGGGTCAAAGTGTCAGTTTCAGCGCCACGCCTTCCGGCAGCGGGCCGTTCACCTTTCAATGGCGAAAGGGAAATCAGGAATTGACGGGTGAAACCAATTCGACACTCAATTTGATCGACCTTACCGAGGAGGATTTCGGCGCCTACAACTGTGTGGTTACAAATGTCTGCGGCACGATTGTTTCTGAGGACGCCATCCTGGAAACCACGGTTCTGGGTTTTATCCAGGAGCCTTCGAACGCGACGGTCTGTGAGGGGGAAGAGGTGACCTTTACAGTGGAACCCAACGGGGTCGGACCGTTTGCCTATCAGTGGAAACATGGCGAAAACGAGATTTTCGGAGCTGTCTCCGCAAATCTTACTCTCAGTAATATCTTGCCCCAAGAGGCAGGTTCCTATTCCTGCAAAGTAACCAGCGCCTGCGGCACCATCACCTCGGGAGCGGGTGTGTTGACCGTGAGAAACAAGCCGGTAATAACGGTTCAACCGGTTTTCGACACTGCCTGCGCGGGAGGCATTACCAGGGCCTCAGTTACCGCTGTAGGTGAAGCTCCCTTGCTCTACCAATGGAGGAAAAACGGGGTGGATTTGACCGGTGTTACCGTTTCCACCTTGATTCGAAGCAATTTGAGCGCTGCCGACGAGGGGTTTTATGAATGTGTGGTGACCAATGCCTGTGGTTCTACGACATCCGCAAGCGTGAGGTTGGAACTGGGCGGGCCACCCACCATCCTGTTGCAACCCGTTGATGTGTTCCCATGCGAAACGGAAGATGTCGAATTCTCCGTGGCGGCCTCAGGGGCTGAGGAATTATCTTTTCAATGGCGCCGCAACGGGGTCGATCTGGACGGAGAAACGTCGTCCACTCTTAACATTGTCGGCGTTTCATCAGGCGATGTGGGCAATTATACTTGCGCGGTTTCCTCGGCTTGCGATGCTGTCGTTTCCTTGCCGGCGCTTCTTTCTCTTGCCCTGGATTGTGAATCGAAAACGCCGGACCCGGCTCTGCGCAACGCCATGGCAACCGGTCGTTGGCAGAATGACCTTGGCGACCTCATTTGGATTGACGCCGATGCCGACGGACAAGTCTCTACCGTGGAGGCCCGCGCTGTTACAGGAATTTTGGATCTCAGCGGGAAGGGGATTACCGACCTGACCGGGATCGGCGCCTTTGTCAATCTCAGCGGGTTGGATGTCTCCAATAACAGGCTGTTTCAATGGCCGGATTTGTCACAGTTGATCTATCTGGAACTCTTGGACCTTAGCGGTAACCTGATTCCCGGCGGCCCTGATTCGCGTGGGTTTTCGTCCGATCTGGCCGTTACACTGGAGGAACTCTACCTGGACCGCAATCGCCTGAAAAGCCTGCCGGATTTTACCGGTTTGGATGCGTTGCATACCCTGACCCTTTCGCATAATTTGTTGCAAAGCATTCAGCCTTTGTTGGATACGAATGATATCGGTTCTTCTCCCGATGACCAGGTCTTTATTGACAACAATCTGCTGGCGGGCACGGATGATGTTGATGTTCGAAACTGCGCGGAGATTCAAGCCATGCTGAACCGCACGAACGCTTCCGGCGCGAGTTTCGGTTTCGATCCCCAGCATCGGTTCAACCTGCTGCCCGGCTGGCCGCAATCCAATGATGTTCGGGATTTACAAACCAGGCTGAGCATCGAAATGGAATGCGAGCCTGCTCTTCGCAAAACCAAGGATCGTTGAGTGTGCTGATTATCGCGGTTATATCCGATGCCGACATGTCCTGCTGTGCCCAAGTGTATGAACAACCAAACTTTTTTGAACCGCCTCGGCCGGCCGGCGTTTATGATGGTGATGAATGAAGCAAACCACGTGGGAACGGCACAATTGGAAACACCTGTTCGGGAGCAAGACAAAGACGCGGCCTGCATGTTGCGTGTTGCCGAGGGCGAAACGGCGGCCTTTGAAGACCTGGTGAACCGTTACCAGTCCGCGTTGGTTCAGTACTTCACCATCCAGAGTCAAGACCCGGTCCTGGCCGAGGATTTGGCTCAGGAGGTTTTTCTGCGCCTCTACCGATCCCGCGCCTCCTATCGTCCTACCGCTAGATTCAAAACCTTTCTATACCGCATTGCCCGCAACCTGTGGTTGGATAACTGTCGGAGCAAAAAAAGAGCCGGAACGCCGATCCATTTGGACGATGAACCCGACGGTACAGACCGCTTATCCGAAAAGCAAACGAATGATCCCACGCTATCCTGGGGGTTGAACGGCCGGTGTCTCTTGCGCGCCGTCAGCGACCTGCCCGAAAAGCAACGCGATGTCCTGCTGCTGGGCCAAATCGAAGAAATGCCCTACCCGGAGATTGCACGGGTTCTGGAGATCCCCGTGGGCACCGTGAAGAGCCGTATGTATCATGCTCTGGAAAACCTGCGCGCCCATTTCGGCAAAAAGCAAGGAAACCGTCATGACTGAACCCCAATTCGACGAGCAACAATCGGCGTTGTTGGAAGAAAGCAAACGCCTGCTGGCGCTGGAGCGCGAAAAGCGTGATCCGGCAACGCGCGAGGCGTTTACCCGAAAAGTCATGGAAGCTGTTGCCTCCGAATCCCAACCGGCGAAAACGCCTGTCGTTCCATTTTCTACTCGCAAATCACATACGTTTTTTCGTCTCTTTTCAGCCGCCGTTCTGATAATCGCCCTGGCAGCTCTGATTCAACTCATCCGAGAGCCCTCCAACGCGGAGCGCTATCGTCAGAACAGGCTGGAGGCCGAAAAGACGAACTTCGCCAGGGCCGGCGGTACTATCGAACATCCCTCGTGGTTTGCGCGATACGCGGGCAAGGCATTGATCGCGGTGGTCTATGATTATGAGGGCGAGCATTGCCTTTGGCTCTATCCTGAAGAACGCTGGCAGAGTTATGTGGACAATCCCGAAAATACCGATCTGAGGAACAAAAAAACCTGGCGTGTCATTGCCTCGACCAACGGCATCACCCTTCCCGAGGAACCGTTCAATGATGCCTTTGGGGACCGGATCCAATTGGTTGCCATGGCCTTCCCCAGTCATTTCGAAATCTGGGAAACCCAAGCGTTACAACGGTACCTGAACCCATAAATTCTTTTTCGTCTCGGGACAACTGATAACCCCTGGATCGAGCACTTCTTTCTTCCCGGCCTTGGCATTTTTTCACCGCTGTAATGCAGGCAGATTCCGCTGGTCCGGGCTTTTGTTGCACACGGATCGGTCGCTTTGGAGAATTGCCGGCTCAATATTTTGCCGCGAACGCCGTTTATGTAACAAGACGGTAGGTCCTAATTCCGACCGGCCGTTCCATGCGTCTATCGAGGATTCCCCCAATGCTTCTGACGATTGAACGGGTCGCCTTGCTGAAATCGGTACCCATCTTCGCGAACACGCCCGGCAATGTACTGGCCTCTGTAGCCGCGATCTTGAAAGAGGTGGTGTTGGAGCCCGATGAATCCCTTATTTGTGAGGGCGAGTTGGGCGATTGCATGTACTTGATTATCGAGGGAAGGGTACGTGTGCACAGCGATACACGCACCATCGTTGAATTGGGGCCGGGACGTACGGTCGGCGAGTTGGCAGTGCTGGATCCTGAGCCACGCAGCGCCTCGGTGACGACCATCGAGGAAACGCGACTGTTTCGAATCGACAAAGATGTTTTGGACGAAGTCATGGATGATCGTCCTGAAATTGCCCACGCCATCTTGCGTTCTCTATGCAGACGCCTTCGCGAAACCACCGTTAAGAGTTGATTCATGGGAAAAACAAAACCTGTTTCCATGAAATCCCTGGTGTACCTCACCTGTCAGGCTGCCTTATTCGGTTTGGGCACCGCTTACGCTTATGTGGCGGCCTATACCTTGTTTATTCTCCAGTTTGGACCCGGCGGATTGCCCTGGCTTTTCCTGATTGCCGGTTTGTTGATGCCCCCCTTTTTCTCCGGCATGCATCGATTGCAACGTCGACGCACCTTGACCGTTTATGTGACGGTTACTGCCGGCTTATTTACCGTGCTCTATCTGGTTTGTTTGATAATGGACTGGACACCCTGGAGGAGCGCTAATTCATTTCTGCTGATGATCCTGGTGATTCTGGGGATGCAATCCGGCAGTGTGATCTTGGGGGTTCAAGCCGGACGCCTTTTTGACGCCAGGACCCTTCGGCGACGTTTCTCTCTGGTATCGGCAGGTTTGGCGAGTGGCGCCGTTATCGGGTATCTAAGCGCCGGGCCCTTGACCGGCATCATCGGGGCATCTGGTCTTCTCTTTCCTGCATTTATCTGCCTGGTCGGTAATCTGGTCGTTTTGCGGCTGACTATAGTCCGATTCAGGAGGCGCATGGGCGGCTCGGCCGGCAGGGTGGAGGTGGAGCACAAAACTTCATTGAAACGGCTGCTACGCAAGCCGTATATCGCCTCGCTCTTCATCTACCAAACACTTTCCTGCACCGCATCCCAACTGATCGTTTACCTGTTCGTGCTCCTATTGTCACAACGATTGGAAGATGAGATCGGGTTGGCCGTCTTCCTGGGTAACTTTGCCGCGGCTCGGCAACTCCTTACCATTGCCTTTATTACCACGGTTTCCGCTTCGTTGTTGTCGCGACTGGGTCTGGGGTTCGGCTTCATTTCCAAACCCGGTTCGGCGTTGGTGATCTTGGGAATCATGACTCTGCTTTGCTTGACCACCACGCCGGCGGACAGTCTTTTGTTTTGGTTGATCGTTCTTGCATTTACCCTGGACACAATGCTCTACAAGGGGATTTGCGGACCCGCGCAAAAAACAGCTTTCCTGGCTTTACCTGACGGTGACCGTCAGACCGTGGAGACCGGCATCGAAACCATCGGCATCCCCGCGGCTTATACCCTGGCCGGATTGATCTTGCTTGTGGTCGACGCTCGATCGATAACGATTGTGTTGGGGGCGGCGCTTTTGGTGATCCTGCTGTGGGGCGCGGCCGGTATCCATGCCTTCCGCAACTACAAAAGCACCCTGCGCTACAATCTCACTCGGCGCAACCTGGGCAAAATCGAATTGACCGTATTGGATAGCGAAACCCGGGCTGTGATCGACGATATGTTGGCCAATGCCGGGCCGTTTCAGGTGCGTCTGGCGTTGGACTTGTTGACCGCGGCGGGTTCCCGTACGCTTTCCGGGGTATTGACCACTCTTCTGCGCCGTGAGGACAGCGCTATTCGTATGGAAGCTTTGCGTCGTATCGGCGACAAAGGTCAGGTGGGCGCGCTGGGCGCTGTCAAGGAGTTGATCGGTCGTGAATGGGACCCGGAAGTCAAAGGTGAAGCGCTGCGGGTGATGTGCGCTTTACGCGGCTCGGCCGCCGTGAAGGATGTAGTGCCCTACTTGGACCATAAAGAACCGGACTTGCGTTTGGGAGCGCTGGCAGGCCTACTGCAATTCGGTGGTATTGCCGGTATGATGGAGGCAGGCAGCCGGTTGGTCAACCTGGAGAAATCGCCCGATCCACAACAACGAGCCTTTTATGCTCGGGTAATCGGTACGGTGGGAAGCGAGAACTTCTATGAGCCCTTGATTCCTTTGCTTTCCGACAGTAATACGGAAGTGCGCAAGGCGGCCTTGATCGCTGCCGGTAAGCTGGGTCATGGCCAGTTGGCGGCGCCGATCGCGGCCAACCTGGCCGACCCGGCAACACGACCCGATGCCACGGAGGCTTTGATTGCCTGCGGATCTGCCGGGCTGCCCGTGGTTCAGGCCGCGCTGCAAGGTTTTGGCAATGATGATAAACCGACCTTGCGGCGACTCTTGCGTATCTGTGGTCGGATTCGCGATGACCGGACCATGGGGCTTCTACGGCGTCACTTGAGTCATGCTGACCGGCAGATTCGAGGAGATGTGATGCAGGCGCTGGCGCATATTGGTTTTCGTGCTGCAGAAAAGGAAATCGAGGAACCGCTTAAGGAGAACCTGGGGGATGTGGCCACCTTGCTACAAATCAAAAGGGACTTGGATGACGGCGCCGGCTTTCAGCCCTTGCAGGATGCTCTGGACGATGAATTGGCCGAGGCGCACAACCGGGTCTTTCTTTTGTTGTCCTTCTTCCACGATTCCCGGACGGTGCTGAAGGCCAGGGAACGGTTGTGGCGGGGCAGCGCGGATCAACGCGCCTTTGCTCTTGAAGTGCTGGACATGACTCTGGCCGGACGCTGGAAGGGAATGATTACCAAGTCGATGGATGAGAACTTGAACCCGGAACAGCGCATCAAGGCATTGTCGGTCGATGGAGGGTCAACTGCTTTGGACAGTTTGACCCGCCTGCGCGCCATGATAGACGGAACGGAGTATCGGGTCATGGATTGGACGCGTGCATGTGCGATCTATGCGGCGGCAAAATCGGGAAGGTCGGACCTGAGCAACATCATTAAAGACTGCCGGGGTGAATCGGACCCGACCATAAGAGAAACCGCCAAATGGGCGCTGAGTATTCTGTAAACAGGCCGGTCGGTAGGATTATATCCTAGTGGCACGGCGCGGAAGTCCGGCACCATCTCTCCAGGGTGTTTTCATCACCAGCAGAACTCGAAGAGAGTACTGAGCACTTGATGGTCCAACCAAGCAATGAGGCTGATGGAGAAAA
>JASJCB010000157.1 GCA_030066195.1 Acidobacteriota bacterium
CGGTATTCTTCTGACCCCCAAGCTGATTTTCGATTTCCCTACCGTCAGCACCTGCCTGGCTCAAGTCCCCTCGGTGACCGAAAGACAAGAAATACGTGAACTGGGCCCGGGCCCTTACCCGCTGACGCCCGTTCAGCGGAACTTCTTCCGCACCAAACCGGCAAACGCCCACCATTGGAACATGAGCCTGTTGCTGTCCCTGCGGCAAACCATGGATGTCGAGACACTGGCTCTTGCGTGCCGGGCCCTGTGTGAGGCGCACCCGGCTCTGCGCCTGCGTTTCCCCGCAAGCGGCGGCCAAATATTGGGCCCCGCCGAATTCCCGGTTGAACAGCGCCTCTTACCGCAAACCGAACCCGATGAAGCCCTGGAAGAGGCTGTCAAAGAGGTCCAGACCTCGCTCGATCTTGAAAACGGCCCGCTCATCCGGGGCGTACTGTTCAAGAACCCCGCGAGCGGAGCATGCAAGCTGTTATTGGTGACACATCACTTGATCATCGACGGCGTGTCCTGGCGCATTCTGCTGGAGGATTTGTTGGACTACTACACCCAATTAACGGCCGGAACGGCGGCCGACCAATTGGACACGGGCCAATCGACGACGCCTTTTCCATTGTGGGCCGAACAATTGCAGGATTCCGCGCAAGCCGAATTCTGGTCCCAAGAAGCTCGCTTCTGGACAGAGATGGAGCCCTCGTCCCCCCTGGCGCCGGACTTTCCCGACGGCAGCGACGCCTGCTCGTACGAGAGCCAGACCGCGGTGACCTTCGAGGAATCATTGACGGAAGCTTTTCTGACCGTTCCCGCCAAAGCTTTTAATGCCTCGCCTCAAGAGGTCCTTCTGGCCGCGCTGGTTACAGCCGCGAGTAGCCAATTCGGGCTTGAAAACGTCGGGGTCCTTTTGGAAAACCACGGACGCCGTCCAATTGCGGAGGATTTGGACATCAGTCGCACGGTGGGCTGGTTTACCTGCCATTACCCGCTTACCATGCCCGCTGCAAACAACGACCCCGGTTCGTTCCTGCTCGAGGTCAAGGAACGGATGCGCCGGGTTCCAAACCAGGGCGTGCCTTTCGGCATGGTTCGGGAAATGCAAACGAGTCCTCTGGCGGAAAAATTGGCCGGGATGGAGCGGCAACCGTTCAAACTCAATTACCTGGGTCAACTGGATCGGGACTTTTTCAACCCCGAATGGTTTGCCCCGGAGCAACTTCCCGCCGAGTCCCAACGAGACCCGGCCTATCGGCCCCCGTGCCCCATTCGCATCCTGGCGGCTGTTCAAGACGGCAAGCTTCACGTTAACTTCGCCTACAGCACGGAACAGTTCCGCACCGACACCTTGGATCGATTCAGCCGCCGCTTCCAAGCAGCCTTGCAACGGATCATCGACTACTGTAGCGCCAACCCCGGCGGGGCCTGGTCTCCCTCGGATTTCCCCCTTGCCCGCCTCAGTTCCGCCGATTTCGAAAAGTTGACCGCACAAGCCGGCGAAAGCCTGGGCCTTGAACCCGGCCCCGCCCGGTTAAAAGAGGCCGTTGAAGGTATCTACCCTCTTTCGCCCATTCAAGAAGGATTCTTATTTCACGGTCTCTACAACCCGGAAAACGACCTCTATTTCCGCCAAATCAGCTGGGTGTTCGAGGGTGATTTGCAAATACCCGCCTTCATCGAGGCCTGGCGCGAATTGATCAACCATCACCAGATTTCGCGTTGCGGTGTTTACTGGCGCGATCTCGAGCACCCGGTCCAGGTGGCCGTGCGGACGGCGAGCCTGGAGTTCGAGGTCGAGGACTGGCGAGATAAACCGTCCGGTGCAGAGGACTGGCAGGCAAAATGCCGGGCCGAACGGGAACGGGGCTTCAATCTCGGCAAACCGCCGTTGATGCGACTGGTTTTGTTGCGCTTGAGTCACCAAACCTATCGCTTGATCTGGAGCTATCACCATTTGATCATGGACGGCTGGTCCAAATACCGCCTGCTGGAGCAGGTGTTTGCCCGCTATTTTGCCAGGGTATCGAACCCGGCCGTTCTGCCGGCCCTGCCTGCCAATCCGCCTTTCAGTCGCTATTTGACCTGGCTGAGCCGGCGCGATGAGGAAGAAGCTCGGGTCTTTTGGCAAGATTACCTGAAAAACTGCCCCGAACCCACCATGATCCGCGCCTGGGAACCGGCAGCCGCGGCCGCCAAACCGGACTTCCGGACGCCGACACACCTTTTGGGCGAGCAAACTACGACCCAGCTACGTGCTTGGGCAGCCCGACGCAATTTGACCCTTAACAACGTCTCTCAGGTGGTTTGGGGCTTGCTGCTGGCTCATTACAGCAATCGCGAAGACGTGATTTTCGGCACGGTCGTCTCCGGTCGTTCCCCGGAAATATCCGAAGTCGAAGCCATTATGGGCCCTTTCATCAACAGCCAACCCGTGCGCTTGCGCCTACAAAGAGAAAAGAAAATAGAAGACCTGCTGCGGGAACACCAGGAGGCTCGTCTGGGCGCCGCCCGTTTCGAGGATACGCGCCTGGTGGACTTGCGCGGTTGGACAGGCCTACCAAAGGATCGCCCCATTTATCACACCTCGGTGATCTTCTACAACTACCCCGTGAAACCTTCGATTCGCGACCTCAAACACAATCTTCGCTTCCGCGATGTGACCTTTATCGAAGAAGACAATTACCCGCTCAGCCTGGCCGTCTCAGTTGCGGACGGCCTGCAATTCACTTTGAAATACGACCGCAACCAGGTACCCGAGTCTGTTGCTACCTCCATGTCGGCCGCTTTGGCCGCTGCGATTCCCAAGTTGATCGAGTCTGAAGAACTGGCTTGCGGCGATTTATTCGACTTGTTCAAACAAAACGACAACCGAGCTTTGCAGGATGCCAAGCAAAAAATGAAGCACAGACGCGGCCGCGGCATCACCCGCCGCCGCTGACGGTCGACGCGACATCCATTCGGAGGTTTTTCATGATTACTACATCCTCAAAAAGAAGTACCACTCGCAGAGCCGGCGTACGTAAGCGGTCGAGCGGCGTTGCGCTTCAATCCCTGGATCTGGTCGAGCGGTCTCAACTCGAGCCGGGTCAACCGCTGCCCCTGGTCATTCGTCCGAAAATGGAAGGTGTTAACCTCACCCAGTGGTTTTTGGACAACCGCGAAACCCTGGAACAGGAGCTTTTGGAATACGGCGCCATTTTGTTTCGCGGCTTTGAAATGAGCGGTGATGACGATTTCAGAGGTTTTTTAGACGCGGTCCCCTACCAGCTTACGCCTTACTTCGAAGGCTCCACTCCCCGCGAGGAAGTGTCGAGCAAGGTCTATACCTCAACCGTTTATCCCAAGCAAGAGACCATCGCCCTTCATAACGAGCTGACCAGTTCCACCAAATTCCCCATGAAGGTCTGGTTTTACTGCACCACCCCGGCGACGTCCGGGGGCGAGACGCCGATCGCGGATTCGCGTAAGGTGTTGGACCGTATCGATGAAGATGTCTTGCAGGTCTTTCGTGAGAAAGGCTGGCTTTTGGTCCGTAATTACGGTGATGGTTTGGGCTTGGACTGGCGCGATGCTTTTAAGCTGAACAACCTCGACGAATTGAACGTCTATTGCCGGGAAAACGAAATCGATTTGACCATCAAGGACGGGGAACGGTTTCGGACGCGCCAGGTGCGTTCATCCACGCTACATCATCCGGTTACCGGAGAGGAAGTCTGGTTCAACCACATCGCCTTTTGGCATCCCGCCAATCTCAATCCGGCGGTTCGCGCGCAAATGGAGCGTGATTTCGGCTCGGACGGGCTTCCCTATCATACCTTCTACGGCGACGGCACACCCATTCCCGATGAAGTGGCCCGTCATCTACATCAGGCCTATCTGTCCGAGAAGATCTCCTTCCCGTGGGAAAAAGGAGATTTATTGATGCTTGACAATATGCTCACTTCCCACGGGCGAGAACCTTTCGAAGGTCTTCGCCAAATCAGGGTGGCCATGGCCGAAAACTACCATCGTCCTCCCTTCATTGCGCCGAAACCCCTGTCCGGGGAAACGCCTCGCGAAGTCGTCTCCGTTAGTCCGGATAGCGGGTCTCTTTGATTTAGGAGAAGATCGTTCATGTCGAAGGGATACCCACTGTCGCCGCAGCAACGTTTTTACTGGGAGCGCCTCAACAGCAAGCGTCGCCTACCGGAGTCCGGCCGAGCTGTAATCCGCATCGCGGGTGAGGTGAATACCGACCGCCTCGAGAGGGCTTTGGAAGCACTGCCGGAAGATCACGAGATTCTGAAAACCTGCTTTCAAATCCCGCGGGGCATGAGTTTGCCGCTGCAGACCGTGACCAACTGCCGGTTCCAATGGCGCGCCGAAGATAGGGAACCTGACTGTCCGTCGGAACCGGAAGGCGCGGCTGCCCGGTTGTTGACCGCGCCTGAAACTTCCCCGATGGAAGCCGGCATGCTCACGGCCGGCCTGGTCTCCCTGAGCGCCGCTGAACACCTGCTGATCCTGGACTTTCCGATGATCAGCCTGGACAGCAAGAGCCTTGAGTTGTTGTCGGCTTCCCTGGCCGCCCGATACGCGGGGAAATCCGAGGGCGAGGCCCACGACGAGGACGAAGACCCCCCGCTCCAATTCATCGATGCTTCCGAATCCACCCGCGAGTTTTTGCAAAGCGAAACGGCGGAACCGGGTCTGCGCTTTTGGAAAGGGGTGTTTGCCAACGGCGTGGAAGCCCCTGAATTTACAGCATTGGCAGAGACGACCGAGGGTGTTTTCAGACCGACCGCCTTTGAACCGGAACCTCTGGAAAGGGCTCTGGAAGATGCCCTGATCAATCAGGCCGAAAGCATGCAAATCCCCGTGAGCATGATCTACCTGACCCTGTGGACCGTTTTGTTATACCGGCTCAGCGGCCAAACCAGGATCTGCTTGAATATCGTGCACGACGGCCGGGTCTACGACGATTTGACCGAGGTTGCCGGCCCCTTTTCCCGCGCCCTTCCCCACACGCTGTTACTGAATCATGACGAACCCTGGACCCATGTGTTGGAACGCCTGAAGGAGTCGCTTGACGATTGCGCCACCTGGCTCGAATGTTTTCCCGCCTCCTGGGGAAGCGAGGAGCATCCCGCCGATCCGGTCGACCTGCCCTGTTTCGAATACCGGCAAGCCGGTACCCCCCATGTCGGAGAAAGCCTTACCTTCCAACTGCTTGACCACAATACCATGAGTGAACCCTTTACCCTGAAATTGGTTTTGACGGCGCGGGCCGAGGCGCCGAACCGGGTCAAACAGCTCCTGTCCTATGACAGCCGACGCTTGAATCAAGAGCAGGTGGAGGAGATATGGGCCAATCTGAAAACCCTGCTGCACCACGGTATAACCACAACCGGATGTTCCATTCGACAGTTGCCCTATTTTTCTCCGCGGCAAGAGTCCGTTTTACAACAATTGAACTCGGTTCCGGGGAATCTGCCGGAGACGAATTCGGCCCACACACTTTTCGAAAGGCAAGTTTCGGAAACCCCTAATGCGCCGGCTCTGGTCTACCGCGAACAACATTGGACCTACCGCGAGCTCAACACATGGGCTAATTACATCGCGGTGCGGCTTCGCGAAAACGGCTTGCAAAACGGTACGGCCGTAGGAGTTTTATTGAACCGCGGCCCGGCCTCTATCGCCGCCTTCCTGGGCATTTTGAAATCCGGCGGCGTTTATGTGCCTTTGGACAGCGAAGCAGGCAAAGCCCGGTTTGAATTCATGCTGAAAGACGCGGCTGTCCAGTGGGTCATTTGTGATACCGACACCCATGGAACAGCCGGTGCGGGTGTCCGTTATCTGAACCTGGACAGTTTGAATGGGGGCGACGAAGTCGGCAATCCGGCTGCTGAAGTCCGGGGTTCAAGTGCAGCCTATATCATTTACACCTCCGGTTCCACCGGCACCCCCAAAGGGGTGATGGTCAGTCACGATGCCCTGGCCGCTCACGCGGTCTCGGCGGCCGAGACTTTCGGTTTGGAAGCAGGTCTTCGCATGCTGGTCTTTTCGGTTTTCCATTTTGACGCCTCACTGGACCAGATCTTGGCGCCTCTTGTTAAGGGCTGCACCCTGGTTGTCCGAGGCTCTGAGGTCTGGACGCCCGGAGAGGCGGCCCAAAACATTGTCGATCTTGAATTGGACGTGGTTAATCTGCCCACGGCCTATTGGCACGTGCTCACCCGGGATTGGGCTCAAAACCCCGCGATATTTCCCACCCGCCTGTCTTGTATGATTGCCGGTGGTGAGGCCATGCTGCCGGATGTCGCCGGGAACTGGCTGGACATGGCGCCGGCAAACTGCCGATTGATCAATGCTTACGGTCCTACCGAGGCCGTGATCACCGCCGCCGCGGTTGACGTGGAATCCACCATGTTAGACGGTTCCTCTACACCCATCGGGCGACCCTTGCCGAACCGTCGCCTGTACGTGCTCGACCAGGCAATGCAATTGGTCGCGCCGGGAAGGCGCGGCGAACTCTATATCGGCGGAGAGAGCCTGGCTCAGGGCTATTGCAATCGGCCCGCGCTAACCGCGGCTCAATTCGTACCCGACCCCTTCAGTGATAAGGCCGGCGCTCGGCTTTACCGCAGCGGTGACGGGGCGCTGATCGGTGCGGATAACCTGTTGCGCTGCTTGGGTAGAAACGATGACCAGGTCAAAATCCGCGGTTTCCGCGTTGAGCCCGCGGAGATCGAACGATTACTCTCCACTTTGCCCGGTATCCGCGAGGCAGCCGTGGCGGTTTACAATGTCGGAAAGGGATTCCACCTGGCCGCCTTTTTCAGCCCCGTTGGAGAAGACGGACCCGAGGTCGGCGAGGTGAAACGGTTTCTGCATGACCAACTGCCCGACTACATGGTTCCGGAGACTGTGCGGTCGATGACCGAACTACCCCGAACCGGGACCCGCAAGATCGATCGTAAGGCGTTGGCCGCGGCGGCAAGCTCCAGCACTGCTGAGCGGGAAGCGGGATCGAGGGCATTGACGCCTACCGAGGAACTTTTAACCGGCATCTGGTGCGATCTTCTGGAAACCGGAGAAGTCGGTCCCGGCGACAGTTTCTTCGATTTAGGCGGCCACTCGCTTTTGGCCATGCGCCTGATCACCCGCTTGCGGGCCCTTTTCGATCTCGATGTTTCGCTGCAACAAGTTTTTGCCGTGCCTGTTCTGTCTGATTTGGGCTTGATGATCGATCACATGCGCCTTAAGGGTGATGCGACACCGCTACCGCCTCTCGAAAAGGTATCGGGCGAGGACTTACCGCTTTCCTACGCTCAGCAACGCCTATGGGTCGCCGAGAGTCTCAACCCCGGCGGCGCGGTCTTCAACAGCTTCGGCGCCCTGTGTATGTACGGACGACTTGAAGCCGATTTGTTGGAAAAGGCGGTTGCCGCCATTCTGATTCGCCACGAAGTGTTGCGTACCACCATCGAGGTCAGCGCAAACCGGCCGCGTCCGCATATTCATCCCTTTACCGGTTGGTCCATGCAACGCGTTGATTTGACCGACCGCGAGCCCCATGCACGGCAAGAGGAATTGATGAACCTGGCCATGGCGGAAGCCCAGGCCCCGTGTGACCTTGAAAAGGGTCCCCTCTTTCGCGGCATCCTGGTCAAAATGGATGAGGATTCCCACGTTACCCTCTTTACGATGCACCACATCGTTTCCGACGGCTGGTCGGTGGGTATCCTCAGTCGGGAATTGGCGGCAAATTACGCGGCCCTGATCAAGGGTGAGGAACCCGATCTTCCCGATCTGCCCGTACAATACACCGATTACGCGGTTTGGCACCGCCGACTCCTGGACGAGGGGGTGCTTGAACGGGATCGCGCATACTGGCGCAAGCAACTGGCCGGTGCGCCGCCCCTTCTGCCGATGCCCTTCGGCGCCCGGAGGGGCTCTGAAAACCAGAGCGCCGGTGAGATTCCCATTGAAATAAAGGGCGAACAGGCGGCGGCTCTGCGCGAACTGGCCGGAGCCGAAGGCGCCACTTTGTTCATGGTGTTGCTGGCAGTTTTCAATACACTGTTCTATGCCCTGACCGAGGCAACCGACCAGGTGGTAGGCACAGATGTGGCCAACCGCAATCATCCCCACCTGGAACCGGTCATCGGTTTCTTCATCAATCAATTGGCGCTACGTACCAGGCTGGATGAAAACAACAGCTTCCGCGACTTGCTCGGCCAGGTGCGCCAAACGGCGTTGGAAGCCTATGCCCACCAGGAAATGCCCTTTGACCTGATGGTCAACGATTTGGATTCGGCCCGACAGGCCCATGTCAGCCCGGTTTTCCAAGTGAAATTCACATTGCAGAATATTCCGGACGCTCGTCTTGAACTGCCGGGCCTGACGATCGAGCCGCTGAAACTGAAGCGGCCTCGGGCCAAAATGGACCTGCAAATGAACCTGGCCGAGTCTTCGTCGGGACTAACCGGCATGCTGGTCTACAAAAAGCCTCTGTTCGACGATGCCGTCATGGCCCGATTCGCCGATTATTTCACCCGATTGGCAGGTCTTGTCGCAACCGAACCCCAAGTTCCAATCAGCTCACTCAAGGCGCAGGTCACCGGCTGGGAACAAGCCGGTCGCAAAGCGATGCTGAGCGGTATGAAATCCAAGAGTCGCGCCAGGTTCCAAAAGAGTTTCAAAGCAGGCAAGAGGTAGATACTGATGCTTGAAGGTTATCCTATTTCACCATTGCAGAAGCAGATCTGGTTACGACAAGATCCGGCCCGTCCTTTTCAAGTGGTGGCCGTGGTGCAAATCGTGGGTCCGTTTCGGCGCGATTGGTTACGCCAAAGTCTGCAAACACTGGTGACCACTCATGATATCTTGAGTTACCGCTTTATCGTTCCCAAGGGTTTGAAGGTGCCGCTTCAGGTGCCCGGGGAAACCCCGAGCTACTCCTGGCGCGAAATTCCCGTACAGGGTACACCTCAGGACTTCCTGGCAGAGACGATCGCCGAGCTGGAAAACACGGAGATCCAGTGGGGAGAGCATACCTTGGAAGCCATCCTGCTCTCTTGCGACGAGGCTACCAACTATCTACTCCTGCGACTGCCGGCAGTGTGTTGCGACGGCCCGGGCATGCGTATACTGGTGGAATCCCTGGCAAGCCTCTACGCCGCCTGCCGACAAGGGCAACTACAACCGGAGGAGGTGGTTCAATACCACCAATTCGGCGAATGGTTGGAGGAAGTCGAGGAGGAGGAAGCCGCCGAGGAGGGTGTCCGCTTCTGGGAAGCAACCATTGAGAAGCCGGCCGTTAACTCTCTCATTCAGCCCCGTGAAAACTATGAGCCCACCTGTCTCACGCTAGCTTTACCGCGTGTTCTCTCAGATTTAGCCGAAAATGGGGAAAGGCAACCTGATGAACTGTGGCTTGCCGTCTGGGCGACGGTTCTCGCTCGCCTTCAGGGAGGCGATCCCCCGGCTTTGCAGGTGGCGGTGGACGGCCGGGAGTTCGAGGAGTTGGCTGAGACCATCGGCCCCTTCACACGCTTCCTGCCCGTGAATGTCGAGGTGAAAACCGATCAGCGCTTCAACGATTGGGCGGATCAACTGGCCGATCAATTGGAAGAGATTACCGCCTGGCAGAGCTTTTTTCACCTGGCTTCTGACGAAAGCTTCAATCCGGAAAAACTGTTTGCTTTTTCTTTTCACCAGGGTCGGAGACGCTACTCCGCCGGAGAGGCCGAGTTTGTCTTACGCGACATGCGCGGTCTGCAGACTGTTTCCCCACTGGGGCTGCACGTCGAAAACGATCCCGATGAGCCTCTTTTGTACCTTTACTACGACCGATCTCGTTTCAATGAAACCGTCGTTCGCCATATCGGCCGCAGGGTAATCGAGTCGGCTCGAGCTCTTGCCGGGCATCCGGACTATCCCGCACTGCAGATCGCCGTGGTAGATCGTGAGGAACGGAAACGTTTGAGCGCTTCGGCCGGTGTTGAGAAGATCGAACCATGTTGGCCCGAACCTCAGGCAATCCACCGGCTTTTTGCCAGACATGTGGACGAACGACCCGAGCAACCCGCGCTGGTTTTTGGAGACAATGCGGCCACTCGAACGTTGTGCTTTTCAGAGTTGAACCGCGCGGCCAACCAGGTGGCTCATCAATTATTGTCCCATGGAGTCGGCCCGGGCGACCGGGTTGCTCTCTTCTTTGATCGGAGCCTGGAAGCGGTTTGCGCCCTACTGGGCGTTTTGAAGGCGGGCGCGGTGTATTTGCCCCTGGACGTAGCTTTACCGCCCAAACGTATCGCGGGGCTGGTGGAAGACGCCGGCACGCGCCTGATTTTGTGCGATGTCTCGCGGACTTCTCAACTCGAACACGCGGCTGTCCCAATTCTGCCGTGTCATGGCGCGCCGAACCTTTGCCCCGGGCTACCTGACGAAAATCCCAACCTGGAAGTTGACCCGAACCAAGGTGCTTACTTGATGTACACATCGGGTTCTACCGGCAAACCCAAAGGTGTTCTGATCAGTCATAGCCACCTCTTCCATTATGTGGACGGAGTTTGCTCCCGTCTGGGACTACAGGCCGGTTGGTCCTATGCCACCGTGTCCACCCTGGCGGCGGATTTGGGCAACACCATGATCTTTCCCGCCCTTTGCCTGGGGGGAACCCTCCATGTGATCAGCGGGGAAAACATTTCAGACGGCGCAGCCTTCGGTCGTTATTGCCTGCAACACTCAATCGACGCGCTCAAGATCACACCGACCCACCTCAATGCTCTCATGAACGGGGAACAGCCGGCAAACGTGCTGCCGCAACGCTGCCTGATTCTCGGCGGCGAGGCTACTCCTTGGGACATGGTCGAGCATATCAACGACCTGCGGCCCGACCTGAAAATCTTCAACCACTACGGCCCGACGGAAACGTGCGTGGGAGTCATGACCTATGCCTATCGCGGCATGCGTACAGCGCGGGTTTTCCCTCTGGGCTTTGCTTTGCCCCATGCCCAAACCTATGTCCTCGATGCTTGGGGCGAACCCCTGCCCCAAGGCATCGCCGGCGAACTCTGTATCGGCGGCCCGGCCGTCGCGTGCGGTTACCTCGGCCGAGCGGCGCTTACCGCGCAGGTATTCGTACCCGACCCCTTCAGCGAGGTGGAAGGAGCGAGACTGTACCGCACCGGCGATAAGGCCCGTGTCAACGACGACGGAACGACGGCCTTTCTGGGAAGAATCGATCATCAGGTCAAAGTTCGCGGCTACCGTATCGAACTGAAGGAAATCGAGACCTGTATAGAGCGACATGGCTCTGTGAAACAAGCCGTAGTTCTCGTTTGGCGGGAGGAAGTTAACTCAGCGCAAGCCATTTTGGCTGCCTATGTCGTGTTGGGAGTACAGAATCGAAACGAAACCGGGCAGGTCGAGGAATTGCGCGCTTATCTCAAGGAATACCTGCCTGTTTACATGATTCCAACCCACTTTTTCGTTCTCAACCACCTTCCGGTCACTGCAAACGGCAAGGTAGACCGCAGGTCCCTGCCCGACCCGCGCAACACTACTGAAATCGATGGGCAGGGCCAAGCTCCCCGCAACGCCGCCGAGGAGAAGATGACGGCCCTGTGGCAACAGGTTCTTGGCGTCGAGGTGCCGGGCATCGATCATAATTTCTTCAACTTGGGCGGTCATTCTCTGAGCGCTACCATTCTCCTGGCGCGGACCAAGGAGAGTTTTGAGACCCTGCTGTCGCTGACTCAACTCTTTGACCACCCCACCATTCGCGGGCTCTGCCGCCAGGTTTATCTGGCCAGGATCAAACAGGCGGGAGATCAGGAAGCGCGACGGGTTCTCGCTCAAATAGATCCCACGTTGGCGTCGCACCACCACGTTGATTTTGACCTGTTGGACGAAGATATACTGGAACAACTGAGCGGCCGGCTGACCTCATCGGAGGTGTCCGACGCGATTGTGCCGCAACCCAGGGGAGAAGCCGAAACCCTGTTGCCCATGTCGTTTGCCCAGCAACGCCTGTGGTTTATTTACCAGTATTTGCCGGACTCACCTCTTTACAATGTCGTCAATGCAGCCTGGGTTCGCGGTGCGGTGGATGCAAGCGCCCTGAACGGAGCCCTGAATACGATCCTTGCCCGTCATGAAGTATTGCGCACGGTGTTCACCAATCGGGACGGGGCGGGTTACCAGCGCATCTTGCCTTTCGAGCCGATCGAGGTCGAGCCCGAGGATCTTTCCGGCGCCGAGGACCCAACCGACCGGGCGCGTCGCCGCCTGAAAGAGGAAACGCTTCGCCCTCTTGACCTGGAGCAGGGCCCTGTATTCCGTTTCCATTGGTTCAAGGCGGCAGAGGACCTACACGTCTGGGTTCTCAACATCCACCACATCGCCTCGGATGGTTTTTCCAACGGTGTATTTCTAAACGAACTGAGTACGGTTTATAAAGCCCTTTTGGAGGGTTCCTCGCCTTCGTTGCCGGAATTGCCCGTTCAATACGCCGATTACGCCGTGTGGCAGCGGGGTTGGCTGACCGGAGAGGGCTTGGAACGCCAGTTGGGTTACTGGCGTGACCGCCTGGAAGGGGCAACGGTTTTGAAGATTCCTACCGATTTCCCCCGTCCGGCGCAACAAACTTTCAGAGGCGGCCGTGCACCGTTACATTTTCCTACTCAATTGACAGAAGGTTTGCGCCGACTCGGTGAAGAAGCCGGCGCCGGCATGTTCACGACGTTATTGAGTCTTTTCAAGCTGCTGCTGGCTCGCTACTCGGGTTCAACCGATATCACGGTGGGAGTGCCCTTTGCCGGTCGTAACCGCTCCGAAGTGGAACATTTGATCGGGTTCTTCATCAACATCCTGCCCATCCGCGCCCGCTTTTCCGAACGAGACGACTTCCGCGGCTTGCTGGCATCCGTGCGCCGAGAGGTGTTAGGTGCCCAGGATCATCAGGACATACCTTTTGAAAAATTGGTGGACGAACTCCAGCCGGAACGGGACACCAGTCGCACGCCTCTATTCCAGGTGGTGCTCAATTTCCAAAGCGCCCGGGGAGGACGCGACTCTTTGGGTGACGGTCTGGCGATCGAGCCGATGACAACCGATACGGGCACCGCCAAGTTCGACCTCACTCTGAGCTTGACCGAGCGAGATCATGAGATTCGGGGTTGGTTGGACTACAACGCGGATCTCTTTTCCAAGCAGACGGCTGAGCGGTTGGTAACCCACTTGCATCATCTGGCCTTACAGGCCGTTCGCCGTCCGGAAAAAGCTGCATTGCGGTTATCTATCTTCGATGATCGTGAGTGGTCCCGGCTCACTGGCGGCGGTCATTATCGCTCAGTGCGGACGCAAGCGGACAATGTTTTTGCCGAAAAGAATACGCCGCACGAATTGTTCGAAACCCAGGCCGACTTGCGGCCCACGGCCATTGCGCTCACTTACGGCGACAGCGACATCAGTTACGAGGAACTGAACCGGCGCGCCAACCGCCTTGCTCATTTCCTGATCGAGGCCGAGGTGGGCCCGGAGGTTCGCGTGGGTCTGTGTCTCGAGCGCAAACCCGAATACCTGATTGCCCTGTTAGCCGTCCTCAAGGCGGGTGGTATCTATGTCCCTCTGGACCCGACCTATCCGGCGGAACGGCTCGATTTCATAGCCGGTGATGCGGGTTTGTCTCTAATTCTCTGCGAACGCGCTCAGGCGGACAAGCTTCCGTCCCATTTGGTGAGTTTCCTGGAGGACATCGACCTGAAAGGCTTCGCCGGGGACAATCCCGTTCCACGCGCCCATGCGGATAACGGCGCCTATATTATCTACACTTCCGGCTCCACCGGCCGCCCCAAGGGCGTTGTGATTCCCCACGGTAACGTGGTGAGGCTTCTGGGCGTCACCCAACGTTGGTTCGGTTTTCATCAAGACGACGTTTGGACCTTGTTCCACTCGTTGGGTTTCGATTTTTCCGTCTGGGAAATTTGGGGCGCGCTTTGTTTCGGCGGTCGCCTGGTGATGGTTCCTTTCTGGGTTTCGCGCTCACCAGAAGACTTTTATCCCCTGCTTGTTAAAGAAGAGATCACCGTCCTGAACCAATCGCCGTCAGCGTTTCGCCAATTGGTCAACTATGTGGATGATCGCGATCAGGTGGAACTGCCGGCCTTACGCTACGTGATTTTCGGCGGTGAGGCATTACAGCTCAATACATTGGGCCCCTGGTTCAAACGTTTCGACGATCAACGCCCCCGTTTGATCAACATGTACGGCATCACCGAAACCACGGTTCATGTGACTTACCGTGAAATTTCCGCTGACGAAATCGACACTACCGTCAGTCCGGTCGGCGAGGTCATTCCCGATCTCGATCTCTACGTGCTCGATAAGCTGTTGACCCCCGTGCCCGTCGGCGCCGGCGGCGAAGTATTCGTTTCCGGTCCCGGCCTGGCGAGAGGCTACCTGGAACGCCCAAGTTTAACCGCGACGCGTTTTCTGCCTAATCCTTTCGCGGTGAAGCCCGGTAGTCGAATGTACGCCGCCGGCGATGTGGCCCGGTTATCTCCCGAGGGGGATATCCTGTTTGAAGGACGCGCCGATGACCAGGTCCAAATACGCGGCCATCGGGTCGAACCCGGCGAAGTCGAGGCGGCCTTGGAATCCCTGCCCGACATCAAACAGGCTTTTGTCACGACCGACACGAGCGAGCACGGCGGCCTTCACCTGGTAGCCTATTTGGTGACCGTGGAAGGGGCGACCCAAGCAACCCTCAACTCTCGCGAAGATCTGGCGCATATTTTACCCGACTACATGATCCCGGCCTTCTTTGTTTTCCTCGAGCGCTTTCCCCTCACGGTTCACGGCAAGCTCGACAAAGCCAAGCTGTCGGCAATGGACAAAACGGGTGCACATACGGGCGCCGCTTACCAGGCCCCCGCCGGCGAAACTGAAGAGATATTGTCCGCCATTTGGGCCGGGGTTTTGAATGTGGACCGGATCGGCCGGAATGACAACTTCTTCGCCCTGGGCGGCGACTCTATATTGAGCATCCAGGTCCTGACCTCCGCCCGTGCACGGGGTTTGAACCTGAGCTTGCAGCAGCTTTTCCAGACGCAAACCATCCGCGAACTCGCCGCCCTTGCGGACCGTGAAGCCAGGGATACTACCGCGCCCCAACCTCAGACTCCGTTTGCGATGATCGATGCGGAAACGCGTGCCCAACTGCCGGAGGGCGTTGAAGACGCCTATCCCATGTCGCGCCTCCAGTTGGGCATGATCTACCACCAGGAACTTTCACCTGAGACCTTGCCCTACCACAATGTGGTCAGCTTTCTGATCCAAGGTCGTTTACAGCATGAATTGTTCGAACGAGCCGTGGCCGCAACGGTGGCGCGCCACCCCATCTTCCGAACCGGTTTTTTCCTGAATCAATTTGAACAGCCGTTGCAATTGGTCTTCAAGCAGGCACAACTCCCGGTCACCTGGGAAGACCTGAGTCACCTGAACGAACAAGCCGCGAAGCAAAGAGAGCTAGGCTATGTTCAGCAGGAGCGAAGCAATCCCTTCGATTTGAAAAAACCCACGTTGCTGCGTTTCCATATTCAAGAACTGAGCGAGATGCGCTTCCGCTTGACGATCACGGAATGCCACGCCATATTGGACGGCTGGAGTCTCACCTCCGCCTTGACGGAAATTTTCAATCACTATTTTGACCTGGTGGACGGCAGGCAGTCTCAACCGTCCCCTCTCAGGGCACACTACCGCGACTATATTTACCTGGAGCAGCAGGCTCTTCAAAGTGAACAATCGCGAACTTTCTGGCGTGCCGATCTGGCCGATGCAACGCGCCTGCCGTTACCGGAAACCACGGCGGCTAAAGAACCGAAAACCTACCACAAGCTAATGTGGGAGGCCGACGATACAGTCAGCCGGCAGTTACAACAACTGGCCAATTCGGCCCAGGTACCGCTGAAATCCGTCTTGTTGACCGCCCATCTCCGCGTCCTGGCTCAGTGGACCGGCCAAAGCGATGTATTGACCTCGAAACAAATGCACGGTCGCCCGGAATTGGAGGACGGCGAAAAAATCTACGGCTTGTTTCTCAATGCCATGCCGTTCCGGTTTAATGTGCAACCATGTAGGTGGTTGCAATTGGTGCGATCGGTGTTTGAAAAGGAGCAAGCCTGCCTGCCCCATCGCCGTTTTCCCATGGCTGAGATCAGTGAATGGTATGAAGAACGGGAAATGTTCCAAACCTTTTTCAATTTCGTCCATTTCCATGCCACCCGTCAGTTGGCGCCCAATCGCCTGGCCAATTTGGGCGGGGAGAGCCTCAGTGAGGAACCGAGCCACTGGCCGCTGATGATCTCCTTCCGGCTCAATCCCCAGACTGGGATTATCAGCTTGTCCGTTCAGGGTCGCGGCGATGTCTTGTCCCGCGGGCAAATTGAAGACGTGTTGGATTATTTTAAGGCGACCTTGCACAGAATGGCTTCTCTGATAGATGGTGATGCCGAGGCTCACCACGACAGTTTCAGTTGTTTGAGCCAGGCTGGAGAGCAAGCCTTATTGCAAGGCGCCTTGGGCCGAAAAGTGAGCTTCACCGCACCGCGACTCTTGCACCGGGCCCTGGAGCACCAGGCCGAAGTCAATCCAAGAGGCGCGGCTTTGCTGGACGGCGCCTGCACTATCGACTTTGCAACGTGGAATGCCAATGCCGACAACCTTGCCTTCAGCCTACGCGCCAGGGGAGCCGGGCCGGAAAGAACGGTAGCCTTGCTGCTGAGTCGCAGTGCCGCGATGCCCACGGCAATTTTCGGCGTCTTGAAGGCCGGTGCGGCATATGTACCGCTGGATCCCGAACACCCGCCGGAGCGGCTGCTGTTTCAATGCAGGGAAGCAGGCGTACATCTACTGGTCACCTCAACCGGGCACCTGCCGTTGGCCGATCATCTTCAGCAAGAGTTGGATAATAGCGCCAGGGTGGTTTTAACAGATGACGGCGCGCTTGCCGCCATGGAAACCGTGCCTACCGAACTTCCGCCGGTTCCGACCTTAGACCCTGCCAATTTGGCTTATGTTTTGTTCACTTCAGGTTCGACCGGACGGCCCAAAGGGGTGGCCGTCAGCCATGGCGCCGTGTTGAATCACCTGTGCTGGAAGCGCACCTACCTGGGGATTGAGTGCGAAGATCGGGTGCTGTTGAAAACGCCCTATACCTTCGACGTTTCCATCTGGGAACTCTTTTTGCCCGTGATGGCCGGTGCAACCATGGTCATCGCCGAACCGAACGGCCACAAAGACAGCCGCTATCTTGCCGACCTCATCAACAAGGCGGGGGTCACAGCCGTTCACTTTGTGCCCTCCATGTTGGCTCTTTTTCTGGAAACCGCCGAGAGTGACCTTTCGCGACATCCGCGGATGGTGCTTTGCTCCGGAGAAGCATTGGGTGAAACCCTGGTTGCACGCTTCCGTTCGGCTATGCCGGACACCGCTCTTTTCAATCTCTACGGACCTACCGAGGCAGCGGTAGAGGTGAGCGCGGTGCGCCTCGACGGCCTTCCCCCGGAAATGCCGGTCACTATCGGGACACCGATTGCCAACTGTGAAACCCTGGTCCTGGGCCCCTTCGGTCATCCTGTAACCGCCGGAGCCTCCGGTCGGTTGATGTTGGGCGGCGCCAACCTGGCCAGAGGCTACATGGGCAGGCCTGCTTTGACGGCATCCCTTTTTGTGCCCCATCCTTTTGGGCGAACACCGGGCGAACGTCTCTACGATACCGGCGATCTGGTTCGGAACGGCGTCGACGGCGAACTGACCTATCTGGGCAGAGCCGATTTCCAGGTGAAACTACGTGGGCAACGCATTGAGTTGGGAGAGATCGAGGAACTGCTGCTGGAGCAGGCCGATGTGCAACACGCGGCAGTATGCTTACGCCGCGATGTGCCCGAGGGTGAAGCCTTGGCGGCCTTCATCACGGCGGCGAGGGATCGACAGCCCGATGAGGAAGCATTGCGCCGGGAGCTTGGCAAACACTTGCCTTCCTACATGGTGCCTTCTTACTTTCAAATTCTGGATGCTTTACCTCTAACACCCAGTGGAAAAACCAATCGACGCGCACTGGACCGCCTGCCTCTGGATCAGTTGGAAACCGATTCCGAACTTCATCCGGATGAGTTGCCCCAAACCCCGGCTGAGACACGGATCGCCGAGCTTTTCGGCTCTCTGCTCGGTCTCGATCTTGTGGGCCGTCATGCCAACTTCTTCCGCATCGGCGGTCATTCCCTATTGGCCATCCGCCTGATATCCCGGTTAAGGCGGCTCTTCGAACTCGATTTACCCATGAAAACGGTCTTCGAACACCCGACCCCCGCGGCATTAGCATCGGCTTTGAGCCGGCAACCTCTCGACAGCGTCGACGGCGCCGTGACAGCAATCACCCACGATCCCGACCTCAATCAGTACCCCTTGTCTCTGGCGCAAGAGCGACTGTGGCTCGAGGAAAATATCAAGGGAACGGACGCCACGTATAACATGCCTGCCGCGGTCAATATTCGCGGCCTTTTGAGCTTGGAAGCCCTGACCCATGCCTTGACGGCCGTCCACCGGCGCCATCACTTGCTTCATAGCCGCCTGCAGAACCATCAGGGTAATGCCTCCTGGTTGCGCGATCCGCATATGCCTCTGCCGATGGTGGTGATCGATTTAAGCGGGGAGTATCCTGTCGAGGCGCAGAACGAAATACTTGCACAGGCAGCCCGCAAACCCTTCGACCTAACCGGCGGCGAATCGCTTTACCGCATTTACCTGATTGTTTCAGGTGATCAAAGCTATTGTTTGATGATCAACCTGCATCACATGCTTGCCGACGGTTGGTCCCTTCAGGTGCTTTTCCGTGAGTTCGGCGCCTTCTACAAGGCATACATTCATGGTGAAGAACTGTCGCTTTCCCCTCTCGCGGTTCAGTATGGTGATGTGGCTCGATGGCAGCGAGAGGAGCGCCGAAAACATGCATTGGACCGGCAGTTGGCCTACTGGCAGGAGCGCCTGGCCGATGCACCGCCGGTACTGGAGTTTCCCACCGACCGGCCTCGTTCGATCCTACGCGCCTTCGGCGGCGCTACCTTACGCTTCAAAGTGCCTGAGGATACCGCTCAAGCCCTGGCTGCTATTGGGAAGCAAGCCGGGGTGACGCCTTTTATGACCACTTTGAGCGTATTTGCTGTTTTATTGGCCAAATACAGCCGACAGAACGATTTGTGCATCGGGTCGCCGATTGCCAACCGAGATCGGGCCGAAACCCAGGACTTGATCGGCTTCTTCCTCAATACTCTCGTCCTGCGTTTGAGCCTTTCCCCGGACGATTGCTTCCAAGACGTATTGCGCCGGGTCCACGGCATTTGTCTTGCTGCCTACCAGAACCAGGAAATACCCTTTGAAAAGGTTGTTGAGGCCGTACAGCCCGAACGACGGCTGGATGTGACGCCCATATTCCAGGTAATGTTCACGTTCATCGAAGCCGGAACCCAATCTCATGACCAACCGCGCAATCTGACCGGCCTCGAGATGGAAGGGCTGAATCCCGATACGGGCACGGCCAAATTTGAGCTCAGTATGACACTGGCTTCACGAGACGGTGGTTTTGACGGCTCCCTTCAATACAACACTGACCTTTTCGAGGAGAGCACGGCGGTTCGGATCGTCAATCATTTTCAGATGTTGGCCCAAGCTCTGGCTGTACAGTCGGACCAAAGCCTTCACCGGATTTCCATGCTCGGTCAGGAGGAACGGCTGGAATTGCTGGTCACCTGGAACCAAACCCAAACAGATTTTGGTGAACCGGCGTGGTTCCATGAACATTTGTCCCGCTGGGCGCGTCAGTCTCCGGAGGCGCCCGCTGTTATCTTCGATGAAACCGTCGTGACTTATGCGGATTTCCAGACAAGGACCATTTCTTTGGCCCACCGGCTCCAGGAACTCGGCGTAGGCCGGGAAACTCTTGTCGGCGTTTGCATGGAACGATCCGTAGAACTGGTCCTTACGCTGCACGCCATTCTCAAAGCGGGTGGCGCGTATGTGCCCCTGGACCCACAACACCCCGCGGAACGAATCGCCTTCATGCTGGAAGATGCCGGTATTTCCCTTTTAGTCGCGGACGAAAACCAGGCAACCAAAATACCCGCGGATGTTGCGGTCATCCACCCCCGAAGCGGCGCGCAAACTCATGAAGATATCAACCTGCGAGAAGTTCACCTCACCGGTCAAAACCTTGCTTACATGATCTATACCTCCGGTTCTACCGGTAGGCCCAAGGGCACAGGGAATAGTCATGCTGCGATTGCCAACAATCTGTCCTGTATGCAGCAGACCTATCAACTGGAACCCGGACATCGGGTCATGCTGAAAACGCCCTACACTTTCGACGTTTCTCTTTGGGAGCTATTCTGGCCGTTTCAAGCGGGGGCCACCTTGGTGATTGCCCGCCCGGAGGGTCACAAGGACCCCCGTTATCTCGCCGATTTGATTGCGCGGACCGGCATTACCCATATGTGCTTTGTTCCTTCGATGCTGAGCGTTTTTCTGGAGATGATCGGGGATGAGGAATTGGACACGCTATGTACGGTGCTCTGTGCCGGCGAGGCCTTGTCCCGACCACTGGTGACTCGTTTCTTCGGGCGCTTTCCCCAGGCAGAGCTACACAACTTATTCGGCCCCACCGAGTCCGCAATCACAGTAACCGAATATCATTGCGCGCCTGGAATGCCGGATGCCCCGGTACCCATCGGCAGGCCCATCGGTAATGTCAAGATTTATATCTTGGACCAACATATGATGCCTCTACCCCAGGGCGTGCCGGGTCAGTTGTTTATTGCCGGTGCGGGTCTGGCTCGCGGCTATCACCAACGGCCGGGTTTAACGGCTTCTGTATTCTGTCCCAACCCGTTTGCGGAGGAAGCCGGCGAGCGGCTTTATGCCGCCGGTGACCTGGCGCGTCTGGTACAGGATGAGCATCAGAACGTAACCATCGCCTTCCTGGGTCGCATTGACCATCAGATCAAGTTACGCGGTTTACGCATCGAACTTGGTGAAATAGAGGCGTGTCTGTGTGATCAACGTTCAGTTGCAGACGCCTGTGTCGTGGTTCGCGAAGACCAGCCCGGCAATCAGCGATTAGTGGCTTACGTCGTCCCGTCCGGCGGTCATCAGGACAATCTTTCATTAGAAAAGGCTCTGGCAACGCAACTGGCTACAAGGTTGCCCGAGTATATGATACCCGCCGCCTATATGTTCCTGGAGCGCCTACCACTGACTCCCAGTGGGAAGGTAGGCCGCAAACGTTTGCCCAAGCCTGAAGTGTCCGACACCCAAGTATATGTGCCCGCTCGGAACGAGTGGGAACAGATGATGGTAGATCTGTGGCAGGAGCTTCTTCCGGTCAAGCGCGTGAGTATCACGGACAGTTTCTTTGCGCTCGGCGGTCATTCTCTAATGACTGCAAGACTGGTATCCCGGGTTCATGATACCTTTGGTTCTGCCATCTCATTTAAAGCTGTTTTTACTTATCCGATTCTCCAAGATCTGGTCAACCACATCCGGGGGCTCACGGGCACGCCCTCTTTACCGACAGTCATCGAGCCCATTCCGCGATCTAGCGAGACGCCTATACCGCTTTCTTTCTCGCAACAACGCCTGTGGGTTTTGAATCGCCTGGAATCCGATTCGGGGGCATACAATATTCCTTTCGGGTTCCATCTCGCGGGTCGCCCTGATCTCAAGCTGATCCAAATATGCATTACTGAAATTCAGCGGCGTCACGAGACGCTACGCACCCGCTATGCAATGGTTGATGAGGAACCCCGACAGATCATCGATCCTCCCGCGGAGGCCTTTGTTACGGTGATCGATCTGAGCGGGCTCCACGAGAATGAGCGGCAGCCTGCGGCGCAATGCATCCAATCTAATAATGCAAGACTTGGTTTTTCCCTGGAGCATGGCCCGATCATGCGGACAGTGGTCTGCAGGCTCGCAGCGGAAGATCATCTTCTACTGTTGAACATCCACCACATTGCGACGGACGGTTTGTCATCCGTCATCTTTTTCAAGGAATTTTCTACACTCTATGCCGGCCGGGGTAAAGCAAGCTTACCGGCATTACCGATTCAGTATGCAGATTATGCCGTTCATCAGCGCAACCACCTGACCGGTGAGGTTCTGGAGAAAAAACTAGACTATTGGAATAATCTCCTACAGTTTGTGCCCAGATTCCTGGACATGCCTTTGGATAAATCCCGCCCGATGCATCAGACCTTTTCCGGCCGGGCATGTCATTTCGAGATAGATGAAGATTTTGTAGAGGCCGCCCGTGCTTTACGCGCCAGGTTGGGCATTACGCCTTTCATGCTCTACATCACGGTTTACGGTGTTTTGCTCAGTCGTTACGCCAATCAGAGTCAGGTCTGCATCGGTACGCCGGTGGCCAATAGAGACCGCACCGAACTCGAGGACCTGATCGGCTTCTTCGTGAATACACTTGTCCTTCCCATCGTCATGGAAAAGGATGGTATCGGCAGCTTCACAGATCTACTCCTTGACGTTAGGGAAACCATTTTGGAAGCTTTCTCCAACGCGGATACGCCATTTGAACAAATTGTGGCCCGATTGGAGCCGGAGCGCGATCTGGCTCGCACTCCTCTCTTCCAAGCCTTTTTCTCCTATACCGATTATCGAGAACAAAGCCAATCGAACCTGAAAGGTTTGCGGGCTTCGGCCGGTACGGACGATAACAGTACCGCCAAATTTGAGCTGAGCCTGACCCTGGTTTCTCGCGGCCGTGGTTTGGCAGGTTCTCTGGAATATAATACGGACCTTTTCGAGGAGGCCACCGCGCTTCGGATTGTCAAACATTTTCAAATGCTGGCACAAGCGTTGGTACGGCAACCGGATGAACTCCTCCACCAGGTTTCCATGCTGAGCGAGGAGGAGCGGCACGAACTGCTGGTCAATTGGAATCAAACCCAAAAAGACTTCGGCGAGCCGACGTGGATTCATGAAACATCAGCCCGCTGGGCACAGCAGTCTCCAGAGGCACCGGCTGTCATTTTCGGTGATACCGTGGTGACCTATGCTGAATTCCATGCGAAGACTGATTCCCTGGCTCATCGCCTCCGCGAGCTCGGCGTAGGTTTGGAAACCCTGGTCGGCGTCTGCATGGAGCGATCCGCGGAACTGGTGCTCACCCTGCACGCAATTCTCAAAGCGGGCGGGGCGTATGTCCCCTTGGACCCGCACCATCCGGCGGAACGCATCGCTTTCATGTTGGAGGATGCCGGCATCACCTTGTTGGTCGCCGATGAACATCTGAAGACCCAATTGCCCGAGCACGTTTCGATCTTCCATCCTCAAAACGACGCGCAGGTCCATGAAGCATTGGATGATGCAAACATGTCTCTCACCGACCGAAACCTGGCCTATATGATCTATACCTCCGGTTCTACCGGTAAACCCAAGGGCACGGGGAACACCCATGGAGCGATCGCCAACAACCTGTCTTCGATGCAGCGGGCCTATCAACTGAAACCTGAGCATAGGGTCATGTTGAAAACGCCTTACACTTTTGACGTTTCCGTTTGGGAATTGTTCTGGCCGTTCCAGGTCGGAGCTGCCTTGGTGGTTACCCGTCCTGAAGGTCATCAGGACCCCCGATACATGGCCGACCTGGTTGTACAGACCGGCGTTTCCCACATGTGTTTTGTTCCCTCGATGCTGAGCGTTTTCCTGGAGATGATCGGAGATGACGCTTTGGACACACTCCGTACGGTGCTCTGTGCCGGTGAAGCCCTGCCCAGAGCGCTTGTCACTCGATTCTTCGAACGTTTTCCCCAGGCGGAGTTGCACAATCTATACGGCCCGACCGAATCCTCGATCGTGGTTTCCAAACATCGTTGCACACCCGGGATGGCGGACACCCCGGTATCCATCGGCGGACCTATCAGCAACGTGACCTTGTACGTTTTGGACCGACAGATGATGCCGGTACCCCTAGGCGTGCCGGGTCAGTTGTCTATCGGCGGTGCGGGCCTGGCCCGAGGTTACCATCAGCGGCCGGGATTAACGGCTTCTGTATTCGGTCCCAACCCGTTTGCCGAGGAAGCCGGTGAGAGGCTCTATGCGAGCGGCGACCTGGCGCGCCTGGTACAGGATGAGCACGGAAACCTAACGGTTTCTTTCTTGGGCCGCATCGACCATCAGGTCAAGTTGCGGGGACTCCGCGTCGAGCTGGGGGAAATCGAGGCGCGACTGGGTGAACATGGTTGTGTTTCTGAGGCGTGTGTCGTGGTTCGCGAAGATCAACCTGGCAATCAGCAATTGGTTGCCTACGTCATTCCGGTTGACCGCCATGAGGATGAACCTGTGCGGGAGAGGGCTTTGGCATCTCATCTCGCGGCCGGTTTGCCGGAGTACATGGTACCGACAACCTACGTCTTCCTGGAGCGTTTCCCGCTGACTCCCAGCGGAAAGATCGATCGCAAAAGATTGCCCAAGCCTGAACGGAACAGGCAGGCATACGTACCGCCGCGTAACGAGTGGGAACAAAAAATGGTCGACCTGTGGTTGGATCTACTCCAGGTTGAACAGGTGGGGGTCACCGATAGTTTCTTTGCACTTGGCGGCCATTCCCTCATGACCATCCGGCTGGTATCTCGGGTCTACGATACGTTCGGTGTGACCTTGTCATTCAAAGCCGTCTTCACTTATCCGGTTTTGGAAGATCTGGTTCAACACATCCGGGGATTGGACGACACTGCGAGCTCATCGACGGTCATCATGCCCGCGGCGCGAACAAGCGAGACTCCGATTCCACTTTCCTTCGCCCAAGAACGCCTTTGGGTTTTGGATCGCTTGGACCCCGATACGGGGGCCTACAATATTCCCTTCGGTTTTCATCTGGAGGGTGCGCTCGACCTCCAATTGATCCAAACCTGCATTACCGAAATTCAGCGGCGTCACGAAACACTACGCACGCGCTACGCGATGGTTGAAGACGAACCCCGTCAGCTGATCGATCCGCCTGCTGAGACGGCGCTTACGGTGATCGACCTGAGCGGGCTCAGGGAGGCGGAGCGACGGCCGACGACACAACACCTCCAAAGCAGGAATGCCGGGCTTGGTTTTTCTCTGGAACACGGCCCCGTGATGCGGACGGTGGTCTGTAGGCTCGCTGAAAACGATCACCTCCTACTGCTCAACATACACCACATCGCCACGGACGGTTTGTCTTCCGGCGTGTTCTTCAAAGAATTTTCAAGCCTGTATGCCGGTCAGGGCAAAGCAAATCTACCGGAACTGCCGATTCAGTATGCCGATTATGCCATCCACCAGCGGAACCATCTAACCGACGAAGTCCTGGCGCAGAAACTCGACTACTGGAGCCGTCTCCTCGAGCATGCGCCTCGGGTTCTGGATATGCCTTTGGATAAACCCCGTCCGACGTATCAAACCTTTGCGGGTCGGGCTTGTCACTTCGAGATGGATGAAGGTTTCATGGCCGAGGCTCAAGCTTTACGGGCTCGCTTGGGTATCACGCCGTTTATGCTTTACATTACGATGTACGGTCTCTTGCTCAGCCGCTACGCCAACCAGAGCCAGGTCTGTATCGGCACCCCCGTGGCCAACCGAGACCGTACGGAAATTGAAGGCCTGATCGGCTTCTTCGTGAATACACTTGTCATTCCCATTGTTGCGGAGAAACAGGGTGTCGGCAGCTTTGTGGACCTGCTCCTGGCCGTCAAGGAAACGGTCCTTGAAGCGTTCTCCAACGCGGATACCCCCTTTGAACAAGTCGTGTCACGGGTAGAACCGGAACGCGACCTGAGTCGTACCGCACTGTTCCAAGCCTTTTTCGCGATTACGGACTTCCAGGAGAAGACGCAATCGAGGCTGTCGGGATTAAAGATCTCGTCAAGTGCCGGAGAAAACAACACTGCCAAATTCGAATTGGGCCTGACCCTGTCCCCACAAAGCCGTGGTCCGGCCGGTTCTCTGCGGTACAACACGGATCTCTTCAAGGAAAGCACCGCGCTCCGCCTTGTCCGGCATTTCCAGATATTGGCGCAAGCACTGGTGCGGCAGCCGGACGAACCCCTACACCGGGTTTCCATGCTGAGCCGGGAAGAGCGCCGGGAAATGTTGGTCACTTGGAACAACACGCGAATGGATTTTGACGAGACGCCGTGGGTTCATGACATCCCGTCCCGGCGGGCGCGGCAACATCCCGAACTCCCGGCAGTCATCTTCGAAGATACCGTAGTGAGCTATGCCGCATTCCAAGCGCGGACCCATCATATGGCGCACCGCCTCCGGGATCTCGGGGTTAGACCGGAGAGCCTGGTCGGTGTCTGCATGGAACGATCCGCGGCACTGGTGATCACGCTGCATGCAATTCTCAAGGCAGGCGGCGCTTATGTACCCATCGACACCCAACTTCCCGCCGAAAGAATCGCCTTCATGCTGGAAGATGCCGGGATCGGTCTGGTGGTCGCGGATGCACATCTGGAGGCGAACCTACCCGAAAACGTGACGGTGTGCTCCCCTGATGTAGCGGGGGAAACCGACAGGCATGTGGATCATCCCCACGTTTCCCTTAGCGGGCAAAACCGGGCGTACATGATCTATACTTCCGGTTCTACCGGCAAGCCCAAGGGCGTTGCCATCGATCACGCGAGTCTGCTCCATCGACTCCTGTGGATGCAGGCCGCTTTCGATTTGGGTCCGGATCAGCGGGTATTACAGAAAACCCCGTACTACTTTGACGTATCCGTTTGGGAATTCTTCTGGCCGTTCATGGCCGGTGCAACCCTGGTGATCGCTGAACCCGAAGGACACAAGAACAGCGCCTATATGGCCGAACTGATCGAGTCCCGGAACATCACGCTACTCCACTTTGTACCGTCCATGTTGTCGGTTTTCCTGGAAGAAGCCAAAGCTGCGAAGGTTACAAGCTTGCGCAAAGTATTGACCGGCGGTGAGGCCTTACCGACGAGCTTACATGACAAGTTCCTGGCCATGTATCCCAATACGGAACTGCACCACCTCTACGGTCCGACCGAGGTGACCATCGACGCCACCTGGATGCCCCATCACGGCGAGCAGGAGCAACCCACGGTCCCCATCGGCCGTGCGATTGGGAATGTCGGCATTTACATCCTCGATCCTCAGCTGAATCCCGTTCCCGTGGGTGTTCCCGGTCAGTTGTACATCGCCGGGTCAGGACTTGCGCGAGGCTACCATGGTC
>JASJCB010000315.1 GCA_030066195.1 Acidobacteriota bacterium
CAGGCCCGGGCATGGATTGCGTCTAGAAGGAACCAAAGGCAATCGAGTTCTGAAAAAGCTCGCTTACCGGCACGGCCCGGGTCTGTTCGCGCCCGGACAGATAGGTTCGAGGAACCCAAGTCAGAGCGGTGAAAAGCAAAGATTTTCCCCGAAGTCATCTTGATATAACGAGGGATTTCACCCTACTGATTCACACTAATTGCGGAGAAGTAAATGAATCGATTGACAGTCAGGTGGAATGAATATAATAATCTGATGCATGGAATCAAGCATGTTATAGGAGAAACCCTAAAAATGAAAAAATGTCTACTTTTGCTGACTATGCTTACTTTTCTGGCGGCGGGTCTCAGCCAGTTAGCGGTTGCCGGACCCAGCGGCTGCACCTTCCAATGTTACCTGGAATGGGATGAATGCTCTCAGACCATCGATGATCGTTACTACTGCCTTGTGCAACGAGATGCCTGTCTGGCGGCTTGCCCGTAAACCGTTTTCGAGTAATAGGATGGAGTAAGAGCCTCCCTATTCGGTGGAACAGGCTCTTCCTCTTTCCGTAGATTGTTTTCTGAGAGGACAGCGATGTTGAAGAAAGTGCTGATGGTGTGTCAAATGGCGTTGGTATTGGGGCTGGGGACAACGCAACTGTTCAATACATCTTCATGTATTGAGGGGTGCGCTATTTTCTGTGCAGATCTCGGCTGTGTCGCAGACTGTATCGAAAGGTGTTCCTAACCGCTACCCGCCGTAACGGCTGTCAGGTGGGTACTCAAAGGGTTGCCCGGCGCATGCCGTCGGCAACCCCTTCGGGATAGGTCTTTGGACCCCTAACCCCTGGTAGGCAGCTAAGACGGTGTCTCGTCTGCCAACCAGGGGGTCAGAAAACGGAAAACGGTTGCCGGCACTACCTCAATCCTCCGTTTTTTCGGGAATGACAAGGCAGCTATTCGATCTGTAACGGGTTGCGCGATACCTTGACCTTGGACTTATTGCGGATCTCGATACTGTCGTCCGTCGAGTTAATGGTGACTTCCTGGTTCTTGGAAGATACCGGCAGGTTGAGCGTCATCACAAACTGATTGTTGACGGCTTTCTCGATGTCGCCCACGTATTTGGCAATCGCCACCCGATCGGCCTTGAAGACGCGGTAGTGGAACCCGCCGGACTCCTCGGCCATGATCTTGAGCATTCCCTCGTTGATGGCGGCGCCCATAACCTTGCGGCGGATATGGGTGGTGCGCGCATCCTTCTTGGCGAAGAAGCGAGACAGCCCGATCTTACGGGCGAATTTCTCGCCGCCGCCCATTTCCTTTTCCAGGAAGGCCAGTTCGTCATCGGAAAGGGCGGGGTTGTTGTCCAGCCAAAGGGTGTAGATGACCGTGTCATTCTGGCGCGCGTAGTTCAACATGGCATTGCGTGAGTACAAACCTTCAATACCCACGCCGTCACTGACCAGCAACACCACGGTGCGCCCGGAATACTGCATCAGGGTGTGGATGGAGGCAATCGCGGCATCGTACAGATAGGTCTGGTTCTCCTGGTAGATGCGATCTGCCGCCTTGGGATTGGGCTGTTGCAAGTCAAGGCTCTCGGCCACGGCAATCAGCACGGCCTTGCTGGAAGTGGGCTCCAGGTACTGAACGAAATCACTGTGGAAGATCACGAAATAACCCCGATCCTCCGGCCGCATGGCGTCGATGAACTTCTTCAAGGCGCCGATATTCTGGCTGAAGGAATCCTTCATGCTGAAGGAGGTGTCGATCATGAAGCAGTAAGTGATGGGTTCGGTAACGCGCTCCACTTCCATGGGTTCGATCGGATTGCCGTCCACGGTTACCGACAGTTGAGAAAGGTCGATATCGGTCACGAACTCCAGTTGCTCGTTGAAGGCGTTGAAATAGATCTGCATGGCCCGCGTGGTTACCCGCTCCTTGACACGCAGGGGTTGCAGGCGACGCACTTCCTTAAACAAACCCTGGTCGGTGTCCAGTACCACGGCCAGGGTATTTTCTCCCGAGATGGAGTATAGACCCTCGTTCACGCTGACGGACCAGGGCGCGCGATCGCGCTCAAGAATCAGTTTGTCGTTGAGGTAGACATACATGCGCTTTATGGTGATGCCGCTTTGTGCGCTTGCTTCAACGCGGCTCAGTTCGGTGATCTGGTTCCCGGCCGGTTGAACAATGCTGATGCGATCACTTTCCTTTGCCTCGTTCAACATGTCCCGGCCGCCTGTGCCGCTGCCCAGATCCCAATTCGCCGCGGAAACTACCAGGTTGCCGTCTACATCTTCGAAAACGGATTTGATGTGGTGCTTGCCCCGGTTCATGCCCTGAGTGGGTAACGAGACCACCATTCGCCAGGCGCCGCTTTCCTCTTCCAGCTTTTCGGTACGGGCCGCAACTTCGCGGTGATTCAGGTAGTACTTTACCTCGGGTTCCGAGGTGAAACCGTAGAACAACTGCATCAGGTAGAGACGATCGCCGCTGTATTCCGTGAAGTCAATCGTGACGGGAAAGTAGTCCACGCCGAAGACATATTTTTTGGGTTTGTTGAAACCGAACAACGGAATGGAGTCCAGGCCGGGCGCCTTGAGGATACTGCTCGCCGTTTGGCCCAGGACGCCCACTCGCGGCACGTCGATGGTGCGCCGGGAAATGTCTTTGCGACCGTCTTTGTCTTCCAGGCGCATGACCAGGTTGTACTGGTCGGGTTCCAGCGGCATGGTGAAGTTCAGTACTTCGCCGTTGACCGGAATGACCAGCTTCTTGACCTCGCGCACCTTGTTGCCGTAGGGGTCGAACGCGGCCAGGTGAATGTCTACCCCGCGGTTGCTCGCATCGTTGAAAGCCAGGTTGACCAGAACCTCGGTTCGGTTGAGATCGCCCTTGAAGAAGGCGTAGTCCAGCACGTGGGAGAGTTGGTGCACATCCTCGGCAACCAGGTTCTCCACGTCCTTGGTGAAACCCAGGTTGGGCAGGGAAAGAGGCTTGCTGTCGCGCCGGTAGGGTTCGGCGCGATCCAAGACCTGGCGGTTGCGGATGTCTTCGAAGCGCGCCTCCAAATCATCCTTGCCCATCAGGCGGTAGCGGGGATTGAAGCCGTCGTAGACGAAGCGCAGGTTCAAATCGTATTTATCGTATTGCCAGGTTTCCTCGAAACCGGGGCGCGCGCCGGAACCCGGCAGGCGGCGTTGGTCCACCTTGTCGGGTTCGCCCAGCAGCATGTAGACCTTGCCGCGGTCGGAGTCCAGGCCGTTTTTGCCGCCCTCGGCAAAGCGATCGGGCGCGATTTTGTAACGCGCCATGTAAGAGGTGCGGAAATCATTGGCATTCGTTTTGGGATCGGGATCGCGTTTGTACCAGAAGATCGACGAGAAATAGCGCCGGGCGTCAAAGTCGGGCAGGGTTTCGTAAATCTCTGCCTCGGCTTTGGTAATGATGGGCGCCACAATGTCGATGAACTCCCGCCTGGTGCCTAGATTCAGTTCCTGCCCCAGGACAGGCGCGGTAAGAAGAAAAAGCAACAAACACTTGATGATTCCGGACATGAACACTTCCCGTTTCCAATTAAAGGCCGGGTCGAACCGGCGTCTCGGCCCCTATCATAAAGCATGATGCGGGGTTTTGGCAAAACCCGTGAGCACCTCATGCCGCCTGCCGCGGGCAGGACATTGCCGTGGATTCAATGCAAAACGAATGCCGGAGGAAACCAATTGCTTCGCTGAGTCCAGGGGCAAACCGTTACCAAGTCCGCTCAACAGCTTAAACGTGTTTCCTCTCCGAGCGGTTTGTTATTTTGACTCGACGGTTCTGCCTATTTGACATAGTTCCTGTTAATGGAGCCGGGGACGGACGAGCCGCCCCCGGTTTCAATCGAGCTTATTGCGCTTCAACCAGAACGGTATCCACGTAGATGCGGTCATTGTTGGCCGAGGCGTCGCAACGGAAGCGCAGGTAGGCGCTCGAACTGAAATTGACGCTGCTGTTGGTGATCGTGAATTGAGGTGTGTAGAAGTTATTGTTGCTGAAATCGGAACCGGAGACCCACTGGCCGATGATCTGCCAGGCCGAACCGTCCCATAGCTCGACCATGAAGTCCTCGCCCGTTTCCATGCCGACCGGACGATAGGCGAAGCTGACCCGGAGCTGGGTTTTGCCGCTCAGGTCGAAGCTGTTAGTGCTTTGGAAGGCCGAGGCGCTGCCCGTGTTGTCACGGATGCGCACACAGTAGGTGCCCTGGTAGGCGTAGGCCGAGTCGCGACTGCTGCGTCGGCAATCGCTGCCGCCGTCGCTGAAGGGACCCCAGCCGCTCTCGAAGTCTGTGTCCAGGATGGTGGTCCAGCTGCCGCCGACCGGGTTCACGGTGACCGTGATGCTGTCGGAACCGGCCAGACCGCCGCTGTCCGTGACCGAGGCGGTGATGGTGTGGGTCCCCACCGACAGCGTGGCGCTGACGGAGCCGCCGCTGCCCAATGAACCGTCGATATTGGAAGACCAGCTCAGCGAACCGGTCAGGGTGCCGTCTTCAGCATCCGTTGCCGTGCCGGTGAAGTTGAGACCGGCGCCCACGGTAATGGTAGTGCCGTTTGCGGGCGCCGTAATGCTGACCGAGGGCGCGGTGTTACCGCTGCTCGTGAGCGCGGTCTGCCAGGCGCCGCGTCCATAGGTGCCGGCGGTCAGGACGTGCGGGTTGTCGGTCACTTCCAGGTCGGTGACGGGAACGCCAAGCGGCATGCCGTCCATCATGACCGTGAAGTTGTCGCCGTTGTCATAGCTCTGATAGACGCCCACATCGGTGCCGACATAGATGCGGTTGGTGTCGAAGGGGTCGATGGCCACGCTGTTGGCCGGTACGTCGGGCAGGCCCGCACCGACCTGGGTCCAGGTGGTGCCGCCCGTGGTCGAGCGGAACAACTGACCCAGGGCAAAACCGCCGCGCGTGATGAAGACCCGTAACGGGTTGTTGGGATCGGGCGCGATGTCGCTGACCTTGATATCGTCGGGATAGTTGCCGGTTACATTCGTCCAACCGGGACTGGAAGCCAGGCCGTTGTCGGTGCGGAAGATCTGGCCGTCGTAGTTGCCCACGTAGACCGTCATATCGTTGTTGTAGGCCACCGGTGCGATCACCGACAGTTCCACGTTGCCGGTGACGCCGGAAGACGCCATGGACGTCCAACTGCTCGCATTGTCGGCGCGGCGATAGGGCCGGTTGGAACCGCAGAAGATGTAGGTGCGCGTGCCGGCCTGATTCGCGGCCACGGCCAGGGGGACAACCCACGCGAAGGGACCGGCGCTGATCCCGGAGTTGGAGAGGGAGCCGAAGCTGTTGGGACTGCCGCCCGAGGTAGAGCGGTAGATGCGCGGCAGTTCGCCGCCGCCCGAACTGTAGGCATAGCTGGTCTGATAAACCGTATTGGTATTGCGGGGATCGACCAGGTTCATGAAGCCGTCGCCGGAAACCACCGTCACGTTCCATTCCACGTTGCCGGTGGTGCGCTCGGAGCTGTTGTCTTGCGAACCGCCGAAAATGGTGGCGGGATCGTTGGGATTGACGGCCACATCGTAGAACTGGGTGATGTTCAGGTTCCCGTTCAGGTTGGAGAAACTGGAACCGTTATTGGTGGTCTTCCAGATCCCGCCGTCGCTGCCTACCCAGTAGGTATTGCCGTTACCGGGGTGGAATTTCAGTACGTGGGTGTCCTGGTGCACGGCCTGGCCGCTGCCCCAACCGCTGGTCTGGTACGACAGCGAGGAGCCGCCGTTGGTGGACAGGGCGAAGCGAATGGAACCCACCAACAGGGTGTTGGGATTGGTGGGATGCACATCCAAACACAGGTTATAGGCGCACTGGCCCTCGCAGGCGCCTGTGTTCTTCAGTGTCCAGCTGTTGCCGCCGTTGGTGGACTGGTACAGGTAGGTACCCCCCGCGGAACGGTTCAGCAGGGCGTACAAAGTCTGGTTATCGGAAGGCGCCATAGCGATGCGAATACGCCCGATGTCGGTGCCGTACAGAATACCGGATTGCTGCCGCGTCCAATTAGCGCCGCTGTCGGTAGATTTGTAGACACCGTTCACCGCATCGGCCGCATCGCCCACCGAGGCATAGAAGGTGTTGGGATCGGTGTCGTCCCAAACGATATCGTAGACCGAACCGGTGATGATGCGCGTCCAGTTGGCGCCGCCGTCGGTGGTGCGGTACAGCCCGCCGGAACCGTAGGTGCTGCTGCCGGGCGCACAGTAACCCAGGCCGCCCACCATCATGATTTGCGGATTGGTGGGATGCACGGCAATCGCGGCAATGAAGGTAAGGTCCAGCGTATTGGCGCCGGAACCGTTCACCGCGGTCCAACTGCTCCCTCCGTCGATAGAGTGAAACAGGCCCTGGCCTTGATAGCTGTAGCAGCTTGTCCAGTGATCGCCGGTGCCCACCCAGACATCGTTGGGATCGGCCGGGTTCAGGTAGATGGCGCCGATGGTCGTGGTGCCCACGTCATCGAACAGCGAGGTCCAGTTACTGCCGCCGTCAATGGTCTTCCAAACCCCGCCGGCGGCGGCGCCCAGGTAGATGGTGTCCGTATTGGAAGGGTCATAGGCAATGGCCGAAACTCGTCCGGCCACGTTGCCCATGGACCAGGAGAGCATGGTCATGGGCGAGGGACCTACTTCAACCCAGTTGTGATCGGCGGCTTTGCCCATGCGTTGTTTGGCGCGTTTGGTGCCTTCTACCGCCTGGCTTCGCAGTTTGTCGGGGCGTTCTACCCGATCCAAGCCGCGGCTTTGGATGAACCACTCGCGACGTTGGTCGATATTGTATTGTTCCCCGGTCGCCTTGGCATCGGGCTCCGGGATACGTTCTCTCTTACTTTGGGCCGGCAGCATGTTTGTCGTGAAGACCAGCAGGCACAGCACGGCCGCGGCCCGAAGGCCGGAAAATGCAGTCGTCATTGTTATCCTCCGAGTATCGTGGCGATACATCTAAAAAAATTGATCCATGAAAGCAGTCCACCGCCATGTTATCACCGATTTCGGGTAAAAAATGTTACATAAAAGACAATTCGTATATTAGTTCAGGAACAAATCAACCGAGTCGACGGCAGCCGAGAGCACACCGTTAGAAAAAACCGCTGCCCGACCGCCCGGTTCGCGTTCATCCATAGACTACGGTCGTCTAGAATTGCACCGGCGGAATACCATGAAGCGGGTTGTCTTCTTTCACCAATATGGGACTTATGTGACTTTTACACTTTTTTTTCATACAAAATTCCGGTAATCTCGCTTTATAGGGTGAGAAGCATGGTTAGGAGGTTACATGAAACCGTGTCCTAACAACCGTCCGTCTCTCGCCGATCAGGTCCTTGACATGGTCAAACGGGAGCACGACGGTACCCTGCATCGCGGACGGCCGGCCAAAGGTCGCCATGATGCGCAACTAAACCGTATTATTGAATTGATCGACGAGGGCAATTTATAACGCCCGTTTTCCGTATTTATTTTCAACAACACTGCAACCGACCACAACCCTTCCTTCAACGATGGTTTTATCTGTCTCAAAGTGACCCTTCCGGGTTTGCTGAACGGTATCGCTGTGTTTGCGGCGAGCTTGGGAGTACGATCCCGACCCTCGCCGACCAAATGGATCGATGCCACTTTGCGGTCATGGTTTCGGTAATCATGTCGTTAACTGCACTAAGGTGTACAACGATGCTCGGGACATCGTTCGTGTCCCAAAGGTGTTGGATGAGTTTTTACGGGCCCGTATGGAAAAATGATGCATAATGATGCTGATCGTCAGGGCTGGAGGCTGTGGAACGTTGGCGAGCAAGTTGTGTGGAGCCCACTCTTTTGAATGCCCGGTTAATTCAGGCCGTAGTCGAATACCGAAAAGGGGCATGACGAGTCGATGTTTCCGCGGGCTGTTGCTTTTTATCTTCTGCCCGGTCCTTTTTGCCGCGGGGGCTATCGATGATGTCAAATTTCAGAGGCTTACCACTGAAGACGGTCTGGCTCAAAACGGTGTCTTCTCTATCTTGCAAGACCGGCGCGGCTTCATCTGGTTCGCTACCCGCGACGGTCTGAACCGTTATGACGGCCTGCGTTTCAAGGTGTATTACCGCGACTTTGACGATTCCAATACTCTCCCGGAAAACCAGTTGAACCTCCTGTTGGAGGATCATAACGGCCATATCTGGGTTGCTACTCCTACCGACGGCCTGGCTCGCCTGGACCCGGTCACCGATACCATTACCCGTTTTCCCGAGAATCCCGCGGGCGGTCTTTCCAACGGCGGCGTCCGTACCATGCTTCTGGACAGCGAGCAGCGGCTGTGGGTGGGCACTATGGACGGCTTGAACCTCTTCGATGCGGCTTCGGATTCTTTTGAACGCGTCGACTACCTCGCTCAGATCGATGTGCCGCCGGCAATCGATAGAGTCCTTGCTCTCAGTGAGTGTCGAGACGTTCCGGGCATTTGGATGGTCGGCTACAACAGCCTGATCCACTACGATCCGCTGACCGGGAAAGCCCTCAACTACACGGCCCGAGAAGATGAGGCAGAGACCTCCATTTTAGATAAGGTTACCAGTTTCGCCGAAGCCGGTCAGGGACGTCTGTGGCTGGGCCTGAACAACGGACTTGCTCTCTTCGATACCGGAACCGGGGATTACACCTGGTTCCCGCTGAAGCACCCCGTGACGGGTAAATCTCCCCTGGTTCGCGCGGTACAGGCCGATATCGGCGGGATTATTTGGATGGCGACCGATTCCGGCGTGGTGGTTTACGATCATGGGGCAGGCAAGCATGCCTATCATCAGCACGATCCCGACGACCCACGTAGCCTTTCGGACAATAACGCGTTCTCCCTTTTGTTGGATGATTCCGGCCTGGTTTGGGTGGGTACCTTTTCCGGCGGGGTCAATAAATACAACCGCACCAGCGAAACCATCCGTCATATTGTCCCCCATCCGGACAAAAAGCAGAACTTCAACAACAACACCGTTTTCAGCTTCTACGAGGACACCGAGCGCAAGATCTGGATGGGGCTGGGCACCGGCGGCATCAGCCGTTACGACCGCAATACGCGAACCTTTCAGCACTTCGAACCCGACGCCGACAAGGACGACGCCCTTTTGCCGGGCTTTCTATTTGCTTTGGCCTCCCAAGACGACCGACATCTGTGGACCGCTTCCATCAGCGGCCTGGCCAGGATGGATATGAAAACGGGTAAGGTCAAGCGCTTCCCGGTCGAGGGTAAAGGCAAGGACGGCCCTTTTTATAACAGTGCCACCGGTATCCACCTGGATGAAGAAGGCAAAGTCTGGGTCACGACCATGGCCGGCCTGGGTGTCTTGGACCCCGAAACCGGCGCCTGGCGCTTCCGGCAGCGTGAGGAAGGCAAACCCGATACGCCTGCCGAAAACACCATGTACTGTATCCATCCCGACAAAAACGGCGCCTTGTGGTTGGGCATGGGCAGCAAAGGCCTGGCTTTCTACGACCCGGCTACCGATTCATTCACCAATCGCGGGCCCGACCCCGGCAACCCGGAAGGCTTGAGCCAGGGCACGGTGCTTACCTTGGAAATCGACCGGAAGGAGCGGATCTGGGTGGGGACGCTGGGCGGAGGTCTCAATCGGTTCCATCCTGTACTGGGTCGCTTTCAGCGGTTCACGCGCAAGGACGGCCTGATCAACGAGAAGATCTTCGGAATGATCGAAGATGACGCGGGTTTTCTCTGGCTGGCCACCAATCGCGGCATTTCCCGCTTCGACCCGGAGACGTCCGCCTTCAAGAATCTGGACCTGTCCTATAACCTGCAAGGTAACGAGTTCACCAAGGGCGGCGCCTTCCGCGACCGCGACGGCAATCTGTACTTCGGCGGCGCCAACGGCTTCAACATACTGCATCCGGCCATGATCTACGACAGTCGTTACGAACCCAGGGTAGCGATCACCAACCTCGAGATCCTCAATGAGCCGGTGAAGCTGACGCAGGATATCTCGGAAATGGAGACCTTGTCGCTGTCCCACACCGACCGCGCCATCACCTTCGAATTTGCCTCATTCGACTACATGATGCCCGAGAAGAACAAATTCGCCTATAAGGTCGATAACCTCGATGATGACTGGGTGCCCCTTAATCGCGGTGAATTAACCTTCCCCAAGCTGGTCCCGGGCCGCTATGTGCTGCGGGTCAAAGGTTCCAATCACGAGGGCATGTGGAGCAGCAAGGAGGTTTCCCTGAAGCTGGTGGTTCCGCCGCCCTGGTGGATGTCTACACCGGCGCTCGCGACCTATCTCTTATTGACGGTAGCTTTGATCTGGTTTCTGGTGCTATACCAGCGCAGAAAACTGGCCCGTGAACGCGAGATCAACGAGCGTTTGCGCCAGGTAGACCGCCTGAAAGACGAGTTCCTGGCCAATACCTCCCACGAGTTGCGCACGCC
>JASJCB010000152.1 GCA_030066195.1 Acidobacteriota bacterium
AACAGAACCGGGCCGTGCCGGTAAGCAAGCTTTTGCAGAACTTCATCGGCTTTGGTTCCTTCTTGGGGCAATCCATGCCCGGCCCTGTTCACGCTACATAGTAACGAAAAGTAGCGTGAACAAACCTCACGTGGCTCGACCTGGGTAAGGAACCGACAGCCGGCCTGAATGATGACCTTGCTTATGAGCAAGGTGGGTTTTGTTCGCGACGGAGGAACAGGAAAAAAACGCGACGTATGTACGGAGACCGAAGGGAAGCTCCCGGCAGAAAGGGTAGCATAAACAGATCCCACCTGAGATTCTTTGCGGGCTTTCCCGGTTTGTTTTGGTGTGCGGGCATGCCTTCGGTCTTAAATCATGACTTGTTCCTCGGAACATTTTTCGTCGTTTCGGCACATAACAAGCCGGTTTTTTGATTTGACAACCAAATATGCTTTTGGGTGTGCTTGGGGAGCTCGTGTTCCGGTTTGGTTCCTTCTTTGTGGACCGGGAGCTTGCAACGCGCTAATGAGGTTGTGCCATTTTGTTTTGGGCGCATTGTCGGGCGGGTCGATACACTGTCGGAAAGGTTTGGGCCCATTGTAAGTCCGGGCGATCGAACCGGTTGCCCGGTTTGCCGGGGGTGCATCAATCTCGTGCTGTCAAAAGCGAGATCGGGTAACACCCTCGGACTTTTTATATCGAGCCGAGGGGTTACCCGCTTCCAGGGTCGGTTGCGACGGGTGCTTTCAGGTTTTGGTCGTAATGCCCCTTGTCGCTGCTAGTTCTTTTCCAATTGAGCCAGGGCCGAGACCGCGCTGGAGAATTTGGGGTCGATTTCCAGGGCCTTTCGGTAATATTTGATCGCGTTGGCTTTATCGCCTTTCATTTTGTAACCGAAGCCCAGGCTGTCCCAGGTATTGGCGGACTTGGGGTAGAGGTCGCAGGCGATGCGGAAGACACGTATGGCCGCATCGAAGCGACGGTTCTGCAGCAAGCCAAAGCCCTGGTTGTTCAGGTAACCCTCGGAACCATTGGGGTTTTTCTTGTCCTTCAATGCCCTGTACGCGGCCAGCGCCTTGTCGTAATGACCCTCATCGAGCAGTTGGCGCGGTATGGTTTCTTCGTCGGTAAGGCGTTGATGGGTTTGGAACTTGCCGTTGGGGAGAATGAAGTGGAAGACCATTGCGCCGTCTTTTTGCTTGAAGGTAACGGGCGTCTCGCGGTCGTGGCGCATGAAGCGATTATCGCCGATATGCACCAACTCCCGGGGTTTATCGCCGTAGTAGCGCATGAACAGGCGCTTGTCCTTGCGCTCGATTTGGAAGCCCTGGTCGGCATTGTAGCGGTAGCGGCCCGGGGCTCCGGCCAGGATGTTTGCGGGAACGGGTTGCGGTTGGTGCAGCTTGTAACCGGCCCAGCCGTATTCCAGGGCAACGCCCCGAATGACCTCGTTCATGAAAGACGGGAAGTTGGCGTTGATCATGACGGCTACGCCGTAACCCTTGTCGCGGTGGGCCGTCAGGCGGGCGCAAAAACCCGCATCCCAGCCGCTGTGGCCGAAGTAGGTTTCCCCGTCCCTGTTCTCGATGCCGAAGCCCAGGGCGTAGCCCGCGTCGACCGGGGTCAGCATGGTCCCGGCAGTCTCCTTGGAAAGTACCTTGCCCTTGCCCTTTACCGCCATTTGTACCTCGATAGCGAAGGCGGCCAGATCCTCTGCCGTAGTCCAGAGACCCGCGGCGGCCATTTCCGGGTAGGTGTGGCGTTTCCCGACGACCGCGGAACGATCGGGCAGGATTCCGGCGGCGGCGTTTTTCAGAAGTGCGGGCGGCAACGGGTTTAAGTAGGTGCTGCGGCCCATGCCCAGCGGGCCCAAGACGCGTTCTTGCATCAATTGGGGAAAGGATTGGCCGGATACATCGGTCATCAGCAGTTGCGCCACGGTGTAACCGCCGCCCGAGTAACGGTATCCCTCGCCGGGTAGTTTATTGACGCGAATCGGCGCCGTGTTGGTCGGTCCGTTGCCGTCCAGGACCTGGACCGTGGTGGGCACCTTGACGCCCGGGGCATAGCCGGGAAAGCCGTGTACGGTCAAGCCGCCCGTGTGGCTGAGCAAATGAGCCAGGTTGACTTTTTCCTTTGCGGTGAAGTCGTTATCGGGGATCTTCCAGCTTTTCAGCTTGTCGTTGACATTGCTTCTCAGCTCCAAGCGGCCGTCCTGCACCATCTTCATGGCGCCCATCGCGGCCACGGGTTTACTGATGGAACCAGCCTGGAACAAGGTCTCCCGCCCGGCCGGCGCCCCCGTTTCACGGTCAGCCTTGCCGTAGACCTTGTACCAGACCACCTTGTAGTCTTGAATAACGGCGATCGACATCGCCGGTACGCCGTAATGTTCCATACGCTCTTCCAGGGTCCAGGTAGAGCCGTCGATCATGCCTGCCGGGCGCAAGCCCTTTTCTATGTCGGCGATATGCTCAGTATGGGGATGCCCGCCGGCAACAGCGAACCATACACAAAAAAACAGTAATCCTATGGAAACCCGCATCGCGAAATCCTCCCGGCTGTAATCGTTACCATCTGGTTTTCTTAGACGCTGATCGGAAGGGGAAGGTTTAGATTACCATCTTTTTTCACCGAACAACGGTGCGCGGACTACGTTTTATTCGGCAGCCATGAGTACGGCAGCCTCACCGTTCATGGGCGGGCGTCGTTTTTCGGCCAACTTGCGATAGTACCGCTCCCGTTTGCGCTGTTCTCTCATGGACAGCGGCATCGAAGCGAAAAGGCCGGCTTCCAGGTTTTGCAGGCGTTCGGGGAGCAGATCGTCCGAGGGGTCGCGGACTTCAGCGGCGATGATCGATTCCACCTCCAATGCGTAATAGGTTTCGTAATGGGACAGATACCCCTTCACCGCATAGGCCTGATCGGGAAAATCTCGCGCCATGGCGCCGGGCCCCATTTGTTTATCCAGGATCTCTTCCACATGGGCCAGTTCATGACCTAAACGGAAAATGAGCGTGGAACTGCTGCCCGGGTTCATTTCGACCCGAGCTTTCAATCTTTCAATGCACCCGTCCTTTCCGAAATAAATGCGGATGATGGTGCGGTCGAAACGGGATCGCTCGCGGCGGTTGGGGGGACGACCGATCGTCAACTCCAAACCGGGCTCCGCCTGCAGGCGGTCCAGAATGGTGCGGAAGCGGGCAGAGCAGCGGTAAGCCTCGCGGACCAGGTTTTGAAACGGCCCGGCAATATCGATCCTGGCTCGGCCGGGCAGTCCATCGTGATCTTTCTTTTCCAGGTGACCTGTTCCGATAACCTGTTTTTTGTCGGACTCGGGAATCGGTTCCCCATCGTGAGAGAACGCGCCCGAGATGAGATTGGGTAGGAGAAGTAAGGCCGATATAACAAGCTTGTTTGCTATCCTCATGATTCACATCCTTGATTTCGTATCTAAAGGCATAGCTGCGCCGGCCCCTCGATGGGGGAGGTCGAAAACCGTTGCACAAATTCGGTTCAACCGGTCGGCAGGACGCACGAATACCTGATCACTCGAATCCGTGAGAGACGAGAGACGGAACGAGCGGAAAGGTTGCACGGACATGCATTCGGGCCTGGAGAGGCGCCGCTATCGATAACAGGTTACGGGTAAAGCAACGAACAGATCGAATAACGGGTCCGTGGGACCCCGGGTCTCGGGGAAAACGAGAATAAATGTTGACGGCATACAAGAGGCCGACCCATCATCATGGGTGGACTTTTTCGGGTTCGTAGTGCGAAAACGGCACATGAAAACAAACGACCGCCGGCCGGACAGACGCTGAATACACGGCGAAACCATCCAACCTCAGATGGTTATGGCGCCGTTAGGATTGGGATTCAGGTGGACGGAACGTCATCTGGTTGTGTGATCATTCCGGTATGTTCTCAATATATGTTTTGGAAATAGACCATAACAGATACAGAAAACATTTTTAAAAACCGGAACAGTTTGCGGCCTGCCGGGCGCCGGCTGAACAGTTCCGGTGGGGTCGAGAAAAAAAATAACTTTTTTTATTTGTGGTGACCTCCTTTTTAATCGCTTCCCGCTTTTCCTAGTAGGAGTCATCGCTCCCGGGCTTACACGCAGCTATTGCAAGATTGCTCCGCGTTCAGGCAAGGGCCCGGCAGACGGCGATTTCCAACGCTCTAGTTCAGGTAGCTCGGTCTTTTTCAGTGACCGGGTTTTCATTAGGAAAGGCGGTCATCCGACCGCCTTTTTTTAATGATTTACCTGCCGCGCGCCCACCTTGGATTCATTGTTGTCGTAAGATGCGCTCAGGCGATGCCGTTCAGGTGACGCACGGAGGCGCGGCCGGCGCGTAGACCGCTGGCGGCACAGGGCACGATGCCCGCGCTGATGACAGAGGCGCCGCAGAGGAACAGACCCTCCACGGGGCCCTTCATGTCGAATCGCCAGGGGCCGGATTGATCGGGCGTTTGAGCGGGTCCGTAGATATTACCTTGCGGGGTGCGTACGAAGGAGAAATTGGTGACGGGTGTTGAAATCTCTTTCGTGACCGTTGCCTCGGCCAGACCCGGGATATATTGCTCAGCCGCCGCCATGAGATTTGCGGCCATGGTTTCCTTAACAGCTTCATACTCCTCGCCCCGTTTCATGGTGCGTGTACCCTCCCATTGTTCGAAGGGCTTGGGATGAGCCAGCGTAACCAGTTCCACGGAGTAGTGACCTTCCGGGGCGCTGTGGCCGGCGGGGTCCTTGTGGCTGGGGCAGCTGAGGAAGAAGCTGCTGCCGTCCGGCAGGGCGCCGTCGTAGATGTCGTCATACAGGGCGTCGATATCGTTGGAGCTATAGTGCCAGATGTTCTTATCGCCGATGAAACCGGTGTCGCAGGTCTCGCGAACGCCCAGGAACATGCAGACGGAGCCCAGAGAGTATTCCAGCTTGTCGGTCTTGCGTTGAAGCTTGCGGGGGATATGGCGGCTGTCCAGCATGCCGTAGGTCACATCCGCCTGTACATTGGAGATGACGGTTCGGCCACGGAATTCCTCACCTTTTTCGGTGGTTACCCCGATGACGCGATTGCCCTCGGTCAAGATTTTATCGACGGTGGTAAAGCGTTTCATCTCCACGCCGTGCGCTTCGAGGTGTTGGACATAGATGTCGCGCATGCGTTTGGTGCCGCCGTGGGGGAAATACCCGCCGCCGGAATAGTGCAGCAGCACGCTGAGGTGAATCAAGCCGTGCAGCTTTGAGGGCGGCAGGCCGATATCGCCGCAAGGGCCCGAAAGTGCGGCCTTCAGATTGGGGTCTTTGAAGTAATGGTCCAGGATTTCGCCCAGGGTCGCCTTGCCCCAGCGAATGAAAAAGGGCAGGTGAGGGGCCATCTTCAGAAAGGAGACGAACCCCTTGGCGCGCATCAGGGCGCGCAGGGCCTCGTCGGTCTTGTGCACCAGGTCGAAAAACCGGGCCAGGCCGTCGCGCTCCTTGGGGAAATCGGTCATTAGGGTTTCGGCGAAGCGATTCAAACCCTTGCCCATGGTGACCTCGTACTCCGGGAAGCGGTAGTTGTCGAAACCCTCGGGGTTCAATTCGTGAAAGGTCATATCTTGCAGGCCCAGTTTGTCCAGCAAGGCGCGGAAGCGACCGTCCGGGCCGCATTCGCCGATATAGTGCAGGCCCGGATCGAAGTGAAACTTACCGCGCTGGAAGGGGTTCAGATAACCGCCGAACTGTTTGCCGGCTTCCAACAACAGCACGGTTTTGTCGTAGCGGGCGGCGGTCAGGGCCGCGGTCAAACCGCCGATGCCGCTGCCGATTACAATGACGTCGAAGGTGTGGCTCATCGATGCGCTCCATCCGGACAAGATTTAGTGAGTCTACACTATCGGCCGAAGATTGTAACGGCCTCGGTCCGGTGATTTGTCGATGATTTAGATCTGTTGACCGTGCATCGCTCGGCGGCACGATGGAGTTTGCATGATGCTGATAGTGAGCTGCTTGTTTGGGTTCCCGTATCCAACCCAACTAAATCCATGGTTAAATAACCGGGGTAGGGGAGCGGCCCCTACACCTTTGCCATCGATGAGGTTTGCTTGCGTGATCTATGGGCTTTACCCCTGTCCTGGTTGTTCGGCGCCTTGGTCGGCCTGAAAAACTTTTTGTATGACCGGGGTCTCAAGAAGATCGACCGCCTGGAAGCGCCCGTGATTGCCGTGGGTAATCTGTCCATGGGCGGCACCGGCAAGTCGCCGGTGACCGCGGATCTGGTCGCTCGTTTGTCGGCTCTCGGTTTGCGTACGGCGGTGCTGAGCAGAGGTTATGGCCGGCGCAAACCCGAGCGTGTCTTGCGCGTCGATCCGGCAGGCGACTGGCGGGATTTCGGGGATGAACCCGCCATGATCGCCCGCATTCACCCGAATGTTGCGGTCTGCGTGGGGCCGTCCCGTTATGCCGCCGCCGAGGCCGCGGCCGATACGGCGCCTCAAGTGTATTTGGTGGATGACGGCTTTCAACACCGGCAATTGCACCGTGACCTGGACCTTGTTCTCATCGATGTGACTCAGGGACGCCCCAGGTTGTTTCCACGGGCCTTGTTTCGCGAGGGGATGGCAAGTCTCCGGCGCGCCGATGCCGTCTTGTTGACGCGGTGGGACGGTGAACAGACCCTTTCCGATTGGGTCACGGCCGTTCGGCGTGTGAAGCCGGATCTTCCGGTGCTGAAACTGCGATACGACAACCCGCGCCTGTTGGATTTGTGGGGTGCGCCCCTGGACCCGGCCGATTATAAAGAAAAGCGCGTGGCAGCCTATGCCGGCATCGCCCGACCGCAACAGTTTTTCGACACCCTGGCCGGCATGGGTCTGCCGCCCCTCCACACCCTGGCTCTTAGAGACCATGAAGCCTATGAGGGGCCGCGAGCCGAATCATTTGAGCGGCGCTGCGCCCAAGACGGTGTTTCATTGATCGTCACAACCGCAAAGGATGTGGTAAAGCTTGAAAAACAGGCGGATTCTGCTATGATAAAAGCTTTCCTCACCATCGATATTTTATGGGAGGACCCGGACCAAATTGACGAAATTTTACTCCGGATAACAGGCAAATAAGGACTGCCAATGACCAAGAAATTACTTGAACGAATGAACGCCGATTTCAAAGAGTTGGAATACGAATTGAAAACGGTGCTGCCCGAGGAGATCGCGCGAGCGGCCTCGCTGGGCGATCTTTCCGAAAACGCCGAATACGAAGCCGCTCTCGACCGGCAGCGCCTGCTTCAGTCGAAATATCGTACCCTGAAGAACCGTATCAATGAAATTGCTCAGATCGATATCAGTCGAATCCCCCAAAACAAAACCGGTTACGGCTCCATCATCGAAGTTTATGATCTGGATGATGATAAAGACCTCATCTACCAATTGGTTATGCCCGAGGACGCCGACGTCAAGAGAAACCGTATTTCCGTCGGGTCTCCCATCGGCAAGGCTTTGATGAATCGTAACGAGGGCGATGAAGTCAGCATCCGCATTCCCAGCGGCACCAAGAATTACGAGATTACCGGTTTCAAACCCTACGCCGAAACCGAGCAGGACCTGTAAGCACCATGCTTCGTTCGGATTTCGAATACCTCATAACCAACAGGGTTCTCGTGGTCAGCGGGAATATTCATTCCGAACTTCAGCGACGCACCAAGGCCGGGGTCTTTATGCCCAGACTGCTTTTGGAAGAACCGGAGCAAGTCGGCAAAGTACAGGCGGATTTCGCCCAAGCCGGGGCCGATGTCCTGGTGACCGGCACGGCCATGGCCAACCGCATCATCCTGCACAAGCGCGAGACCCTGGAGCAGCATGACGAAATCAATCGGCGCGCCCTCATCCTGTGCAAGGAAGCGGTCGGCCCCAACGGCCTGGTCTTCGGCGAGTTGGGACCCACCGGCGCCTTGTTGAAGCCCTACGGCAAGCTGACCGAAGAAGATTATCGCGAAGTCTATCGCGAGCAGTCTGCCGTGTTTCTGGATCACGGCGCCGACGGTTTCATTCTTTCCGGGTTCAGTTCTTTGATCGAGGCTGAGCAGTGTTTGATCGCCCTGCGCGGTCTGTGTTCGCTGCCCATCATTGCCAACATGACATTCCTGGAGGACGGCGCGACTAAATTCGGTGACGCCATGGAAGACTGCTTTCAGGCGCTTTTGAATAACGGCGCCGACGTGGTGGGCATTCACGGGACTTTGGGTCCGCTGGAAATCGACAGCTTTTTGGAAAAACTGAGCCGGCCATATCCCTTGTGCGTGCGACCCAATGCGGGTTACCCCGTTCGCCTGGGCAACACCAAGACCTACCTCAGCTCGCCGGAATATGTAGCGGAGTGCGCCGAGATGTTCCTGGAGCGCGGCGCCGCGATCATAGGCGGCGCCTCCGGGTTTACGCCCGATCATATTCGCGCCGTTGCCGACAGCCTTCGCGGTCGCAAGCCCACCTGGGGCGTCGCCGGAGAACCCGAACCGGAGATCAGCGTCGCGTCTTCCGAGAACAAACAAGCGACCCTCGAGGATTCCAGGCTGCTGGGGCGGAAGTTGGGACGCGAGCCGATTTTGTCAATCGAGTTGGAGCCGCCGCGCGGGTTGGAGGTTGCCCAACTGTTCAACCTCTTGGAACAACTGAAACCGTACGGTATCGATGCCGTCAACATTCCCGAAAACCCCCTGGCCAGAGCGCGTGTTTCCTCGATTGCCCTGGCTCGGGCTATCTTCGATCGAACCGGTATCGAGTCGATTGCCCACGTCACCTGCCGTGATCGCAATCTCATCAGTCTTCAGGCCGAACTGCTCGGCGCCCACCTGTTGGGGGTTCACACCATCCTGGCTTTGACCGGTGATCCTGCCGGGGTAGGGGATTATCCTTCCGCCACATCCATCTTCGACGTAGACAGTCAGGGTCTTGTTGAAATCATGGCGCGCATGAATGTGGGCAAAGATTTCGGCATGAACGACCTGGGTGCGCGCACGCGGTTTCAAATAGGCGTGGCCGCCAATCCTCTGGCGGTAGACCTGGATGACGAGATGCGGCGTCTGGAAGCCAAGCTGAAGCGCGGCGCAACTTTCGTACAAACCCAGCCCGTATTCAATATCTCCCGGGTGGAGCCGTTTCTCAAAGCCCTGGCCCCGTTCCGCGTTCCGGTGATCTTCGGCGTGATGATGGTTCGCGATTACCGGCACGCCCGTTTCCTGAACAACGAGTATCCGGGTATTGCCATCAAAGACGCGGACTTGGAGCGGTTCAAAAATGCCGAGGCCGAAGAGCAAAGGCAATTGGGCGTTCAACTGGCGCGCGAATTATTGAACGAACTGAAGCCCATGTCCGGCGGTGTCTACCTGATGCCCTCCATGGGAGAAGAAGACCAACTGCTGGAAGTATTCAAGGACGCTTGAAGCGGATCAGGTCTCGGGAAGGGCTTCCGAACTCGGAGGTAAGCCGTTTCTCAGGCGTGTGATGAAGGCGTCCATTTCCATACCTTCCACCGAATCGATGCGTAGGCCGATCAGGTAATAGGTGTGTTCTCCCGGGCGGCAATGGGCAATCTCGCAATGGCAGTAGATCAGACGATCGAATCCGGGAAATTCGAAGTGCAAGCTCACCTTCTCGCCGGTAGGCAAAGCACGCGGATACTCACAGAGCATTCCCCCCGCTGATAAATCGACCAAGGTAATGGGTTCCGGCTCCCAGTCGTTGTTCCACCAAACCAATGTATCGGTGGGAAAGCGCAGATATTTACGGCGATCTTGTGTGGCTTCCGTCATTTCTGTCCCTACTTCCATCACGGGCATTATAACACACTCTTCGGCAGCGGACGTGTCCGCCGGCCTGTTAGAAAATTTGCAAGGGTTCGAATCTTTGATGTGAAACCCTTTTCTTATGTAGCGCAAACGGACGAAAAAAGAGGCAAAAGAAAATGGCCCGGCCGGAGATTGTCAGGCCGGGCAGTTGATCTGTGGAAGGCCGGTGCTCAATCCTTGAACAACAGGTTGACGAAATCCTGGTGGTTGAAGGGCAGCAGGTCGTTCATCTGCTCACCGACGCCGATGAACTGGATGGGCATGTTCAGTTCGTTGGCAATGGCTACCGCGATGCCGCCCTTGGCCGTCCCGTCAAGCTTGGTGATGATCAGGTCGGTCACGCCGACTTTGTCCACGAACTTCTTGGCTTGTTGAAGACCGTTTTGTCCGGTGACCGCATCCAGGATCAGCAACACATGGTGAGGCGCATTTTCGAAGTCACGCGTCGTGATGCGCCGGATCTTGGCCAACTCGTTCATCAGGTTGGGATTGTTGTGCAGGCGGCCCGCCGTATCGACAAGCAGTACATCCGCGTTGGTTTCGTTGACCCGTTCCAGGGCGTCGTAGACTACGGCCGCGGGGTCCTTGCTGCCTTCTTTCAGCACGATATCCACACCCGCACGTTCGGCCCAGATCTGTAACTGTTCGACCGCCGCCGCACGGAAGGTATCCGCCGCACAGACGCAGACGGTTTTGTCCTGGCCGCGCATATAGTTGGCCAGCTTGCCGATGGTGGTGGTTTTACCCACGCCGTTCACGCCGACGACCAGAATGATGGTGGGGTTATGATCCAGGTTGAAACCCTTGTTCGGAATTTCGGCGAGGATGCGCAGCAGTTCCTTCTTGATATGTTCCTTCAGTTCTTCGCCGTTCTTCAAAGCCTTGCGGTCTACCTCGCGACGAACCCGCTCGATGATTTCCATGGAGGTCTGGACCCCGATGTCCGCGCCGATCAGCATTTCTTCCAGTTCTTCCAGCAGATCCTCGTCGATGGGGCGGGTGGCCAGGAAGAGACGATCCATACCGCCTTTCAGCGAATCGGTCGTTTTCTTCAGTCCGGCTTTCAACTTGCTGAAGAAACCAGTCTTGGGTTTATCTTCCGGCTCGGTTTCCTGCTCAGGCTCTACGGCAACCGGTTCCTCCCGGTTCTCCTGCGCTTCTTCATCGTTCTTCTTCCGCTTGAAACGCGAGAAGAAGCCCTTCTTTTTCTCATCGTTCATCGATGCTCCTACACGATCTCTTCATTGAACTTGCGGGCCAGGGTCCATAGATGGAATTTCAGGGGGGCTCGTTCCTTGGTACTCCGACCGATGGCCGTGATAGTATAGCTCTGCTTGAGGATAACGGAAATAATATACCGCTTTCGGAAGTGCAACTCCATGAAAACCGGCTTGGAAGAAATGCCGGAAAAGCGGTAGTGCTGCTGCAGGATGGGGATGCGCGCCCCGGTCAGTTGAACATCGAAAGGGTCCATGGACGGGGCTTCGAAAAGAATCGATTCCCCGTCCGGGTCGACAAAGATCAATCCCTCCAAACTGGGGAATCGTTTCAGGCTTTTTTTGAACTCCGCATGAAAGTCCACGTTGGTGCTCACTCCATTCGGTTGATGTATTGAAGCATCTTCTGGGTAGGTTGATCGATGGCGGGCGGGGGGAACAGGATGGATACCTGCGCCAGGTAGCGCTTGGCCCGGTTGAATTGCTTCAATTGAAAATGGGCCAGGCCTATGTTGAAGAGAACGTTGACGTCGTTGGCATAGGCCGGCTCTGCTTTTTGGTAGTAGTACAACATTTTCATGTAGTCTTTTTTGTCTTTGAAGATTTCACCCAGGGCAATATAGGCCCGGTAGAACTTGGGATCGAAGCGCAGGGCAAACTCGAAAGCAGCCACCGCTTGATCGGGGCGCTGCTGCTTTACCAGGCATTTACCCAGATTGAAATAGGGGAACTTGGGTTCGGGATAGTTTTTATCTTGAATAACCTTGCGGAAGGACACCACCGCTTCGTCGAAGCGGCCTTGATCCACCAGGATGGAGCCCATCAGGTTGTGCGACTCGGCATTATTCGGGTTGATGGCCAACGCTTTTTTCAAATGCTCTTCCGCTTCCGCCAACTGACCGTTCATGGAATAAGCAAGGGCGAGCCAATGGTGGTAGGTGAAGTTCTGATCGTCCTTTTCTACCGCCTGTTCCAGGTGCTCGATAGCCTTCAGGGTGTCCTTGTTGTTCAACGCATTGGCGCCCAACTTGTACTGTTGCATGGCGGAACGGTAGTTATATTCCCGTTCGGCCTCAGCCAGTTCGGCAGCGGTCGGTTTCTTCTCTCCACAACTCAGTAGAAGGATCAGGGCCGTTAAGCCGGCAACCAGGTTTTTCAATTTTCCCTCCAAACCCTAGCGCTTTCCTTGAATGTGATAGACATGGGTTTCTTCGCTGATCCCCTTAAGGCGAATGGGGCCCAGCGGTTGACAAATAAAATGATCTTTCACGGCCTGATAGGTTCCCTCGCCGACAACCACCTGCAAGGGCTTACAAGCCATGGACTCGATGCGGGCGGCCATATTGACCGTATTCCCGAGCACCGTGTATTCCATCCGTTTCATGGAGCCGATATCTCCGGCAACCGCGCGTCCGCTGTTGATGCCGATGCGGATCTTGAATTGATAGTCGGGCGGCCGATGCTGGTTGACCACGGCCAGGCGCTCCAGCATCTCCAAGCCCGCCGAGACCGCGCGTAATGCGTGGTCTTCCATGGCGTTGGGCGCACCGAAGATGGCCATGATGGCATCCCCGATGTATTTGTCCAGCGTGCCCTCATATTTGAAAATGACATCCGTCATCTCGGAGAAATAGCCGTTGAGCAATTCGGCGATTCTGGCCGGAGAGGTTCGCTCGGAAAAGGGGGTGAAGCCCACGATATCGGCGAACATTATCGAGACGTCGCGCATCTCGGCCAGCAGGTGCCCGTCGCTTTGGGAAAGGTTCTCCAAAATGCGCGAGACAATGGCGGGGGAGTGGTAACGCGACAAACGCTCGCGAACCGATTGCTCCTCTTGAATCTTCTCGGCCAACTGGGCCTGCTCGATGCCCACGGCCGCGAAGTTGGCCATGGAGGTGAGCAGGTCCAAATCGTTAGGCGTGAACACGGCCGCGCTGGTCGGGCAGTCCAGGTAGATGATGCCGATAGACTTTTTCTTGTGGAACAGAGGCACGCACATGGCCGATTTGATGCCCAGGAAACGGATGGATTCCCCGGCCTTGAAACGCGGGTCCACCTGCGCGTCCGTGGTCAGGATGGCGCATTGTTCCCTGAGCGCCTTGTTGGCGATGGTGCTGGAGATCTCGATAATTTCGGAGTCGTCGGCGTTGCGGTGTTTGGTGACCTTGGCTTCCAGCCGGCCCTGGTTGTTGAGCAGCATCAGGAAGCCCCTGTCGGCGGGGAGGTTGGCAAAAATAAGGTCCATCAGCTTTTCGATGATTTCGTCCAGCGATTTGACCGCGATCAGGGCTTCGGCCACCTCGATGATGACCGTCATAATGCGCTTGGCCTCGTCCTTGTCGCTTTTTTGGGCCTGGACCGCTTTCTTTTCCTGGTCGTATTGAGCAATGATGTCTTTGAAATCCCCGGCCTCGCGGATGATGGTGCCGGCTTCCTCATGCAGTTCCTTTTGCTCGGTCAACAGCACCATCTGGTCGGTATCTTCCTCCGGGCGCCCTTGTACGGGGCCTGCCTTGGGCCGCAAGACCTCGAACTTCAGCGGGAATTCCGCAACGGTGATGGTGTCGCCGGGGTTCAGGGTGGCGTTTTTGATATAGATATTGTTGACCCGAGTGCCGTTTTTGGAACCCATATCGGCTATGGCAACCTTGTTGCCGTCGGACATGATTTTGCAATGGTGGCGCGAGATACCGGGCTGCGCCAGAACCAGGGCGCAATCAGGGGCGCGACCGAGAAGGAGTTCACGATCGGTGATTTCCACCTTTTTTTCCTCTCCGCCCTCGGTATATCGGAGCACGTACATAGACTCAGACCCCTAATAAAATCAACTCATGCTAGCACACTCCTTCGCTCCTTGTCAGCAGCGGTTTGGTCGTAAAGAGGTCGTTTTTCACGCATTGTGATCGACGGCCGACCTCGATTGGGGAAACATGATCTCTTATTATATAAATGATTGATTTCCAGGGCGGCTCCCGATAAGCTCATGAATCCTGAAGGAGGGTTCGTGGCTGATTGGTATACCTCCCTGGCTTGTCCGGCATGCGGCGCCGGGCTGACCGAAAAAGAAAACGGTTTTCACTGCGACCCATGCGCCCGCGACTATGCAAAACGAGGTGACGCGGTGGATTTCCTCTCGGAGCCCGTGGCCGATCTGAGCAACCCGGATGCCGTCTCCATGGTGAAGAACTACCGCGAACCCAACAGGCTCATGGCTTCGGCCCGCCGCATCATCACCTCGGAGTACTTTCCGGGACGCGCCTGGCGGGAGGCCCGCGAGCGAACCCTGGGCATGCCGGGCACCAAGCTGATCATCGGCAGCGGCGTCTCCCGCTACCCCGACGCCATTCACCTGGATATCGATGATTTCCCCGGTGTCGACATCATCGCCGACGGGCATCGCATCCCTCTGGCCGACAACACCGTCACCGGCGTCCTTTGCGAGGTAGTGCTGGAACACGTGGCTCGCCCCGACAAGGTGGTCGCCGAGACCCTGCGCGTCCTGAAACCCGGCGGTCGCTGTTTCTTCATCGCGCCTTTCCTCTTTCCTTTCCACGGCCAACCCAACGATTATCGCCGCTGGTCCCGCGAGGGCCTGTTGGAAGAGTTTTCCTCCTTCGGGGACCTGGAGGTCGGCATCCACGGCGGCCCTTGCAGCGCCATGGTTCACCTGCTTTCTGAATGGATGTACGTGCTGACGGGTCTCACTTTTCCCAAAGCCTACATGCCGATCAAGGGAACCTTTACGGCCCTTCTCCTGCCGGCCAAATTCCTGGACATCATCGTCAATAAATTCCCGGAAGCCCACCGCCTGGCCGCAACCCTATACGTCACCGGTGTGAAACCGGGCTCTTGACAGTTATGAAAAGAGGGCGCCGGTGTTGCTTCCAACTTGGCGCCCAAAATTCTTCATGGTGTTCCCGTTTGGGTAAAAAACGGGGTAATCAGCTGATCATCGCCGTTTTTTCACCGGGTAGGCGGATGTGTTCCACCAATTCCTGCACGTCTTGCGGCGGTTCCGCCGTGAATTTGGAAATGGTGATGGTGAGGGCGAAGTTGATCAGCATGCCCAGGGTGCCGATGCCCTCCGGGGAGATGCCGAACCACCAGTGGTCCGCCGAGTTCATGCTCGGGTTGATGAACTTGAAGTAGATGATGTAACTCGCCGTAAAGGCGATACCCACTATCATGCCGGTCACCGCCCCCTCCCGCGTGGTCTTTTTGCTGAAGATGCCCAGGATGATCGCCGGGAAGAAGGACGAAGCGGCCAGACCGAAGGCGAATGCCACCACCGCCGCCACGAAGTCGGGCGGATTGATGCCGAAGTAACCCGCGATCAGCACCGCGGCGCCCGCCGCGATTCTGGCGAACAGCAACTCTTCTTTTTCCGTGGTTTGCGGACGGAAGCTCTTCTTCATCAAGTCGTGTGCGAAGGAGGTAGAGATCACCAGCAACAAACCCGCGGCCGTTGAAAGCGCCGCGGCAAGACCCCCGGCCGCTACCAGGGCAATGACCCAGGGCGGCAGACCGGCAATCTGCGGATTGGCCAGCACCATGATGTCCCGGTCGATGGTCAACTCGTTGGCTTGCTTGTTGCCCACGTAGTTGATCACGCCGTCGCCGTTTTTATCGTCGAAGGTGATCAGGCCGATATCTTCCCAACTTTTGTACCAACCGGGCGCCTCTGTGTAGGGTTTGTCGGCAATACTTTTCAATAGGTTGGTGCGGGCAAATGCAGCCACGGCCGGCGCCGTGGTATACAGCAGCGCAATGAACAACAGGGCATATCCGGCTGAGACCCGCGCCGCCGAAACCTTGGGCACCGTGTAAAAGCGTACGATCACATGCGGAAGACCGGCGGTGCCCACCATCAGCGCCGCGGTGATAAAGAAGACGTCGACCGTGCTCTTGGTGCCGTCGGTATAGGCGGCAAAGCCGAATTGTTGGTTCAAATTATCCAGTGCGTGCAACAGGTATTCACCGGAACCGTCCGCCAATTTACTGCCGAAACCCAGTTGCGGCACAATATTGCCGGTCATCAATAAACTGATGAAAATGGCGGGCACCATGTAGGCAAAAATCAACACGCAGTATTGGGCAACCTGGGTATAGGTAATGCCCTTCATCCCCCCCAGCACCGCATAGATGAAAACCACCACCATGCCGATGACCACGCCCATGTCGATATCCACACCCAGAAACTGGCTGAAAACGATACCCACGCCGCGCATCTGGCCGGCAACATAGGTGAAGGATACGAAAATAGCGCAAATCACCGCAACGACTCGGGCGGTTCTGGAGTAATAACGGTCACCCACGAAATCGGGAACGGTGAACTTGCCGAACTTGCGCAGATAGGGCGCCAAAAGCAGGGCCAGTAAGACATACCCGCCGGTCCATCCCATCAGGTAGACCGAACCGTCGTAACCGATAAACGAGATGATGCCGGCCATGGAGATAAACGAGGCCGCGCTCATCCAATCGGCGGCGGTGGCCATGCCGTTCATGACGGGATTGACATCGCCGCCGGCCACATAGAAATCACCGGTAGAGCGCGCGCGCGACCAGACGGCGATGCCGATATAAAGGGCAAACGACAGTCCCACCAGGAGGAAGGTCCAGGCTTGTACGCTCATGGGTGGTCCTCCTCATCCAGGTGGTATTCACCGTCCAACCTGTTCATCAAGAACACGTAGATGAAGATCAGCGCCACGAATACATAGATGCTGCCCTGTTGCGCCAGCCAGAAACCCAGTTTAAAGCCGGCGAATTGGATTTGGTTCAGCGGTTCTACAAAAATGATGCTGCAAACATAGGACACCAAAAACCAGATGGTCAGTAACACGGACAGATAGGTGAGGTTCTTTCGCCAATAGGCGCGGCTTTTGCCCTCTTTCATGATTCCTCCCCGGGAAACGGATCAAACTGCCGGTCCAGGGAGAAAGGCCGGAACCGGCATGGATCGATTCATCCTGACAACGCCTTGACGGCCGGAACAGATGGGAACGAGCGCCGAGGCGATTGTAGATTGTCCTTTAGTATAAGCAAGTACGGGCTTTGCCGATAGGGTTGTAATCCTATTAATTGCCGAACTACGACGGCCCCGTTCGGGGCCGTCGTCTTGAAATTACTCAGCCTCCCGTACAGAATTTTTGGGTATCGCAACCGGTAAACACATCCGTCGGGCAATCGCGGCAGTAGGAGCAGATGGTTCTTGCATTGGCGCTGGGCAGAACGAATTCGCCCGCCTTGATGGATTCAGGGGTTTGAGTTACGAAGCTTTGGACTTTCAAATCGGGGAGGCTGAGAACCTTTTTCGGGGGCATATGTTCTCCTTGGGGTAGTACAGGTAACCGGACCGGAATGAATTGGTCCGGTGATACCTGATTGAATTGTGAAGGCCATAAAGCATGTCATGTTAACACAATCGAAGGATTGAAAAAAGATGCAAGCTCGTGAGGTTTCGCGGGTCCGGCGAAATAACCGGCTACTGCTTCAACCCTCGGCGCGGCCACATATGCTGATTAAAGCGCACACATCCCGTGTCGGTGTCGCCGAAAAACAGCATGTAAAAGGCAACGGGTTATGAAGCTGTCTGCATGTGAAGATGACGGGCCAGTTCGGTCACATGATCGTCTTTGAGATCGTGTGCCTCGAGATATTGAGCCAGGCGTTCCAGGTATTCTCGATTCGGCCCGCTGGGCCCGTGGGCGTGGAGGATCTGTCGGGCCATATCCCGCATCGGCGCCGGGCCCAGATAGTTCGGATTCTCCATGGACGCCCGGTAGACCAGAACCTGAAACGGCGGAATCTTCTTATCTTCCGGGTAGAACAGCTTGCTTTGACGATCATAGCCGCCCTTCTCGCGGTGGTCCAGATTGTCCAACACGGCCTCCCGAGCCTCATCGGGAACGTGCAACGCCCTACCCCAACAAATCGCATCGTCTTCCGGCAGCAGGGTAACCACGCGCCCGGGTTTTCCGGGCACACCGCGATGATCGGTGGAGCCTTGATAGAAGCGGCGGGTCCAGCCCTTGATATAACCGACTCGCGATTCGGTAAAGGGGATATCGGGCCGCCACATCAGCGACCCGTAACCGAAAACCCAAAGCGGTTCCATGGTATCAGCGCCGCCAAACCAAAATGGAAACCAGCGCCAACAAAGCCAGGATCGAACCCATGATCATATAACGGAAGCGGTCGAGACGGTTGGGGGTGTTTTTGACCGGGTTTTCGTGGGCCGCGGTACTTGACGACGAGCCTTCACTGCCGCCGCGGTTATTCACCTGGCCGCGCTGTTCGTCCGGCGTTCCGGAGAGGTTGACCACCAGATCCTTCTGCCCTTCATTCACGGCAAAAGTGTAGATATTCATACCGTTTTGCGGGTCCTGCTCTATAAAAGTCAGGCCGGGTCCTTCCGCTTGCATACTGGTCGGCAGAATAACCAGTTTACCCTCTGTCATGTCTTCCAACAGGGGAATGGTCAATTGATCGGTTTGTTCGAAAGAGGCGCGCACTACGAATGTGGTCCTGCCCGGCTTCAAGGCAAAGGTTGCCGTGCCGACCCCGTTCTCCACCTGAATGCCCTGGCGGAGCGGCATGGTGCCTCGCTGAATGCTGCCTTCCAATTCCTTGTAACCGGGCGGCACGCGGAAGGTAACGGCGGGCTCGCCGCCGAAACGCGTTTTGGGCGGGGAGTTGATATTGTCCAGGTAGAAGAAAGTCATCAGTTCCACGCGGTCGGCGTAGGCGTAGATTCCGATATAACCCATCTGGGTAACTACCTTGGCCTCGGGATCGGCGTCATAGACCTTGACCTTGTTGATGCCGTCGGGGTTGACTCGGGCCTGGGTATAGAATACACCGTCCTTAATGGCTTGCAGCAGGATGGTGCCCTGTCCCAATTCCCCGTCGAACTTAAGGGTAAAAGGGCCTTCCACGTTGTTTAGACTCGCCACTACCTCCATGCCGCGCGCCGGGCGGATGAGATTGACGACAGCGGCCTTGCCGTTTCCGCCGTTGGTGCCGTCCTCGATCACACCGGAGATTTCACCGGCCCCGACGGGAAGGGTCAAACATAAAAGCAACGAAATGATAAATCGAACGGGCATGAAGGCCACCTCCTCTTGCGAGGCTATTTTATGTTGCCCGGCGTCAATAAGAAAGCTCGAATTCTATTCGGGCGCCCGTTCGTCTTGATTCGGCCGCGGCCAGAGGTCGCGCAGGGCGACTCTTTGGAGGTTGCCGTGAGTCTTTTCTTCCAGCGCGGCCAATTCGGCCTCGGCGTCCCCGATGGTCCAGCAATCCTCCTCGGACAGATCCTCGATGGGCTCACCTTCCTCGTTCAGAGGGCAGATGTCGCGGTATTCCTGTAGGTTCCAGTCCTCGTCTTCCTCGATCCATCGAAGCGGCAGTCCTTGGGTTCGGCAAACATAAGGCCGTTGGGGATAGATGCGGCAGGCGCCGTCCTCGTCCAGAAAGGCGCATCTGCCGGGCGGGGCCGGCTCTTGGGATTGAAGCAGGTTCGACGTATGGGCTTTGATGTGGTCAGCCTCTATTCGGAAAACGGTTATGTCATCCACGCAACACGCGGCGCAACCTCGCTTGCACATCAGCCGGGAAGCATGGAGTTCTTCCAGCTTTTTCGCCTGCTGATCGATGCGGGTATGAAGGTCCGCCACGGGGTTTTTGCCGCTGCTCAAGCCAGTAGATCCAAAAGCCGGCCGGGCTCGTTGAATGCGCCCGCTTCATTCAAGGGCTCGCGCGTGACCAGGATTTCGGTGCGTTGCACCTCGGTCCGACCGCCGTCCTCTTTCACCAACTCGTTGATCTCCGTGATTTCGTCGAAGCCGGGAAAGCGACGCACCTGCTCCCTGGACCGGGTAAACAACCGGGCATCGTCACGCGGCTCACCGATCTTGTTGGCGGTCTTATCCTCGGCGGCAATCCGCGCGGCAGCTTCCCTGTTTGGAAAAGCGCTGAAGGCTGGGATGAGGGTAAGATCCGGTCCGGTAATTCCGTCCATGATTTACTCCTGATCCTAATCTAAACCCGTCGGTTTGTTTTTGCAATCGATTCGGAAAGAGATCATGCCGGGCGCCCGAGTGCAGGAACGCGCCCGGGTCGTGATGAGATCCGCCGCCAACCCCGAATTGACCCAATTCTTCCTGGGAAGGCCTGAGGAGCCGGTCTCTGATCCTCGATTCTTCCCGGGAAGAACAAAACATCTTGCGACTAATTAATCCTTTATGCATCCTGAGGTGTTGTTAAGTTATTTTATGCACCGGCTTTCTTTCTGTTTTTGGAGTAAGGATCGGCTGAGCGCCGGAAAATCACAAGACAACCGACACATTCCATCGACTTTAACAACATCCTCTTTCCCCCTGCTTACCATGAGCGTTTCTCTATGGAACCTCTTCGGGTATACTATGCCCACGGTCGCCTGACCCCAACCGTCCCCGCGGGCGGCCTCCAAACACCATCGTGACATTCGAAACTGAAAGGAGATGTAGCATGGCTGCTTTTTCTTGGGTTCCTATTTTCCTCTTGCTGACTTTCTCACCCGCGTTCGGCGAAGACAGTAAAGAAGATCAACAATCTCCCGAGATTTGTGTCGATACCATTGTCGGCGAGATCGGCCGACTGGAGAGCGACCGCGATCCAAAATGCTACGCTACCGCCACCCGGCTCGAAAACTTTATGTACGGCACGCCGCTGACTTCCGAGGCGCGCCTGGAAAAAACGGAATTGCAAAAAGCCCTGATCACGCATATCTGGGCCAAGGCATCAACTAAAACCCGAGCTGAAAGCCGTTCCCTGGTGACACCTGAAGATTTGAAAACCCCCTTAGCAGATTCCCTGGCCTGGTCTAAAAAGGAAAACGGCGATATTCACATCCCGCACCCGGACGGCGAGATCGTATTGGCTCATACAGATATCCGCCAGTACGCGTCCGTGGCCTACGCTTTCCGAGCGGTCCTGGCCGTACAGCAGGATGCCATGCTGGACCCCTCTTTTGATCTGGCGCCCCTCGACCAGGACGCTGTCAAAAACATGCGTACCCTGATCGATATCTACACCCTGGCTTCGCTCAATCTGGCTGACAAGGCCGCGCGTTTGGCCGATGAGTCTACGATGTCGGCACAACGGCTCAAAGACGCCTGGCAAAAACTGGCGCGAGCGGGCAAGAACGCCGCACCGACCAAGGCGCCCAATCCGGTTGCTGCATCCGCCCCCCAAAGCGGTTTTCCCATCCTGACGCGGATCATCGACCAGAAGTTGGCCAGTTATCGCAACTACAATCAGAAAGCCATCCACCTGTTCATGAGCAATATCAAAAGCTTCTTCGCACGCCACGACTGGCCCGATGACAGCGCCGAAATCGAGCGCATTCAAAATCAGTTTTCCAATGCCATGGTCTACTTCACCGGTTATGTCCTCTTCGGCGCCCAGGAAAAAGCCAAGGCCGCCGGCAGCGCGCTGATTCGAGCCGATCATGTGGAAACCGTACTCCAGGAAATCGTGCCCTACAGCATCAACGAATTCGAGGACATCATCTTCTTTCCCAATCTGGATCGGGACAGTCGGTTGATCATTGAAGCCTATGACGCCGATGCTTTTCGCGACAGCGGCATTCACTGGCAGTTCCTCAGGTCCACCATTCGCAACCCATCGTTGGGTGTTACCATCGAGCCCGATCCCTTTGCCGCCGAGTTGATCGTGGAAGGCGTTGCCCAATACGGCGTCCTGCTCTTTCGATTGATGGGCGACACCGCACGCGCTGAAAATGCGCCCGCCATTACCGCCGGCCACATACAGAAGGCATTGCAAGCCGTCCAGGGTCTGGCCAAACGTCATGCGAGCGCCCCGCCGCTTGCCGAGGGACCCGACAAGCTGGTTTCCTCCGCCGGTAAGACCAGCAAGACAGAAGGCGCCTGGTTCTCCGATGTGACCGATGAGGCCGGTTTGGATTTTGTTCACAAGACCTCCGACTGGCTGAGCCGTTTTCAACGCAGCTTCCTCTACCAAAAGCCCGGCGAAAACGAGGATAAAGACGAGGCTCGTCTGACCAGCCCGCCGTCCTTCAGCGGCGCGGGCGTCGCCGCGGAAGATATCGACGGCGACGGTTTCGAGGACATCCTGCTGTTGGGCGGCGCGGGCAACAAGCTGTTCCGCAACAACGGCAAGGGCGGGTTTGTGGATATCACGGCCAGGGCCGGTCTGGTCTATACCGGCGCCGACGGTTTTCCGGGGGAAACCCGGCAACCGCTGATCGCCGATCTGGATAACGACGGTCGCCAGGACATTGTCATCACCTATGTCAACGATGTCCATCGCGTTTATCGCAATAAGGGCGATGCCACCTTTGAAGATGTTTCCGACAAAGCCGGCCTGGGTGGGAAGGGTCTGGTCGGCGGCGCGGCCACGGTGTTCGATTATGACAACGACGGCCTGTTGGATCTGTATATTTGTTATTACGGCGATTACCTGAACGGCGCTCGGCCCAGTCTGGTCCGTAACAATGTCAACGGCCAGACCAACAAGCTGTTCCGCAACAAGGGCAATTTTGTGTTCGAGGACGTCACCGAAAAAGCGGGCGCGGGTAACAGCGGCTGGTCCCAAGCGGTGTCTCATACCGATATCGACGGTGACGGCCTGCAAGACCTCATCGTGGGCAACGACTTCGGCAGCAACGCCTACCTACGCAACAAGGGCGACGGCACCTTCGAAGACCTGGCGCGACAATGGGGTACGGACGTGCCCTCCAACAGCATGAACGTGGGCCTGACCGATCTGAACGGCGATACGCATCCGGATGTCTATATTTCCAATATCTTCATCATGGTCAAGGACGAGAAATACGTGCTGCCCAACGCCGAAACGCCCATGAAGTTCAACCCGGAGAAGCTGGCGACCATGCGCGTGGTGGAAGCCAATCACCTGTTCACCTCCAAGAGGGAAGGGGACAGGTTCACGGGCTATCGTCTTTCCGACGCAGTGGGTCGCGGTTACAGTTCCACGGGTTGGGCCTGGGATGCCGACTTCTTCGATTTCGACAACGACGGCGACGACGATCTCTACTGCACCAACGGTCTGAACGAGTACAACCTCTACGCCAAAACCTCTACCATGAAGGACGCGGAAGGTGAGGAATATGTCATCCAAAATTCGGCGCGCGACCGGGACACGAACGTCTTCTTCGTCAATGAAAACGGCAAGCTGAATAATCGCGGTCAGGAGAGCGGCGCGGATTTGTTGGGCAACAGCAGAAGCGCGGCTTATCTGGATATGGATAATGACGGCGACCTGGACATGGTGGTCACCAATTTCCACCTGCCCGCCGTGTTGTACCGCAATAACACCCAAAGCCTGGGCAACCAATGGTTGAAGATCAAGCTGGTGGGCAACCCCGCCAAGGCGACGAATCGCGATGCCATCGGTTCCCGGTTGCTGATTAAACCCGAGGGCGGCAAAACCATCTGGCGCGAGGTGACCGGCGGCGTGGGTTATCAATCGCTTCACCCGAAAGTACAGCATGCGGGTCTGGGCAAGGCAACGCGGGCCGACGTGGAAATCCGCTGGCCCAACGGCGACAAGCAGGTCGTTCGCAACCTGGATGCCGGTCGGATTCATACCATTACCCAACCTTAGGAGACGGCGATCCATGGTGCGTTTTCTTCTGATCCTCGCTGCCTTTTGCCTTTACGCTCCGGCCGCCGATCAACCGGAGAGCAACCGCAAGATGGCAAAAATCCTGGCCGAGTTGAGTACAGCGGTCGGCATTGAAAAAGACATCTATGCCAACGACGAACGCGCCGAGAATTTGGACAAGTTGGTTGCCGAGGACCCCGCGAATCCCAAAACAGCCCGCTACAAACCCATGCTGGCCGTGGAGTTGCTGCGCTCGGGCAAAACCAGGGAAGCCATCGCCATGATGAAAACGGTCAAAAAGGAATTGGAGAACGCCAACCGTTTCTTCTACCAACAGAAGATGTGGTACCTGAAGAATCTGTCTCTGGCTTGGATGCGTCTGGGTGAACAGGAGAACTGCCTGGACAACCATACCTCGGCATCCTGCCTGCTGCCCATTCAAGGCGAAGGGGTGCATAGGCGCCGGGAAGGGTCGCAAAATGCGATCGGGGTGCTGGAACAAATACTGAAAATAGATGCCGAGAATCTGCGCGCCCGTTGGCTGATGAATATCGCCTATATGACCCTCGGCGAATACCCGGACAAGGTGCCGGCGCAATGGCTCATTCCGCCCGAAGCCTTTCAATCCGGTTACGAGATGAAGCGCTTTACGGACATCGCCGCCAACATCGGCGTGGACAAAGACTCCCTGGCCGGCGGCGTGATAGTGGAAGATTTCAACGGCGACGGTTTGCTGGACATCCTGTGCTCATCCTGGTCACTGAAGGATCAGATCCATTATCTGGAAAACGACGGCAAGGGCGGTTTTGTAGACAAAACTGCCGCCTCGGGCCTGACCGGTATTACCGGCGGTCTCAACATGATCCAAGCCGATGCGGACAACGACGGCAACACGGACATCCTTGTACTGCGCGGCGCCTGGCGAGCCCGGCAGGGGCACTACCCCAACTCCCTGTTGAAAAGCCACGGCAACGGGCGCTTTACGGACGTCACCGAGGCCGCGGGTTTGTTGAGTTATCATCCCACGCAAACCGCCACCTGGTTGGATGTGAACAACGACGGTTGGATCGACCTGTTTATCGGCAACGAAACGCAAGCGGGCGACACGCACGCCTGCGAACTCTTCATGAACAACGGCGACGGCACCTTCCGCGAGAGCGCGGTCGAGTACGGTTTGGCCTACCGGGGTTTCGTCAAGGGCACGGCAAGCGGCGACATCGACAACGACGGCTGGACCGATCTCTTCATCAGTCGCCTCGACGGCTTCAACCTGCTCTACAAAAACATGCCCCACCCGAGCGGTGAAGCCGGCAAACGGATTTTTAAAGATATCTCGCTGGAGGCGGGCATCGGTCCGCCGGGGGCAAGTTTCCCCACCTGGTTTTTCGATATGGATAACGACGGCGACCAGGATCTCTACGTGGCCGACTATTTCATTGAAGACGTGGGCGAAGTGGCGGCCGATTACCTGGGCAAGGCCAAAACCTCGGAGAAGGCAAGACTCTACCGCAACAAGGGCGACGGCACCTTCGAGGACATCAGCGAGGCGGCGGGCATTCATGTCATCACCCTGGCCATGGGAGCCAATTTCGGCGATCTGGACAACGACGGTTTCCTTGACTTTTACGTCGGTTCGGGCAGGCCGGCGTTGGACACCCTGATGCCCAACCGTATGTTCCGCAACAACGGAAAGGGCGGCTTTGACGATGTCACTACCTCGGGCGGCTTCGGTCATCTGCAAAAGGGCCATGGTGTCTCATTCGTTGACCTGGACCGGGACGGCGACCAAGACGTGTACGCGGTCATGGGCGGCGCCTTTTCGGGCGACAATTACCGCAACGCCCTGTTCGAGAACCCGAACGCCGGCAACCGTTGGATCATCCTGAAACTGGAAGGGGTACAAACCAACCGGGGCGCGATCGGCGCGCGTATCCAGGTTACAGTCACGGAAGCGGGCAAGTCACGTGAGATCCACCGCACGGTGCGTTCCGGCGGCAGCTTCGGTGCTTCACCGCTGAGACAGCACATCGGCTTGGGGAAAGCCGCGGGCATCCAAGACATCTCCATCTACTGGCCGGTTACGGGTAAAACCCAAAAGTTGGGGGTTCTGGAAATGGATAAGGCCTATCACGTGATTGAAGGAAAACCGGCAAGTGCTATGCCGTACAGCCCCACACCTTTCCAGAAGAAAGCGGCCTCCGGACATCACCACCACTGATGAGCCCGACGACTATTTGCGATTAGATGCGTACATCACGACGCACAGTTTATAAAGGAAACGCGCCCCCACGTTCATGTCCCATTCGTTACTCGGGTCGTTTGTATCCGGGGCAACCTCGCAAAGGTCGAAACCTATGATCCTTCTCCCGCTCTCCACCAAGGCTTCCAAAAGGAACACCGTCCGGTCGAAACTCAGACCGCCGGGCACCGGGGTTCCCGTGTGGGGGCAGAGGTCCGGCGTGCAGCCGTCGATGTCGAAGGAAATGTAGACTCGTTTCGGCAAGGCGTCGATAATTTTCTCACAGCAGGCCGCCCAGTTGACGCCGCGAGCCAGGTCCCGTTTCAGATCGCGGTCATAGAAGGTGGTAACCTTGGGATTACGGCGCGCAAATATGGCCTCGTCTTCGCAATAGTCGCGAATGCCTACCGATACCAGGAGGCCCAGTTCGGGCGTTTCGGTGAGCAGATTGTACATGATCGACGCGTGCGAATAGGTGAACCCCTCATAGGCGTTGCGCAGGTCGTGGTGGGCATCCAGGTGAAGGACGCCGCTGCCGGGTTCTTTTTCCAAACAGGCTTTCATATGGCCCAACGGCGAGGAATGATCGCCGCCCAAGACGCCGACGGCTTTTCCCCGCGACAACCAACGGCGGCTGGTTTCGTAGAGGCTCCGGTTCAATTCCCGCGAGGCGGCGTTGACCTTTTGTTGATCCGCTTTCAAGGCAGCGGTGTGCGCACCGCCGGCAGCGATGATAGGATCGGCCAGGGCAATGCATTGCCGGTTGCTTTCCTGCCATGCGGGATCGAGCGGCAACATGCCGATGGTTTCGCCGAAGGTCTTTTGCAGGAAGCCGTCGAAGAAATCCAACTGATGACTGGGACGAATGATGCGCTCGGGGGTTTGCGAGGCGCCGCGACCGTAGGAGGCCGTGGGTTCCCAGGGTACGCCGATGATGACCTGCTCCGTCAGCTCCGGGTCGAATTGACAGCCGAACAGGCCGGCGTCCGCGTCGGGCGGTTCTTGCATGATCGCTCCCTTGTGTCAGCGATTGATGTAGGCTTGAAAGATTTCGGGGCTGAAGCCGATGGACAGTAGCCGACCGTCTTCCGTCATGACCGGCCTTTTCATGGCGGTGGGATGCTCCAGTAATACTTGGAGGCTGTTCCCCGGGTTCAGTTCTTCCTTGGGAATGCCGGCCTTGCGGAAAGACGGTCCGCGGGTATTGATCAGCTTGCCGGAATCGTCCTGGGCAATCAGGCCGGCCCACTCCTCGCGGTCCAGCGGTTGCTTGCGCAAGTCGCGAAACTGAAAGGGGACCTGGTTGGCCTCGAGATGTTTGCGGGCTTTTTTTACGGTGTCACAGTTGGGAATTCCCAGCATGGTCAGCATGGCGGCACTACCTCCTATCGATTTACGGGCCTACTATATCCGCCTTGTGTGATGAGTTTCAAGACGTAACCCATTATGCCGAAAGTTGTCGGCATTTCGGCTTTCTATGAAAAATTTTGTCATGGCTTTGCTTTTCATGATAAATTACACCGTCCGATCTAGATAAGCCGGGGGGATTCGAGCGGTGTCCCGATCCCTTAAGCGGGTTTTGGGTGTGGTTTACCCGGTGTCAGATTCGATCTGGAGCATACTATGGTTCTGTTTAACTATGCCACTAAAGAGTTGACAGCCAAGGTCGTTTATTATGGACCGGGCTTATGTGGCAAAACGACCAACCTGCAGCACATCTACGATACCCTTCCCGGTAACGCCAAGGGCAAGATGCTCTCGTTGGCCACCAAGACCGACCGCACCTTGTTTTTCGATTTTCTGCCCATCGATCTGGGCACCATCCGCGGAATGAAGACCAAGATCCAGTTGTATACCGTACCGGGTCAGGTCTTTTACGACACCACGCGGAAACTGGTGTTGAAAGGAGCCGACGGCGTCGTCTTCGTAGCGGACAGCCAGGAACCGATGGTCGATGCCAATATCGATAGTTTCGAGAACTTGATTACCAACTTGAAAGAACAGAACCTCGATATTCGAAATATGCCCCATGTGATTCAATTCAATAAAAGGGATATGAAAAACGCCCTCCCGGTGCCGGATTTAAACGAACGCATCAATCGTTTCAACGTCCCTTATTTCGAAGCGGTTGCTCCCAGGGGAGACGGCGTTTTCGAAACGCTTAAGGCCATCAGTAAGCTGGTTCTGAAGAACCTGGGCAAGAAGTACGGCTTGGAAGAAGAAACCGGCGGCGATTCGTCTCGCCCTACCGCGCCGAAGCCCAAAATGCCCAACCTGCCGCCCAAGCCGAAAGCGGCAGCGCCCTCCCTGCCGACCCGGCCGAAACCGCAGGCCGCGCCGCCCGGCATCAAGACAGCTCCCATGCCCGAGCCGACACCCGCTCCCGCGCCGCCCAGGCCCGCTCCCGCGCCTGTCATGGCCGCACCGCCGATGCTGGAGCCGGAACCCGTGTTGGAAGACGACGACGATGAACTGGAAATCGGCGGCGGCATGGATGAAATCGAATTCCTGGACGATGATCCGGATGCTTCCGATGATTTGGCGAATCTTCCCGACGAAGACGAGGACATCATTGAATTCGATGACGACGATTTTTCCGATACGCCCGCGCCGGCGAGTGCCGCGAAGCCGGCGGAGGCGTTACTCAAGCCCATTCCATCCATCGACGAGTCCGAGGTTATTGAACTCGATGACGAGGACCCGATCGAGATCGAGGAACTGGACGATATGGCCGAGATTGCCGAAATGGCTTCGGCGCCCGGCCCGGGGCCTTCGGCGGATGCTCCCGATACCGCCCAAGGTCAGGGATTGGCAACTGCTGCCATGGCGACGCCCGTCGCTTCCCCGGAACAGGATGTCGAACCTTTCGTGGTCCCTGTCTCGATTACCCTACCCACGGTATTGAGCGGGAAACCGATCCGGTTACAGGTCGATATCAACTTTGAAGACTAGTACGGTTTACCCTTGAATTATTGATATGAAAATACAGGAGTTATGTAATGACGTGGCTTTCCAACTTCCTGAGTACGTCTGTTGGAAGAAAACAGCTCATGGCCGTCACCGGCCTGGGTATGGCGGGTTTCCTGGTCATCCACCTCTCCGGTAACCTGCTGCTCTTTGTCGGAGAGCAGACGTTTAACGACTACGCGGCCTTCCTACACAAACAAAAGTGGCTGCCTCTTGCGCGCATCGGGTTGATCGCGATCACCGTTGTTCACATTTATCTGGCCTTCCAGCTGGCGATGCAGAACAAAACCGCGCGTGGTACCGAATACTATTACAAGGCTGCTTCAGATGCCACACTCGCATCGCGAAGCATGATCTACACCGGGTGCTTGATCTTCTTCTACCTGATCATTCACCTCATGAACTTCACATTCGAGACCGTGGAAGGACCGGCCGGTTTATACGGCCTGGTAGTCACCAAATTGAGTAACCCAACCTACGGCTTGTTCTATGTCGGCGCAATGGTGGTCCTGGGCCTGCACCTGGTCCACGGTATCCAAAGCGCCTTTCAAAGCTTCGGCATCGGCCATCGCGGCCATACGCCGCACCTGAAAAAAGCTTTGATCGGTCTCGCCGTCTTGATCAGCGCGGGTTTTGCACTCATTCCCATCATCATGATGATTACCAAAGGGGGCGCCTGAATGTTGGACGCAAAAATTCCAGAAGGCCACGTTTCGGAAAAGTGGGACAAACATCGTTTCAAAACCAAGTTGGTCAACCCGGCCAACAAGCGCAAATACAACATCATCGTGGTAGGCACCGGTCTTGCCGGCGCATCCGCGGCGGCATCGCTTGCCGAGTTGGGTTACAACGTCAAGGCCTTTTGCCTGCAGGACAGCCCGCGCCGCGCTCATAGCATCGCCGCACAGGGCGGCATCAATGCTGCCAAGAACTACCCCAACGACGGCGATTCCGTCTATCGCCTGTTCTACGATACGGTAAAAGGCGGCGATTACCGGGCTCGCGAGGCCAACGTCTACCGATTGGCCCAGGTATCCAACAACATCATCGACCAGTGCACGGCGCAGGGCGTTCCCTTCGGCCGCGATTACGGCGGCTACCTGGACAACCGCTCCTTCGGCGGGGCGCAGGTTTCCCGCACCTTCTACGCGCGCGGCCAGACCGGACAGCAGTTGTTGCTTGGCGCTTACAGTGCGCTTATGGCGCAGGTTCACACGGGTAAGGTAACCTTGTACCCCCGCACCGAAATGCTGGAAGTGGTGGTGGTCGACGGCCAGGCGCGGGGTATCATTACCCGCGACCTGATCAACGGCGCCATTGAACGCCACGAGGCTCATGCAGTCTGCCTGGCCACCGGCGGTTACTCCAATGTCTACTACCTATCCACCAACGCCATTCCCTGTAATGTCACCGCCTCCTGGCGAGCCTATAAGAAGGGCGCCTTCTTCGCCAATCCTTGCTTCACGCAGATTCACCCCACCTGCATCCCGGTTTCCGGCGATCATCAGTCCAAGCTGACCCTGATGAGTGAATCCTTGCGGAACGACGGTCGTGTGTGGGTTCCCATGGACAAGGACGATAAACGCCGCCCCGAGGACATCCCCGAAGCGGAACGCGACTATTACCTGGAAACCCGCTACCCCGCTTTCGGCAACCTGGTTCCCCGGGACGTAGCTTCTCGCGCTTCCAAAGGTGTCTGTGACGAGGGACGCGGCGTGGGCGCCACCGGCCTTGCCGTTTACCTTGACTTCGAGGACGCCATCAAGCGTGACGGGAAAGGCACCATCGAGGCCAAGTACGGCAACCTGTTCGATATGTATGCCAAGATCACCGGCGACAACCCCTACAAAACACCCATGAAAATCTTCCCGGCGCCGCACTACACCATGGGCGGCCTATGGGTAGACTACAACCTGATGACTACCATTCCTGGTCTGTTTGCACTGGGTGAATGCAACTTCTCGGATCACGGCGCCAACCGTCTGGGCGCCAGCGCGCTCATGCAAGGCCTGGCCGACGGATACTTCGTGATTCCCTACACCATCGGCGGCTACTTGAACAACGACCTGCCGGAGGTTACCACGGAACACGAGGCTTTTGCTCAAGCCGAGCAAGCGGCTCGCGACAATACCGAGCGTTTGATCGCAAACAAGGGCAACCGGCCCGTGGACGACTTTCACCGCGAACTGGGCCGCCTGGTCTGGGACAGATGCGGTATGTCCCGAAGCACCGAAGGTTTGCAAGATGCCCTGGAACGCATCCCCGAAATGCGCGAGGACTTTTGGAAGAATGTTTCCATCACGGGAACGTCCGGTGAATTCAACCAGGTTCTCGAGCGAGCCGGTCGCGTGGCCGACTTCTATGAACTGGCCGAACTGATGTGTCGCGACGCGCTGACCCGTGAGGAATCGTGCGGCGGCCACTTCCGCGAGGAACACCAGACGCCGGAAAACGAAGCCAAACGCGACGACGAAAATTTTGCCCACGTAGCAGCCTGGGAATTCAAGGGCGACGATGCCGAACCTGAACGGCATGTCGAGCAGCTTGAATTCGAAGAGGTGAAACCGACGCAAAGGAGTTACAAGTGAGCAAGGGATTGAATCTTACGCTGAAGGTATGGCGGCAAAAGAACACCCTGTCCAAAGGGGAAATAGTGGATTACCAGTTGGAAGACATTTCTCGCGATATGTCTTTCCTGGAAATGCTGGACGTGCTCAACAACCGGTTGGAGAAGGAAGGCAAGGAACCCATCGCCTTCGATCATGATTGCCGGGAAGGGATTTGCGGTGCGTGCAGCCTGTTTATCAACGGTCAGCCGCACGGACCCATGAAGGGCACCACGGCCTGCCAACTCCACATGCGTAGTTTCGAAGACGGGGCGACCATCGTCGTCGAACCCTGGCGCGCCAAGGCCTTCCCCGTCGTCAAAGACCTGGTGACAGATCGAAGCGCATTCGACCGCATCATTCAAGCGGGCGGTTATATTTCCGTTCGCACGGGCAATGCGCCCGACGCCAACGCCATCCCGATCAACAAGAAAGATTCGGAGATGGCCATGGACGCGGCGGCTTGCATCGGTTGCGGCGCCTGTGTGGCTGCTTGCAAAAACGCTTCGGCCATGCTGTTCGTTTCGGCCAAGTTTTCGCATCTCTCCCTGTTGCCTCAGGGAAAAGTTGAAGAAAAAGAGCGCGTACTGTCCATGGTGGACGCCATGGAACGCGAGGGTTTCGGCAACTGCACCAACACCGGCGCCTGTGAGGCGGAATGCCCCAAGGAGATCTCCATGGACAACATTGCGCGCCTCAATCGCAAATGGTTGTCGGCCAATTCTTTTGCCGATGTCTAGGTAATTCGTCTTCCAAACTTGAAAGGCGCGGTCTACAAGCCGCGCCTTTTTTATGGGCATCGCTCATAACATTAAAGTAATTTCACGCACTTGCCGACCTTTTCAATGTCTTTCTCTTTTTCTCCGGTATCCCCCAGACTGACTTGGATGTCTTCGTTACCTTGTTTTGGACCGAATACCTTGGGTGGGAAAACATATGACACATGGTATTAGTGAAAATGAGCGAGTGAGTGCTGAACCGATCACCGGGTCTACTCCCGGCGGTCGAGTGTTTATGACTTTGATTTTTACAGCGTTTTCGATACTGTGTCCAAGCGCTTCAGCCCAAAAAGACTTGGAATTATATCCGGTTCGCATTGACGGACGCTGGGGTTATATCGACAGCGGCGCCGCCGTCATCATCGAGCCGCAATATGAACAGGCCGATTTTTTCAGCGAAGACCTGGCTGCCGTTCGCCTGGACAATCTTTGGGGATTCATCGATCGTACCGGCCGTATGGTCATCAAGCGACAGTTCGACGACGCCGAGGCCTTTTCGGAAGGACTGGCCATGGTGCGGCTATGCGATCGTTATGGATTTGTGGATCACAAGGGCGTCTACATTATCAACCCCATGTATTCCACCGCGGCTCCCTTTTCCGACGGCCTGGCGTTTGTCGGACAAAACAAGCGCAAAATGATGATCGACCGCAACGATCAGGTCATTTTGGATAACCTGGAAGAAGCCAAGGGATTTAGCGGTGGGCTGGCGCCTGCCCGAAAGGATCGGATGTGGGGCTTCATCGATGCCGGCGGTAAATGGGTGATTGAGCCCCAATTCCGTGCCGCGGAATCTTTCTCCGACGGGGTGGCCCTGGTGAAAACCAAGAACCTTTATGGTTGGGTGGATAAAAGCGGCAAATTTTTATTTGCACCACGTTACGAGATCATCGGCCAGTCCAACAGCGCCTTTTCCGAGGGCCTCGCCGCGGTCCTGGTCAACGGTAAATGGGGTTATATCGATAAGTCCGGCAAAACCGCCGTGCCGGCCCGTTTCGACTGGGCCGAACCCTTTCATCACGGATTGGCCCAGGTCTATCTTGGTGATGAAATCTACTATATCGACAAGCAGGGGACATTGGTTTGGGGACCGCCCGAATAGTTATAGCGTTTGCTTAAGCGCACAAGACGTAACTTTTAAACATTGCAGTGTAATTGGTTCCTGTTTAGAATCAACGTGAAACCGTCTGCTTTGATCGGGTGGCCTTAGCCCTTTGTTGATTAGCGCCGCCTGATGAATTTCACCCATGGGTACGGTGTTTTATGGATACGATTCTTGATTCAATCGGCTTTCGCGGTGTTTTCCTGCCCACTGACTATACCGAGGCCGGTCAATATGCTTTTTATCACGGACTGAAACTGGCGATGACGGCGCGCGTCCCGCTACGCCTCCTGCATGTGGACCCGCCCAATACGGAAAGTAGCTGGGAACAGTTCCCCAAGGTAAGACATACCATTTCGAGATGGCTGGGTATGGATCACATCATCGGCGTCGATCGCCTGGCCGAGTTGGGTCTTTCCGTTCGCAAATCCAAGGCGCGCCGGCAAGAGCCCTCCGCGGCCATTCTGGCCGGCCTCAAAAAGTATTCCCATCAGTTGATGGTCCTTGCCCCGCACACCCATCAAGGCATCTCCGGCTTTTTTCACAAATCTGTCAGTAGCGAGGTTGCCCGCAAAGCCGGCGGTATGACTCTCTTCGTTCCCGAGGGCTCCCGGGGGTTTGTCGATCCCGGTACCGGCGCGGTCAACCTCAAAAACATCCTGCTGCCCCTGGATCACAAACCCCATCCGCAAACGCCCCTTGACAAGGCCGACCTTTTGGCCGCTCAACTGGGCCTGGATCAGGTCAACGGTCACATCTTGCATGTCGGTCAAACGCGACCCGAGGTGACCTTGTCGACCCGTCCCTGCTGGCATTGGCAAGATTCACTGGTGCACGGCGATCCCGTTTCCTGTATCCTGGAAGAGGCCCAAAAGCGTCAGACGCGTTTGATCGTAATGGGAACCGAGGGGCGCCACGGATTGCTGGACGCCTTCCGGGGCAGCGTGACCGAACGCGTCGTCAAAC
>JASJCB010000153.1 GCA_030066195.1 Acidobacteriota bacterium
AACAACGCGCCCAGAACAAAATGGCACAACCTTTTGAATATGTTGTTCGGGCTCATGTGCCCGAAAAGGCCTCCTTCGAGGTAGTGAAAGGACTTTCGACAACGTTTCACACTACTCGTGATACTGATATGCTTCGGGCTCTGTGATAGAATAGGTAACCAGCGTTCACCGCTTTTGATGCAGGGGACTGCCCTTGTCTTACCACGATAACCTGAGACGATTGAAGGAAGCATTGTTGAAGGAACCTCCTCGCCTCGATGTACTCGATGAAAAGGAACATGCCGAGAGGGCCGCTCGACTAAGTCAACGGATGCCCTTGTCTCATGGCACCGCGAGTAAAAATTTTCTGTCCATCTTACAATCAGAACACCTGCTGACCCATGCGGAGAAGTACGGAAAGACACCGCCTGCAGATTCCGATGAGGTGTTGCTGGGCACCCAGGATTTTGTCTTTTTCTATGCAGCGCCTTTCGGTTATCCCAAAAGCACTTGTGGGTTTCTGTTCAAAACCACTCTGGAACACGGGTATCGTGATAGTGGGGAAGCGACACCGTTCGATAGCGGCGGTTTAAACCATCACCTGAAAACATCGTTCAACCTTACAGAGCGTCGCGTCTTTTTGGAAAAGCACAAACTGCCCATTCCCAACTACCGCGAGTACCTGGAGTTGTTCTTGGTTCAATGTTTTGACACCCCTGAAGATTACATTGAAGGAAATCCGCCCGTCATAAAGCCCGTGGATTTGGACGACCACACCAACGAGCGCAGTTGGTTGATGGAGGTGCGGATTCCGGGCAACGTGCCCGTTCAGGCCCATTTGCTCGCGGTTTGGATGCCCAAAGCGAAATTCGGTGTGGATGCTTTTGTTCGTTTCCGACTGTATTGTAAGAAGAACAACGTGTACGTGAAGCATTTCCAACAAGGACAAGGGACCTTCGATAACCTTCGCAAGTATTCCCAAATCTTCATCAAGCACCATGTAGGAGCGGCGGTGTGAGTACCTATGCCTTGGAGCAACTGGAAATCGTCGGTTTCGCCGATGCCCTGACGGAGGACATGGTTCCCTGTGTCGTTCCGCCGGTTTTTCGCTTCAAAGACAACAAAGAGCAGTTTCTCTTCCCGCCGTTCAGCATTGTCAACCGGCAGGTTGAAACCGGCACGATCGGCAACCGGAAAGAATTCGAACGGTTCTTATCTCAGGAGGAAATCACGCCCATTGAGCCGACGATCCCTGCAGCGGCGAATCATGAACTTTGGATCGATATGGGAATGGAACCCAGGTACCAATTTTATGATGAGAAGGATACAAATTTTCGACGCATGACCGCTCTCGGCAAAAGAATGGCCGAGGACGCTTTGAAAGCCGGTGATTTGGACAAAGCCAGAGAAGCTTGCCGCATGGCTTTCAATGCCAATAATAACGACATCGATGTTTTGGTTTTGCGCAGCCTGGTTTACGAGCGATCCGACGAATCTGAGCTGATTGAAGTCATGCAGGATTTAGCGACGGATGTTTGTGGGGTAGAAACGTTTCAATTTCTCCTGGCAAAGAAGCGTGGCGCGTTGCAGTCAAACCCTGCTGAGGTTAACAAGATGGTAAGACGACCGGAAACGACAACTGTGCCGGGAAGCCATGGGCGTAAGATCTGGATTCCGGCTTTGGCGGCGGCTGTGATCATAACGGCCATTGCCGTGGGGGCCATGTTTTACGGTCAACATCTTGCTGCGAAAGCATACCGGGCGGAAATTGCAGCAAGTAAAGCTCTTTACTATCAAGGGCTTGACCAGATGATTGCTAATGCCGCGTCAAATGAGCAATCTGCTAGAGAGCGTTCTGAAGATGAACTCGATACAACCATTGCCGATGTGATGGCAGAATTGCAAACCCGAGGTCAAAATCTCAAGAAAAAGGAAATCGTTACCAAGGAGGATCTGGTTTCGTTGCAACGTCTCCAGGTTGTCGAATCCGCGGCAAGTGGCAACATTCATCGTAAGATCACTAATCTGGAAATCAATGGAACCATATATGGACAAAAGGAACTCCCTGCTGCATTCAAACTCTTGAGAGAACTTATTGAGCTTGGTGGGTCAGGTGGGTCAGGTGAGTCTAGTGGGTCGCTCATGAGTATTCGTAATGAATCACGTGATGATGATTGTGTGAATCCTGGGTGGGGATGTGCATCGATAAAGATGGAAATTTTGGAGGGTAACCGAAAAAAACTCATCCAAATCTACATCAAATCAGAACCTCGCACCCCCAATCCCAAAAGAGACTACTATTGATCAAGAAGCGCCCTTCAACGCCTTCAGCGAACCGGCCGACCGCCGAATGGTGGTAACGTCCGGACTACCTCGAAATCAGCTCCACGGAGCCTGCCCTGTTAGCCGTATCTACTGCATCGGGCCAACCTGGAACTCTGGTTTTTCGGCATCCCTCCGGTGTTGCATTTCGTATAATCAGTATAGACATAAGAGCTAAAGGAGGTTTTGGCAATGCGCTGGTTTCTCCTCTTTTGCGCCTTCTTTGGTGTTGCCGCCGCTCCGGCCGGCGAACACCTCCTCCGGGCTCCTCACTTTACCTCTAAAAGCGGTGAATGGGAAACAACCCTGACCCTCCAAAATCCCAACAGCACAAGCGCGACAGTGGTGATAAGGGCATGGAGCGAGACGGGTAAGTTGATGAGCGAGCTTACTCTTAACCTGCAACCCTTTTCCGGCTTCACCGGTAATCTCAGGAGTCTCTTCGATCAGCTCGAGGAGGAAACCGGCCGGCTCACCCTGGCTTGCAATCGCGATCACATCCACGGGGTGGTGATGTTTCGCAACCTGGTCACCGGCGGTGAGGCGAGCGTGCCCCTTGTAGAGGAAGCCGGCCGTCATTTGTTGCTGCCTCTAATGGAAAACGATGATCGGCGCATCAGTGGGTTGGTGCTCTCCAATACGGCTGAGGAGCAAGCCGAGTTGCGCATCACCATGAGAGATCTGAACGGGGGCCGGGCCACCACGGTCACCACGACATTGGCTGCTCAGGCCAAGCTGAAGGGTATCCTGGCAGACCTCTTTGACGGGGAACTGCCGCGACAGGTTCAGCTCGAGGTCGAGAGCACCACCCCCGTCACCGGTTTTGCACTCACCTTTCAAGACGGTATCAGCCAGATCATCACCGTGCCCGGCAATCTTTGGGATCCGGGCCGTTACCCCGGTCTGCAACATCGCTTACAGCAGGAATTTGCATCTATCGGCCTGGCCGGCGCCCTGGCCGGTATCCATGTGCCCGGTGAAGATCCCGTGGTGGCCGTTGCCGGTTTGGCGGATATCGTTACGCAAAGAGCCATGCGACCCGATGCCGCGGCTGATGCGGGCAGCATTACCAAAACTTTCACCGCTGCCCTGGTCTTCATGTTGATCCAAGAGGGCAAACTGAGCTTGGACGACACCCTCGACACTTGGATACCCGACTTCCCCCGGGCCGCTGAAATCACCGTGCGCATGTTGCTGGGTCACACCAGCGGCATCTTCGATTACACCGAATCCGAGACTTTTTTCCAGGATCTGGTTGCTTCCTTCGGGCAAAACCAGGCGATCACCCCGGAGGAGCTTCTGGCCTACGCCCGCGATCGACCTTTTGTTTTCGAACCGGGGTTGGGCTGGAGCTACTCCAACACCAATTACATCCTGCTCGGCATGATTATCGAAAGCGTCACCGGCGACCAGTATGTCAACCAGCTTCGCCGGCGCATTCTCGTGCCGTTGGGTCTGCGTCGAACCTACCTTGCCGGTTCCGAGCCCGTCCCCCCGGATCGCGCCCGGGCGTATTACAACGACGGATCGGGAGAACTGCTCGATGTGACCGAGGCCTTGGACATGAGTTGGCTATGGGCGGCCGGCGCGCTTATCTCCATACCCGAGGACCTCATGGTCTTCGCCCGTGCCCTTTTTGAGGGTGAGCTGTTACAGGCCGATTCCCTACAAGCCATGTTGACCACGACCAGCCCCATTACCCCTTTCAGTCGATATGGATTGGGCGTAATCATCAACGAGGTGGACGGGCTGGAACTGTACGGCCATGACGGCGGAACGTTCGGCGGATCGGCCTATTTTGCCTACATCCCCCAGTTGGACACAGCGCTGGCGACACAGCTCAACCACTTTGCCGTGAACTCCAAATTGGGCACACTTGTCCGCATGCTGCTGAATGAGGCAGGCATCGGGGCCGGCGACCGTCGGGTGGTTTCCCGACGATCCGTTTTTATTGAGACATACAGCAAAAAGCGTCGGGATTAAGCGGGTTTCCGACTGTCCTCCTTCGGCGTCAGCAGACGGCACAGGCCCAGGCAGAAGAGGAAGGGCAAACCGGCTTCCAGCATGGTGCCTTTGACCGATGTCGAATGGGCGATCACCACCCAGGAAAAGCCGATGATCATGGAGGCCAGGGTGACGCGATAGGGCACGCGACCCCAAAACAGCGTTACCAGCAACGGCGGACCGAAAACCGCGCCCAGCGCCGACCAGGCGAACAGAACGCGACCAAAGATTTCCTGGGAGCCGAAGATGGCAAGCAGTGCGGAGGCCAGACTGAGCAACAGCACCACCAGCCGCGATTGCCACAGCTTGTGTCGTTTGCCGCGCATCAGGTCATTGGTGATGCAGGAGGCGGCGGTCAGCAGCTGGCTGTCGGCAGTAGACATGGAAGCGCTGAGCACGGCGGCCACCATCACGCCGCCCAGCACGGGTGGAAAGAGGTCGGTGGCGGCGGTGAAGAGGATGGCTTCGCCGTCGCCGGCCACGGGGTAGAGCACCCGCGCACACCACCCCAGGATCATCATACCCCCGTAAACCAATACGGCCCAGCCGATGGCGATCACCTGTCCCTGACGAACCGCCTGTTCGTCGCGCATGGCCATAAAGCGATTGAGCACATGGGGTTGGCCCGGCGCACCGATGCCGATGCCCATCATGCCGCCGATAAATCCAAGCATGGCCGGCAGGGAAAGGTTGCGATCCCAGGCATTAAACCCGCCGGCGGTGATCCCGTTCATTTTGTCGATCAGATCCATCGGGCCGCCCACGGCCGCCAGCGCGCCGATCGGTAGCAGAACGGCGGTGACAAACATCACCGCGCCCTGCAGCGTGTCGGTGAGGCTGACAGCCCAAAAGCCGCCCACCATGGTGTAAAAGACAATAATCGCCGCACCCAGCAGGACGCTGCCCTGCAAGCTCATGCCGAAGACGCTCTGAAAACTTTTACCCGCTCCCTGGAACTGCGCCGCCACGTAGAAGGTAAAGCTGAACAGCACCACCGCCGAGGCCGTCGCAATCACTGCTTTTTGCAGCGGCGCCTCGCGATCGGTAAGAAAATCCGTCACCGTAATCGAGCCGCGCTCGCGACTCATGACCCGCAGGCGCGGAGCCACCAACAGCCAGTTGATAAAGTAACCCAGCACCCCGCCGGGAAATATCCAAAATGCAGACCAGCCCCAGTTATAGGCCGCGCCGCTGATGCCCAGGAGCACCCAGGCGGAAGAAGTGGAGGCATTGGCGGAAAGCGCCGCCACCCAGGGCCCCAGCCCGCGACCGGCCAGAAAAAAGTCCTCGTGACCGTGGGTCTTGCGCGAGGCCAACAGGCCGATGCCGATCAGCAACAGCTTGTAGACGATAAGGGTAACCAAGACAACGGTAGAAGTATCCATACGATGAAACTCCCGGTGAAGCGATACATCAGTCTAACAAACCCGGGCAAAAAACGGGACCGCGAGGGTCCCGTTCGATGTTGGTCAGGCAAGGAGCGCCCTAGTAACAGACAAAGCAGATGGTGCCGAAAGAATTCTCAGCTTCCTTGGGGTCGAGGTATTCCAAGCCGGCGACAATTTCCCTGGTGCGGAAACTTTTCACTTTCAGTTCGTCCAATTTCAATCTCTGCTTCTTCATGGTCATATCCTCCATAAGATGATAAAAAGTCAGTGAATAACGGCGCCGGCAAGCAGCTCCGTTCACAAAGGGGAAACAGCATAAAACGCCGACATGTGCCCGGGATGATCCATCAATCGTCGTGGGGCGACGCCTTCGATTTCCGTGGGGAAAAGAAGCGATTGCCGGCATGTGTGCCGTCGATATCCTAACACTTTCCGCGAGTTTCGGGCAGCTTGTAATTTAGTGACCATGAGCAGCGAAAACAGCCGGGAACTGTCGGTTCCTTTACTGGAAAAATCCGGACGATACGATTAGGAGTATCGAGAGATCTGCCGTCCGCGCTTAAGGTGTGACTGAGACGGTAATCTTTACCATCATAGGTTGAGACCCGTATCGCGGATCAGTTCATTGACGGCCTCCGGACCGACCGCCGTTACGCCGAGCATCTGCCGTGCCTTATCGGGTTCATTGGTGAACAGCACACCGGAAACCAGACCCTTATCGGATGCAAAGCACGGCGGGAAGCGTTGGGCCAGGTCAGCCCCAAAGGCAGTGAAATCAGCAATGCCTCGTTGCGATAGGTGCCGTGATCCCAACAACATCCATATGCCATGGGCGCCTTTGGCGAGAAACTGTTCAAGGCGACGGGCAACGTGGCCCATGGTAAAGCGGTAATTGATCTCACCGGCAGGTTTGAGGAACCTCTTTTTCCCCGCGCCGGGGAGACGATAGGTATACATATCCAACCCGGCAGGACCGTAATAGCCCTGTTCAGCCAACAGGCGGGCAGCCTCTTTGCCGGCCAGGGGGATCAGCTTCCTGATACTGAGCCCGTTGGTCTCGTATTCCAGGTCACGGCGTCTGTCAGGGTCCATACCCGCGGTCATTCCACCCAGCACAGTGCCCATATATTGCCCCCGCAAATCTGTAAAGAAACGGCTCGTCGAGACAACGCATTTCGATGTGCCGTCGCGATGAACCGTCAGTAAGGCTGAATAGTCGTCCACATCCAAAACCCAGGGTTCGACCAACATCTGACCGTGGTTGGCAAGCACCTTGTCGATCCATCCCTGTTCGGCCGCGGTCAAGGTCCGATCCGGCGCGAGGCGAAGCTGACCCATACCGGCGGTCCCGAACGGGTCTTTGAGGACCGTATTCAATTGAAGCTCACAGCCGATTCGTTCACGCCATAGATCGATTTCCTGAATGGAAGTAACAAGGCCGCCGTCAACCATCTCCGGACCGAACGGGAACATTTCGAACCGTTCCCTGAGACGGCGACGTAGCTCGAGGATCCGGTGTTTGGCATAGAGCCCGGCAAATTGAGGATAGCTCCAACTGAGATCAGGCCAGCCTTCTTCCAGCTCAGTCTGTTGCGGTGAGATTCGTTTCTGGAGAGCCGACATACCGGGCGTCCATCCCCAGGGTCTGAGGCCGCCGACGATCCGATCCGCGAACTCTTTGCCGTCCAGTTTTCCGTCCCCGGTCGTGACGATCTCCGGTAGGGAAAGACCTCTTTGTTTCCAGTCTTTCAGGAAGGATTTACCTGGAGGCCGGGTGGTATAGAGAATGTCGGCCCGGTTACTCAAAAACATGGGCAAATTGGCCAGGTCGGCAACTGCCTCCCGGCGAGGTTTCGGTAAGGTTTTGTCTTCCCGGCCTCGACCCACCTCGATTTCACACATGGGGTTGTAAACCCAGACCCGCCTGGGGCGGCCCCGATGCTCCGTGAGGATTTCCATCTCGTCGATGAAGGCCGGTTCAAGCCCGGCACGCAGTCGTCCCTCGCGGTTGAAACCCAGGCCTTTGCCGCGGCTGGGCGTCATGGGCAGATGCAAACCCCCGGTGTAGGCTTCCCACTGACTGAGCTCAGGGTCACGCCGGCGATTGAACCATTTGACTCCCTGCTTTACGTGTTGAATTTCGTCTTCATAGACCTGTTCCATCACATCGCGGCTCCGGGGATCATCCACCTTCTGAAAGAGATTGAGATAGTGGTGGGCAAAATCCAGGTTGGCTTGCTCCAGGGTCAAACTCAAGCCGCACACATAGTCCATGGGCGTCTGCATGGTGCGAAAGTTGCGCCAAAAATAATCACTCACCGGGACCGAGCCGAAATCGACTCCAAGCTGGTGCATCCGTTGCATGTAGAGCCGCATGTGCCGTTGTTCATCCAACATGGTTCGGGCAATATCCATGCGAAAGCCGGGAGGTGAATCGACCATTTTCAAAAGCGCAAGGGCCATCAGTTCAAGGGCCATTAGTTCGTGATTGGCAAAGAAGTGCAGAACCTTGCCGCGCTCGGAATCCAGATGCAGGTCTTTTTCCCGGGGGAAAGCCTCAGCGCCCTTTTTCTTGGAGCCAAAGGCCAGTTCCCGGGGCCGGCCCGGTTGCTCAGGCGCGCGGATCGATCCGGTCTGAGCTCGCAGCCAGTGACCCTTGTTTTCATCCTCAAACGATTCGGGGACAAACAGTTTATCTTCCAGTCGGTCGCTGAGCAGTACCTGTTTCGCAAACTCTTCGAGATTCAACCCGAGCTCCTTGGGGATGCGGTCAGTGACATCCCTCAAGACCATAGCATAATAAGTCTGATCGAACCCAGGCGCACTCAAAGGAGGCCGGTCGAAAACAGGGCCGCTTGTTCGGATGTCGTGGACAACTCGGCAGGCCAAGTCTCAACGTGGCCGGAGGATGTGAACGCTCAACCCATCAATGACCTTGCTCGCGGTACTGCCGCTCCCGCTCTGCCAGGGTCGGCTCCATATCAGTGAGCAGCTTACCGCCGACGGCCACGTTGTCGTAACTGTGCTCTTCGAAATGAATCACCAGGTGTTCGGCGGAAATGCCCGAACCGCGCTCAAACGCTTCCGTAAGCTCCTTAGCACAAGCTACTTTCTTCTCTCGCGTCAAACGCGGGCTGTATACGACGATATGGGGCATGGCATCCTCTCCTCAAACGGTTACGGGAATTTTCCGATCTTCTGCCGGCCGACAACGCGGGTCCTCCGCCAGTATATCACCCGCTCGCCTACATGCGGCCGCCCGACACCCGCTACAGGTATCGGTCCTATTTTCGAGGATTCGTGACATAATAATCCCATTCCGGGTCGAGGCCTTGTGCCTTGTTTTTTTGCATTTAATTCATATCGCTTCTGTGAGTAGGGCATGATTTCCGTTACGAATTTGATGAGCATGCTGCGCGAGCGCGGCATTCGACTTTGGCTGAACGATGGAAAGCTCCGTTTCAAAGGCCCCCAGGGCGCCATGACGCCGGAGCTTTTAGCCGAGTTGAAACGTTTGAAACCTCAGATTATCGAGTTCATCCGAGGTATCGAGCCCGCTCACAAACCATTTCCCTCGGCGCCTCGCGACGGTAGTTCTCTACCGTTATCCTTTGCACAGCAGCGCATGTGGTTTCTCAGTCGTATCAGCAATGCAAGCGCCGCGTGGCACACCTCCGCCGCCTACCGATGGCGCGGTCCTTTGCGCTTGGACATTTTCCGGCGCAGCTTGGAAACCATTATCGAACGGCATGAGGCGTTGCGCACCCGCTTCGAGGAAAAGGACGGCCTTCCTGTGGCCGTCATCGAACCGCCGCAACCCTTTCGACCCGTGGTCATCGATCTCATCGGCCGCGGTTTAGGCCCTGCCGACCCGCTGATTCAGGACTTGATAAAAAACGAGCCGGAAAAACCCTTCGCCCTGGACCGATGCCCGCTGACCCGGGTGACCCTGGTCCGTCTTGCCGAAAACGACATGCTGGTTTTGATGACCCTGCATCATATCATCACCGACGGCTGGTCCATGGGCGTCATCATCGGCGAGTTGGGCGCCCTCTACCAGACCCTTTCCCAAGACCCGGATCGGCCCGCCCCGCTTCCGCCCCTACCCGTGCAATATCTCGATTATGCCTATGACCAGCGGACCCGTTTGGACGAGGAAGGCTTGCAGCGAGAGCTGGATTTCTGGCGCGCACAACTGGCGGGCGCTCCACCTTTTCTGGAACTGCCCGTGGATCGTCCGCGCCCACCCGTTCAAACCTTCAACGGAGCGTCTCATAGGTTCCAGTTCGACCCCGCCTTGAGTCAAAAATGCCGGGAACTTTGCCGCGCTACCGGCGCCACGCCTTTTATCTTGCTTTTGTCCCTGTTCCAACTGCTGCTCGCCAAACTGAGTGGTCGCGAGGATGTCTGCGTGGGCACACCCGTGGCCGGTCGCACTCGAGTTGAGCTGGAGCCGCTGATCGGTTTGTTCGTGAATACCCTTGTCCTGCGCTCCCGTTTCGACGACGCTCTTCCTTTCCGGGAATTCCTGAAACAGCGCAGGGAACAGGTGTTGGAAGTTTTTGAGCATCAGGAATTGCCTTTCGATCGGCTGGTGGAAGAACTGGCTCTGGCCAGGGACCCCGCCTACACGCCTGTATTCCAGGTTATGTTTGCCTTGCAGAACATGCCCGACAGCGCCATGGAACTGTCCGACGTGACCATGGAACCGTTGCACAAACCCGTCACCAACGCCCCCTTCGATCTGATTTTGGAGTTGCAGGAAGGCGACGACCGGATCTGGGGCCTGTTCAGCTACAACACGGACCTGTTCGACGAAAGCACCATCTCGCGTTTCCACCGCATGTACCGCCGGCTGGCAGTTTCGGCGGTTGCCGCCCCGGATACCCCGGTCAACCGATTGGCGCTGATCTCGGAGGAGGAGCGCCGCACGCTTTTGACCGACTTCAGCCGGGCCGGGGCAACGCATCCGATAGTCGAGACCGACTTCTGCACGGCCTTCCAGCAATGGGCGAACAGGGAAATGACGGCACTGGTCATGGGTTCCGCCTCGGTCACCTATCGCTCACTTGAACAACGCCGCAACGCGCTTGCCCGACTTTTGAAGGAGCGAGGCCTGAAGCCCGGTGACCGTGTAGTGACCTGCCTGCCCAATTCGCCGGCAGCCGTAATCGCGTTTCTGGGGACCCTGGCCGCGGGCGGCGTCTATGTGCCCGTGGACACCACCACCCCTGACGAACGCATTGCCTACCTGCTGGACGATTGTGCGCCCAAAATCATCCTGGCCAATGAGGAGAGCCCGGATTGCGTGTATAATCACGGCTTACCCGTTCTGAACCCCATGGTAACCCCGGCCGGCGAATCTGAACCGCCTCGGCCCGCCCCGAAGCAAACGGCCTATATGATCTATACCTCGGGCTCCACCGGCAAACCCAAAGGTGTGCCGGTGACCCACGCCAATCTGGCATATGCGATCCGGGCTTACGTAGAGGCCTGGAAGACGAAACCGGGAGATCGCTGTCTGCAATTTGCATCCTTGAGTTTCGACGCCTCCCTCTTGGAATACGGTATTGCTTTAACTCGCGGGGCAATCCTCTACCTGGCCAAACGCAAACAGTTGCTGGGCAAGGAATTGGATGCCTTCCTGCAGCACTGCAACATCACCCATGCCCTGCTCTCGCCCTCGGCCATGGCCGGCCTGACCGGTCCTTTCCCAAAGCTGAGGTTGTTGGCCACCGGCGGTGAAGCCTGCCCTGCCGAGTTGGTGCGGCGCTTTGCGCCCGGGCGGCGGTTTCTGAACGCCTACGGACCCACCGAGACAACCATTTGCGTGACCTTGTCCCAATGCAAACCTTCCGACCGGGCGCCCGCCATCGGTCGACCCCTGACCGGAGTCAGTACGATGATTTTGGACCGGTCGGGTTTGGTCCAGCCACCGGGCGTGCCCGGTGAACTGTGTATCGGCGGTCCCTTCGTGGCCGGCGGTTATTACCGACGCCCCGCTTTGACGGCAGAGCGCTTCGTACCCGATCCGTTCTCGCAAGTCTCGGGAGCCAGGATGTATCGAAGCGGCGATTTGACGCGGTTTCGGGAGGACGGCGAGATCGAATTTATGGGCCGTATCGATTTCCAGGTCAAGCTGCGCGGATTCCGCATCGAACCGGGCGAGATCGAAGCCTGCCTGGACGCGCTGGAACCGGTAGCCCAATCCGTGGTGGTTTTGTTAAAGGAACCGGGAACCCAATTCCTGGTCGCCTACGTGCGGCCCGTTGAAGACAACGATCTGACGGACTCTGAACTGGTGCCGCTGCTGCGGTCCGACTTGCAGTCATCTTTACCCGATTACATGATTCCCGCCTTTTTTGTAGTGCTGGAGGCCTTTCCCTTAACACAGACCGGCAAGATCGACCGTAAAGCCCTGCCCGCGCCCGATCGCGGCGAGATCCAGGCCGATCAAACACCGCCCCGAGATGCCATGGAAGAAGACATGGCGGCTATTTGGAGCAATGTGTTGGGTATCGAAAACGTGGGCATTCACGCCAACTTTTTCGAAATCGGCGGGCACTCCCTTATGGCGACCAAGATCATGTCGCGAGTTCGCGAACATTTCCAGGTAGACCTGCCCATCCCCACCTTGTTTTCCTCGCCCACGGTAGCGCTGCTGACCGAGGTTCTACGCGGTCGGCGGGGCGGTCACGATCAGGTAACCGTCGCCATTGTCCCCTTTCCCCGGGACGATACCCCCATCCCCTTATCCTTCGCTCAGCAACGCCTGTGGTTCCTGGATCGATTGGTAGGTCCGTCGCCCACCTACAACATGCCCCTCCCCTTCCGTTTCAAGGGCCGGTTGGACGTCTCGATTATGGAACGCGCACTGGACGCCCTGGTGGAACGTCACGAGATCTTGCGAACCCGGTTCCCCATGCGCGACGGCGAACCTATCCAGGAGATCCTGCCCTACCGACCATCTGCACTGCCGCTCATCGACCTTTCCGGTTTGGCGAGCGACCGGGAAACAACCGTCGCGGATCTGCTGCGAACCATGTCCGTACGTTGTTTCGACCTGGCCGGCGAAACCCCCTTCCGCGTCGCCCTGATGCGTCTGAGTCCCGCCGTTCACGTCCTGATGGTGAACAAACACCACATCATCAGCGACGGCTGGTCCATGCAGGTGGTGGGCGCAGAATTGGAAACCTTCTACCGGGATTTCCTCTTCGATCTACACCCGACTCTACCGTCGCTGCCCATCCAGTACGCGGACTTCTCCCTATGGCAACGGGAACGCCTGGGCGAGGACGGTATGCAGACACAGGCAAAATATTGGCAAAAGAAATTGAACGGTGCGCCGGCGCTGATCGACCTGCCGACCGACCGGCCCCGACCGCCGATCCAAACCAACAACGGCGCCGTCTGCCGTTTCCAAATCTCCGAGGAGATCACCGCCGCGCTGGCTCGCGTGGCAACCGAGACGGACGGCACCATGTATATGGTGCTTACGGCGGCATTTGCGGCGCTTCTGTCCAGGTACAGCGGCCAGGATGATGTGGTCATCGGCAGTGCGGTTGCCGGCCGGAATCATCGGGAGATCGAACCCCTGATCGGCTTCTTCGTCAATATGTTGCCCCTACGTTGCGAATTGGACGCCGATCCCACTGCCCTGGACCTGGTGCAGCAGGTACGCACAACTGCCCTGGACGCCTATGCCAACCAGGACATCCCCTTCGAAAAGATCGTGGATTTGGTGCGCGCCAAACGAGACCCGAGCTTCACGCCCCTGTTCCAGGTCAGCCTTTCCTTTCAGAACGCGCCGGAGAAGCGGGATACCGGCGGTTGGCCCGGCCTGGAATTGGAACCGACCGGCGAATCCGGCGCTGTCGCCAAATACGATTTAACCCCGGCCTTCTTCCAGGTACCGGGGGACGGCATGATGGTCAGCGTGGAATACAATACGGACCTTTACGACGAAGGCACCATCCTCCGCTTCAACCATCACCTGACGACCATACTGACAGCATTTCCCGGCAATCCACCGGTTCGCGGCATCGACCTCATCTCGGAGGAGGAGCGCGAACAGCTACTGGTAACCTGGAACCGGGAACGAGCCGAGCAGGTTCCGATCCCTTTCATACATCAATTGATCGCGGCCAAAGCAGACGATCAGCCCAAACGGCCCGCCCTGGCCCCGGCCGGTCATCCGGAGATCCAACCCCTCAGCTATGGTCAGATGTACAAACAAATCAGGGAACTGGCAGCGCTGCTTCAAGCTCAGGGTGTTCAACCGGATATGCCGGTACCGGTGCTGCAACCTCGATCCCTCGAAACGCTCATCACCTTCCTGGCCATTTTGGAAGCCGGCGGCGCCTTTGTGCCCATGGACCCGAGCCTGCCGAGCGAACGCCTGGTTTCCATCCTGGAATCGTGCGGCGCCGAGTTGTTGGTAGCCGCGGGCGACCTTGCCGATGCACTGCCGCCCCACCGTGCACGCACGTTTGACCCAAAGCGGGCGCAGCCGAGCGCCTACGAGCTGCAAGCGCCGAACCTGCACGCGGATAACGCGGCCTACCTGCTGTTCACGTCCGGCTCCACCGGCAAACCCAAGGGCGTTGTGGTCTCTCACAGAGCCCTGGCCGCTTACTGTGTCGATATGACTGAACACTTCGAGTTGACGCCTGAGGATCGCATGTTCCAGTTCTCCAGCCTGGGTTTCGACGCATCGCTGGAGCAATGGGCCGTGCCGCTGGTCGCCGGAGCCTCGGTATTCATGAAAACCGGCGAACTGTGGGAAGCGCCTAAACTGGCTGAGGTCTTTCGTCAGGACCGGATTACCGCGGCCGAATTACCACCCGCCTACGCCCTTCCCGTCTTCGAGGAACTGGATGCCGCGGGCGTCACCGATCCCTTTCCCGACCTGAAGTTATTGGGACTGGGCGGCGAGGCGCTCCCCGGGGCCCTGCTGCCGCTGTTCAAAAAGTTGACACACAACAAAGCCAGGATGATCAATGCCTATGGACCCACCGAAACCACGGTGACGGCTGTCAGCAGGGTGGTGGACCTGGACGGCGATGTCGGTCGCGTTCCCATCGGTACCCGCCGCCCCAACCGCACCGTTTTCGTGCTGGACCGCAAAATGGAACCGACACCCACCGGTCTGCCCGGGCAACTGTGTATCGGCGGTCCCACGGTTTCCAGGGGTTACGTGGGCGCGCCCGCCCAAACCGCAGCGGTGTTCGTACCCGATCCCTACAGCGGCGATGCGGGGGGACGCCTCTACGCTACCGGCGACCTGGCCAGGATGAGTAACGCGGGCCTGCTTTTTTACTTGGGTCGTATCGATCACCAGGTTAAACTGCGCGGATTCCGAGTGGAGTTGGGCGAGATCGGGGCAACTCTCCAAAAGATGCCCGGCATCACGGCCGCCGCCGTATTGATCCACGACCTGCCGCAAGTAGGTCAGCACCTGACCGCCTACGTCACTCAAGACGGCGACCATTCAAGAGAAGAAGCCCTGGCCGCGGAAGCAAAATCCTGGCTGCAACAGCGTTTACCGGCCTACATGGTGCCCAATACCTTTATCCTTATGGCTTCCTTCCCGCTCAACCGATCCGGCAAACTGGATCGAAGCGCCCTGCCCCTGCCGGACCTGTCCACGTGCCGGGAACTCACTGCCCCGCGCGACGAGGTGGAAGAGCGCCTGGCCGCAATCTGGTCGGAGGTGCTGGGCGTCGAGAACATCGGTATACACTCGGACTTTTTCGAACTGGGCGGGCACTCCCTTCTGGCCACGCGCCTTGTCTCCCGAATTCGCGAGGTGCTGGCGGTCAAACTACCGGTCCGCGATGTCTTCCAAACCGCGACGATTGCCCAACTGGCGATACTGGTGCGCCGGGCTCGACCGGAACTGAAACAACCGGCGGATGCAATTACGCCCGTGGGTCGCGACCGACCCTTGCCGTTATCCTACCAGCAGGAACGCTTGTGGATTCTGGATCGCGTCAAGGGCGCGGGCTCCGCCTACAACCTACCGGAAACTCTGCGCTTGCGCGGACCGGTATCGGCAGGCGCCCTGAACGCGGGTTTTCGAGATCTGATGAGGCGTCACGAGATTCTGCGCACGGTCGTCGACGCAAGCGGCGATACGTTGGCTCAGAAAATCGAGCCGGTGCCGACAAAACCCCTGGCTGTCATCGATTTCTCCGCGATTGACCGCGCTCGTGTCGATGAGGTGCTGACTATCCTGACCGCCGCGGAAGAAGGTTGGTCCTTCGATTTAGAACGCGGGCCGCTGCTGCGCCTTAAACTCTTCCGACTGAGCGAAGGGGAACACCTGCTGACCATGACCCAACAACACACCATCACCGACGGTTGGTCCGGCGACATCTTGAAACGCGAGGCCATCGCCTTCTACGTCGCCAACCTCACCGAGATACCTCTCCCCCTCCCTCCCCTACCCTTCCAATACGGCGATTACGCGGCCTGGCAGAGACGATGGCTGACCGGCGCTGTTTGGAAGGCTCGTTTCGATTTCTGGAAGCAACACCTGGCCGGTGTCCCCACCTTGCAATTGAAGACCGATTTTCCCAGGCCGGCCAAACTATCCTACGAGGGCGGCGATGTGGTGACGCTGGTTCAGGGCGAACAGCTTACGGCGCTCAAGGAGTTGGCCCGCCGAAACAATTGTTCCTTATACATGGTGTTGCTGAGCACCTACGCCCTGTTGTTATCGCAACTGTCCCGCCAATACGACATCGCCGTGGGTACCGCCATCGCGGGTAGGAACCACGAGGGTACAGCCGGTTTGATCGGTTGTTTTATGAACATCCTGGTCATGCGTTGCGACCTGAAGGAGGATCCCGCCTTCACGGAATTACTGGCCCGCGTGCGGGAGATGACCCTGGACGCCTACGAGTACCAGGACATGCCCTTCGAAAAAATGGTCGCGGCCTTGGACCTGCCGCCGGACCCAAGCCGCAACCCGCTGTTCCAAGCCTATTTCAACCTGATCAACACGCCCGAGGGCGAGAAGAATACAGGGCCGCTGGTCGTGGAGCCGGTCCCCGTGGACAGCGAACTGACCTCCAAATTCGACCTGGCCTTGTACGGCACCGAACGAGGCTCCTTGCTCATCCTACGCCTGTTGTACAACCGAAACCTGTTCCGCAAGGAGACGGCGGAAGCGATCGCCCAACGTCTGGACAACCTGCTGAACCAGATCACCACCGACCCGGAGCAGCCCTTGTCCATGTTTGACCGGGGTTGAACTGAAACTCAGGAGGAAGGAAGCTTGAACAGGTAGATCCAATTCAGCCTGGAATCGTAAACATGCAACCGGTCGGCTTCAGCTGCCATCAATCTGCTGGTGATATGGCTGCCGTCTTTGCCCTTGAGTTTGAAATGCCTACCCTGACCGATGCGGTCTTCGGAAACATCGACGATCATCAAATTATCTGCCGATGTGTCGTCGCCGCAGTGAAGAATCAAAAGTTGATCCCGGATCAAAACCACGTCTCGGACAACTTCAAAGGTGGACCGTTCCCATTTCCACGGTTTTTCCTCGTAGTAATCGTCAACTTTAGTGAAGAAGGGAAGGAAATGCCGGTCATAACGCAACTGACGCTCCCGCAATAAGATACCGTCATGAGCATAGATCTCGATATGAGCTTTGGCGCGGCTCACGGAAATCAAATTCCCCGCCTCATTAATAAAAAGGAAACGGGCATTCTCGTTGAGTCGCTGAATATCCTCGGGCCGATCACCCAACCACCTGCCGAAACCCCGTTGATAGGCGCCGTGTAAATTGTAAACCGAGATCGGACTGGACAACCTCGGCGTAGCGATATAAATGTTCATCTCGGCATCTACTGCCGCTCTGGTTTCCGTCATGGCGGATGACAGGTGGATCTTGTCGATAAATTCACCCTGATTATCGAAAACATTGATAAACATGGTGCGATCGAGGGCAAAAACCAATCCGTCCCGTACGGTCAAGTGCTGCAATGAGGCAAATTCACCAGGTCCCTCACCAATGCCCCCGAACGAACGGATTCCCTTCCCGGCATGGGAGTATTGCTTGATGGTGTGGCTGCCGCCGTCACTTACATAAAGATAGTTCGGATCTATGGAAAAGCCTTTGCCCATGGCGAATTCGCTATTCGGAAGATCCAAGGCAAAAGCGGATTGCGGTAGCAGCGGTTTGGTTTTCGGCCGCTCCGCGTCCTTGCCGCAAGACCAGAAGAGACAACTAAACCCGATCAGTAGGAGAACTTTTAGGGAGGGCATCGATAACTGTTGCAATATTCTTTGGACGCCGTGTCGCCGCATTGTACCCATCCTTTAAAATGCTCACGCTTGTGATTACACTCGCCCAATTCGTAATAACACTGACCGGCGGGTCCGGTGCAACTGACCTTTGCACCGTCCAAGCAGGTTATTTCACGACCGCAGGTGCTACCGCCCTCGTGCATATCGGGAAAATCACTCTCCGGTAGATAAGGCGAATCAGGAGGCGGAAATGGTTCAGTGGCTAACAGCGGGAGCAAAATCAAAATAAAAAGCAGCTTACGCATGACTCACCTCAATAAAAATCATGAGTTGAGATAATATATACCCAACAATATGATCAGTCAATCAATATAAAACCGATGCCATGAAAGCAATTAGCAGGAAGAAACAATCAAGCATTTTGGGCGGTAGTTGTTTTGCCGGCTTCGATGTAGGTTTTCAGGTCGGACATGTCGCGCTCCATGAATTGCGCCAGGCTTTTGCGCATCATGGGACCCATGAAGAAACTGACGATTTTGGCGAACAAGGTCAGCGGGACAGCGCCGAAGGTCATGGTAACCTTGGTGCCGTCGCCCTCGGGTTCGAAGCTGAACTCGGTCCGGTAATGCGATCCGGAGCTTTCCGCCTCCACCTTGTAACCCTCGGGACGGTTGAAGTCCATGATTTCCATTTCCTCGGTGTGTTCCTTACCGAACACCTTGCGCGTCTCGCGCCATTTGGTGCCCACGCCGATAGGAGCATCACCCAATACCTCGATGCTGATGATATCGGTAATCCTGTCCCCGGCATTTCTCAAATCGGTAAACACATCGAAAACGGCTTCCGGTGCGGCATGAATGGTCTTGCTGACTTGGACGGATTTCATGGGTGCCTCCTAACCAGTTAAAGCCTGCGAAGATCGTCGATAGAATTGAACGGATCGCTCTCCATCATAACCCAATCGAGTCCACCCGACGGCGAAAAGTTCCGTACATAGGAGACGGTGTGAAAATTTTTCAACTTTTGGAGACCCGAAAATCTGCCCTTTTACGCTTTTCATCTTATAAGGATGAGGTCTATGCCGGCGCCGAGGTTTTGGGGGACTTTGCCTTTGTGCCGTTTGACCGATTGATTTAGAGGTAATCATGATTGCATTACGAGTCCGTCTGTGCTCCGCCTTTTTTTGTTTTTTGTTCGCACTGATCCCGGCCATGGCCGATGAACCCATCGACACCACCCAATCACCGTCCAACCAGGAAAGAACGCCTTCACGAGGCGTGGGTAACTCCGTACTGATCATTCAGGACAGCAACCCCTGGGGCTTCTCCTCGATTCAGACGGTATTGGATGAAAACGGCATTGGCTATGACCTGAGGAACGGCACCGCTTTATCGGACTTAGACTACTCGCCATACGAGATGATTATCATCCCCAGCGTCCAATCCACTACATTTTATACTACTTGGAATGACAATCTAGCCCGCATCGAGGCCTGGGTGAATGCCGGCGGCAAGCTGTGGCTTTCCGGCTGCACCAACACCGGAACGCAACCGCTTGGACCGGGCGGCGTACTCAATACCCGTCAACCATTCTCCGGAAACACTGTCCTGCTGCCGGTTCACCCATGGGTAGCCGATACCCCGATTTCGATCTCGGGCAGTTCAGCCAGCCATAACTTTTTCACCAACTTGCCCGCCGAAGCGGAAATTATCGTAGGTGCAGGCGGCCCCCAACTGCCCACGCTGATCTCTTATCGCTACGGGCGCGGGCTCGTCTGCATGAGCGGCCTGACTCTTGAATTTGCCTGGAATTATTCCTGGGACGCCAAACCCATCCTGGAAAACACGTTGACGGACCTGTTCCAATTCTCTGTTTGCGAGGCCCCGACGGACAGCGACAACGACGGTGTTTTGGACGATTGCGACAACTGCCCGGACACCCCTAATGAAGATCAGGCCGACACCGATTTCGACGGCACGGGCGACGCCTGCAACGACGCCGATGACAGCGACGGCGACGAATGGTCCGATGCCCTGGACAATTGCCCCGAAACGGTCAACGCCGATCAAGCCGATGCGGACCTGGACGGCGTGGGCGATGTTTGTGATAACTGCCCGGACGCGGCCAATCCCGATCAGGAGGATGTGGACGACGACGGCTTGGGCAACCTTTGCGATCCCGACGACGATAACGACATGGTCGACGACAGCGACGACAACTGTCCCGATGTACCCAACCCGATGCAGGAAGACGCCGATGCCGACGGCTTGGGCGATGTCTGCGACAACTGCCCCGATGTACCCAACAACGGTATCGACAATCTCGCCGACCTCCTGGACGATCTAACCGCGAACCATGCCGACATCACGCAACATGTGCCCGATCTCTACCTTTTCTCCGACGGATTCACGGGCACCTTCATCAGCGACGGCGGCAATGACATGTATGACGGCGGTAATTACATGACCACCGACCGTTATAACGGCGGCATCCCCTATACCAACAACCAGGTGATGCCCGGCGATTTGTACTTCGGCCCCGGCAGTACCTATTTCACCGCCAAATTCGACGGCTTATTCGTGCTGGCGGCCGCGGACATCGATATCGACCAGTTCAGGATCTATGGGAACCTGGGCGCCGACGGCTCCGGTTCGGTCGACGGCGCCGTTTTAAACAACGCTGACGTACAAGTTTTCGTCAAGCGGGTATACAACGCGTACGATCCATCGGTCAATCACATCATCCTGGCCCCGTCGAGCGAGGCAACCCACACTTTCCCCAACAATACCAATGACGACGCCCACCAGGTGGACGGCTTGAGCGGTTCGACCTACCTGATCTACATACTGACAGCAAGGTCAAGCGGCGGCTACCTGGAAAACGATGCGGTCCTGGCCATGACCCGCGAGTTGGAAAACTACACCCGGAACAACCAGACGGACCAGGACGGTGACGGCGCGGGCGATGCCTGCGACGATGACCTGGACGGTGACGGCGTCGATAACGACAGCGACAATTGTCCCAACAGCGCCAATCCCGACCAGACCGACGCCGATAACGACGGCCTGGGCGATCCCTGCGACAACTGTCCCGATACCACCAATCCCGATCAGGAAGATACCGACCGGGACGGTGTCGGCGATGTTTGCGACAACTGTCCCGATACCGCCAACCCCGATCAAGCGGATACCGACGGTGACGGCGTCGGCGATGCCTGCAACAACGCCGACGATGCGGACGGCGACGAATGGGCGGACGACCTCGACAATTGTCCGGCCGTCAGCAACAACGATCAAGCCGATGTCGACGGCGACGGCGTGGGCGATGTCTGTGATAACTGTCCGGCAATCGAAAACCCGGATCAAACCGACACGGACGGCGACGGCGTGGGCGATGCCTGTAACGAAGACATCGACCGCGACGACGACGAATGGGCCGACAACCTGGATAACTGCCCCGACATCGCCAACCCCGACCAGGCGGACACCGACGGCGACGGCACGGGCGACGCCTGTAACGACGATGCGGACGCGGACGGCGACGAGTGGTCCGACGTCCTGGACAACTGCCCCGATACCGCCAACCCGGATCAGGACGATATCGACCGCGACGGCGTGGGCACCGCCTGCGACAACTGTCCCCTGTCATGGAACCAGGAGCAAACCGACCTGGACAACGACGGCGCCGGTCAAGTCTGTGACAACTGCCCGGACCTGGCCAATGAAGACCAGAGCGATATAGACGGTGACAGCGTGGGCGATGCCTGCGATATCTGCCCCGACATCGCCGATCGCGACCAGTTGGACGCCGATTTGGACGGCGTGGGCAATCCCTGCGACAACTGCCCGAACGTGCCCAACCTGGTCCAGGAAGACACGGACGGTGACGGCGTGGGCGATGACTGCGACGTGTGCCCGCTGGTGGCCGACCCCGACCAGTTGGACAGCAACAGCGACGGACGCGGTGACGCCTGTAGTTCCCGCCTGGAAATCCTATCCGTGGAAGAAGCCGACCCCAACCGCTTCATCACCGAGGTGGCGATCGACCTCTACCAAAGCGATACGGCCTCGGGGAACCTGATCATCGACGACTGCCCGGGCCGCGGTTTGGACAACCTGCAATTCACCTGGCTGGCCACCAGTTGCAGCACCCAAGAGGTTCTGGAAATGACCGTCAACGGCATCACGGTCGCCACGGCGGACCTGAACAAGGGCAACGATTGCTCCTGCCGACCGGGCGTCAGCACCTACGACGTTCCGCTGGGCAGAATCCTGCACCTGTTACAAGCCGGTGAAAACCGCGTGGGCATCCGCAAGCAGGCAAGTACCCGCGCGTCCGGCACCGCCCTGGCTTGGGCCTATGCCACCGCCACGGTGGATCGCGAAACCCACCGGATCGAGATCTTCGACCACGAGGGCGGCGACAACTACGACAACCCGGACATGTGCCAATCCGGCAATACCTTCGAGGATGTTTCGGCCGAGGCGGTGCTGGATTTGAGCTGCATGCCGTTGATTTCCGCGCCCTGGACCGGCCGACCCGCCTGCAACCTGCCCTTGGATACGTTGCGCGACGGTGACTACCGCCTGACCCTGACCCTGGACGACGGTAACGGCGGCGCCCCGGAACTCTTCCGAGCCGACTTCACCCAAAGGGGTCGCGACCGCATGACCCTGGTGACCAACGGCCAGGCCTGTACCCCGGTCACCATCCCCGACCCAGCCTTCCTGGCCGCGTTGCTGGCCGACCGGGAGGTCAATTTCGACGGTGACGACGTGGTCAATGTGGTCGAAGCGGCGGCAACCCGACATTTGAATATGTCCAACCGGGGCATCAGCGATCTGACGGGCATCGAGGCCTTCACGGCGCTGGAAACCCTGCAAGCCGACGGCAACCTGCTGAAATCCGTTCCGCAAAGCCTGTTCCAACTGCCGGAACTACGTGAACTGAACCTGAGCAACAACCAGTTGACGAATCTACCGAGTCCAGCCGGCGTTCCGCGCCTTGCCAGACTGATCCTGGCCGGTAACTACCTGCGCGACCTGCCGGACCTTTCCGGCCTGTCGAACCTGGTTGAACTGAGCCTCTCGGCAAACCGCCTGACAAGCCTCGCGGCCTTCCTCGCCAACGCGAACCTGGGAACGGCCGGCAACCACATCATCCGCGTGGACCGCAACCTGCTGGACGAGGACGACAGAACCGATCTCGACACCATGCTGGCCAGGACCACATTATCGGGAGCCCTGTTCGTCTATAACCCGCAAGGCAGTTTCGCCAAACACTTCGACGAACTGCCCATGTGGAACACGGGCGGCGGCATGCTGCTGGAATGGGTCGAAACCATCAGCCGCGAGTCCTACCTCGAAAACATGGAATAAGAGAAAGACCCGCGGTGTAAAAACACCGCGGGTCCTCGATCATACCGGCCCGGCCGACAAAAACCTGGTTTCCTACCCGGGAGGAAGTCCGTCTGTTTACAGACAGGGGGTTCCGTTCCCGGGAGTCGGTATTGTGAAAATAAAAAACACAACATAGTGACCGAGAACGCTGTTGGAAAAACCCAAAAACGGGATGCATCGACAAAAATGAGGACCACCCGGCAGTCCAAACAGGGCATCATTCCCCAAAAATGAAACCGGCGCCGTTTTTTTTAACAACCCAACACCTGACCGCGAGGCGATCGGCTCATGACGGAAAAGACCTCTTCGCCAAAAAACAACCCGGGTTGATGTTTCATTGAGTCATTTTCCGGGATTGGAACCACTTTCTCAACGGCCAACCATAACCAATCCCGGGAACAGAACCCCCTTCGCCGGTCAAAAGGGGTCCTATTCCCGGGAATAGTGCCGCCTTCGGCAGTCTCAGGCAGACCTTTTCCCGGGAATGGATCTAGTTTGGCGGTAAAAACCGGACCGTTCTGCAAAAAAGTTGAATAAATTTCGACCGATTTCAAAACTCACTCCCATTTAGGGTGTAATTTGTATAAAACAATAGCCAAGCCCTCTTATTGCAGCACCGCCAAATCGGGGATTTCGATATTCAGCCGGGCTTACAACGGAAATGCTTCCTTCCAAACTCGACGGCTGCTTGAAACCAATTGCCCTTTGAAGCAAGGGAATTCGTTTGTGACCGAGATAAATTGACCTTCTTTACTTAAAGCATGCGATTTGCTAAAATTGCTCAAACCAAACAACCGGCAACACGTCACACGATCACACCGGCCAAGCACACTGAGAGGTATTCATGAAAAAGACGGCCCTTTTGCTCCTGACGACTTGTGTTCTCTTCTTCGGCATCACTCAATTGACCGCAACCACCCCCTGGTGGTGCACCAACGCTTCAAGTTACAACGGGTGTATGATGCTTTGCCCGCTACTGACCCAGGCATGTGCAGATGAATGTTGCGAATGCTTCCCCCCTCAGCCTACCGATACCTGCCCGTGGGTCTCCAGTACAGCCGGCTTTAGCGCCTGCGTTAATCTGTGCCCCTATCCTTTTTTCACCTGCAAAGAACGTTGCGAAGACTGTTTTCCGGCGTGCCCGGACCCTTTTGGTTCTCCGGAAGATTCGCCTTTCCTTAGACCCTGACAAAGTTTCTCCACGGGAATAAATCCAAACCAGGGTCTCCGAGCGTACTGCTTTTTATAGACATCATTTTACCGGTATCGCATCCGGTCAAGCCGTGCTTTAGGAGGCCTTATGTTTGGTATTGCCCGCTTATTTGTTTGCTGTCTGGTTGTCTCGACCTGGTCGGGGAATTCGGTTTCCGCCGGTGACCAGGACAGGGGTTTCGGCTGTCAGCCGATAGAAAATAGTTTGTGCCTGTCCGGTTTCGACGGCGTCAGCATGATTCTCTACGACTGTGTCACCGCGTTTGAAGGTGGGTTCCCCGCCATTACCATGAACGTACCGCCGGGCAGCCCCCTGCGCTTCAGCATCGTGGGGAATCCCGACTCCAGTTTGACCCGGTTTACCTTTGTCACTGAAGCGGTAGCCAATGGAAACGGGGTAGATGCGTGTGTCGGCGGTCCCGGCGTTTTTTTCACCCCCGTTGCGATCGAGGCCAATACCAACCCTAACCCCACGATTCATGAAATCCCCAGCAGCGTAATCGATGAAATGGTCGCCGCTGTCGGTGTCGACGGCTTCGTGGTATCGCTGAGCATGGGCTGTCCCGGTGCTGATGCGTTTGCCGGTTTCGCGATCACCCGAAATCCCCCGCCTTCAGGCGTGGATATCTCATTGTCCGCGGTTTCCACGCCGTCAAGCGTCCCTTTCGGCAGTAATTTCGATCTTACCTTCCTCATCACGGGAGACGCCGATACGTCCCTCGATGTGCAGTAAGATATCCCGCTGCCGCCGGGTGTGCAATTTGTCGCCGGTTCCGTGGACGGTCAGGATTGCCAATTGATCGGCAATTCGGTTCAATGCTCACCCGGCGAACTGGGTCCGGGCGGTACGTTCAACGGCAGCCTCACCTTCAACGCGGGAGTGGGCGGTATTATCCCGCTCGAACTCAACCTGACCTCGGACGGTTGCGACAGCAACAATGCCGACAATAAACTGCCCGTCCCCGTCCAGGTCACCTGCCCGCCTGAAAAGGCCTGTTTTGCCGGGTTGGGCAGGGACGGCGGCGGCGTTCGTACCGAGATCTGGTTGGCCAATCCCACCCAACATGACATCGATTTTACGCTGTTTGCAACGGATGCTGACGGTCAGGCAAGCACGGGGCCTCTCGGCGGCAACGGCCTGGTCAATGATACGCTCCCCTCGGGTACCAGTCGTTTGTTCGCAACTCAGGGCGATCCGGATGAAGCCGACTTCATTGTTTTTCTAGCGATTTCGGATTCCCCCGGCCTCATCGGGGAATTCCGCCAATTCCGGGCATTTGTCGAACCCGCGCCGCGATTTTTGGGCTCAACCGAACCGCTGCTCCAAATCGACGAAAGCGATTTTTTGGATGCCGAATACCCCATTCCCTTCTTCAATATTGTGGGTGGGGGGGGTCGGAAGATTACCCTGGTCAACCTGGCCGATACGCCGCAACCTACGACCGGGGTTTTTCGCGACGCTACTACCGGCGTAAACTCCATCCAGTTCAATACCAACCTGAATCCGTTCCAAATCCAGACCTTGGATGTGGACGATATCGGCCTTCCCGGCGGGGCCTCGTACGGCTTTTGGAAAACGGCCGGCCGGGGTGTCTTGTCCGCGTTGATACTGGATGAACCGAGTACCTATCAAAACCTGCAACCCATTATTCTGCCTTCCGATCTCGACGATTCGGACAGACCCGCACAACCCATTTACCAACCCGACCCGGCCGATGTGGAATACGACCCTTCCGAATTGGAAATGTTCATCTTCCCACTCAACGGTGATGTACTCGACCCCGGTACCGTTAGCGTAAAAGTCAAAAACCTGTGTGATGTTCCCAAAGACCTCGAGGAGGATTTCCCCTTTTCCGCCGCCCCGGCCAATTCCGCGACTTCTCTCCCCATCGATATTGACGATTCTCTCGGCGGCTTTGCCGATGCCGACATCTTCCAGGACGGCTTCGAAAGCGGCTCGACCTTGATCTGGAAGGAGGGAGACAGCAAGGTCGTCATCAAGGCAAAACCACCGGCTAAGGGCGGCAACGTGGTTCATATTCCCAAAAAGGCCGCCGCGGATGCTCCTGCCGGCCGTGCGGAAACCCGGTTGATGATTCGCTCCGAGGCGGACAGGCGGTTGCCGGTCGCGGCCTATGATGCGAACGGCAACCTGCTGAATTTCAAGTACCTGGATGTTCCGAAGGGCTCTCACCTCTATTGCGTGGACGATGTCTCCTCGGCCGACGAACTGGATTACCTGCAATTCCATGTGTCGCCCGATTTGAAGACCGAAAATATCTGGATCGATGCCCTGGCCGATGAACCGGACCTTGAATACAAGGACCAACTGCCGCTTCACCGGGTCGAGGAAAGCAGAGTTGGGGAATTCACCAAAGTTCTTGAAGCATGGAACGGAAACGGCGGTACAAGTTGTCTCGGTGACGCTCCGGATATCCTGGACATCGTCCGATTTATGAACGACGGACTGAAATGCCCCTGACCACGATCGCGAAAGGCAGACTCCATGAATGCGTACCCGCCGTTCTATGCTAAAGTGAAAGCAGTTCGTACTGTCTTTCCACTTTACGGCGATGCCGCCGGACAAAAGGAAGGGTTCATGGAGCTGCCGGCAGCGGAATGGGAACCTCCCTTAGATGAGCTGATACAAAACATCATCGCCCGGGACGAATCCGCCCTGGATGCGTTCTATGCGCGCACCTGCAACCGGGTATTCGGCATCGCCCTGAAAATATTGACTCGACAGGAGCCGGCGGAGGAGGCTACATTGGAGGTGTACGCCAAGGTCTGGCAGCGAGCCGCATCCTTTCAGGCCGAAAAGGGCAAGGTCATCATCTGGTTAAACACCCTGGCCAGAAACACCGCGCTGGACATCCGGCGGCGTGAACACCGCGGGATTGCCGTACAAACCGATGACGGACAGTGGATCGAAACCACCTCGGTGCCGCCGGAGCAGGAGATGAACACCTACCACGGTGAGCGTCGAAGGCGCATTCAGCATTTACTTTCGGAGTTGTCGCAGGAACAACGTCGCGTTATCGAGGCAGCCTATTTCAAGGGCCTTACCCATTCGGAGATCGCGGAAGCACTGGACATGCCCCTGGGCAGCGTCAAAACCAGAATCCGTTCCGCGCTGGTAACCCTGCGCCGCGGTCTTCAAGATTTTCAAGGAAGCATTCTATGAAGGACGACAGCAAAAAACTGGAGGAAGCCGCCTGCTACGCCCTGGGCTGTCTCGGGGAGGAGCAGGCCGCCCGCATGCGCGACCAACTGGCCGTCGACCCCGATCTGGCCCGAGAAGTCGCCTCCTTGAAACCCGCCGTGGAAGCGCTGGGCCTGGCGGCGCCCGATGCCTCGCCGCCGGAAGACTTGCGGCAACGCCTGAAAGACAAAATCGCCTCGCCGGGCATCATCTCTGTAAAAGCCGGCGAAGGACAATGGACGCCCTTGCCCATTCCGGGCGTCTTCGTCAAGCGCCTGATGCTGGACCGCAAGACCGGACGCCAGACCAGCCTGGTGCGCATCGAGGCCGGATGCGCCTACCCGCCCCACCGCCATGCCAGCCGAGAAGAGTCCCTGGTGCTGGAAGGCGATCTGAAGATCGGCGGACACTCCCTGAAGGTGGGTGACTACATGTGCGCCGAGGAAGGCAGCACCCACGGCGTCCTGACCACCGAAGGAGGTTGCATGGTCCTCATCATGTCGTCCATCCACGACCAGAGATTACCCGCCCCCTGATCATCCTTCTTGTCTTTTATCAGGTTAAGGTGGGGTTTTTGATTGACACATTATAATTTCACGATGTATGTTGGTGGATGTCAATCCAATGCCGAGAGGTGCTCGATGCGTCGCCTTTTTTTGATTCTGGCCTTAATCCCGCTTTTGGCCACCGATCCCTCATGGCCGCCTCCCGATTCTCCATTCAATCCCGGTAGCGACTTCCCTGATGATGATCTCGGCGGTGCCACCTGTGGCCGCGAAATCACCTGCCTTGACGGCGCCAAGGTTAGCTGCGAAGGAGGCCCGGCGGGCCAATGCTCCTACCGTGTCGATGCCTGTTTGGCCAGAAAACATGTTCCGGGCTATGTCAAGTGCGGAGTAAATGTTACGGAAGAAAAATGCAACGCGTATCATCAATGTATGTAAGAGCTGCCTACCTCCTCGTGATCGCCGGCCTGATTGTATCCTGTGGCTCCCGGCCTTCCGGTGAAAATGAACCCGTGCCCGTGCTCCTTCCTCATGGTGCATTTGCCTTGGACCTACCGAAAAGCATGTTCGCCCAGGGTCGCGGGCTGTGTATGGATGATCACTCCTTCTACATCAGCGATCCCGAGGATAACAACCTCATCAAGCAGTATTCCCACAAGGGAGAGCTGATTCGAACCTTCGGTGGGACAGGGCAGGGACCGGGTGAATTCACCCCCATGTCTCTGAGTCACCTGACGATCCGGGACGATTTATTATTCGCTCTCGAATACGGCTTTTCCATCAACGTATTCGCCAAGGGTGGGGAATTTGTCGATAAAATCGACCTGCCCTCCATGATTTTCGAGACAAGAGCCGCCGTGGACCCCGCCATGCGTGTGTTTATTTCCACGCCGCTCCAGGAACACCCGATCGGGGTCTACGACCTGCACGGCGCCTTCCATTACGGCTTCGGCAATTGGTTGGGCGACCGTCCCGAGGAGACGCAACGCACCAACCATAACGCCCGTTACCTGTTCTTCAACCAGGCCGGGAATCTGGTTTCCATCAGTAGGGCAACGGCACATATCGAGATCTATGCCCCTGACGGGAAACTGCTTCGTGAACGACAAATGCGCTATGACCGGCGGTTCCGAGCCTATTTTTCAAAGGTAGACGATTACTTCAGGATGAACCCGGGTAAATACAACCAATCCACCTTTCAGTTAGTCAGGGATGCGGCATTGCTGGATGACAAGCTGTTGTTCATCTACAATGTGGAAAACCCGGAATGGGATGACCTGATGATCGTAGATGTGGCGGGAGATCAAATTGGAAAAAACGCCCGGAACTACCTGCTCAAGGGCAAAGACGGTGGACACCTGACCGGCTTTCTATTCACGGCGCGCAACGGGATGCTGCATATTTACGATTCCAACCGCAACTGGATTTACCATTACCACCTGCCGTCTTCTTTATTCAAAATGTCGGGTCCAGGCTGAAGAATCAAGCCGGTTCCGCCTCCGGAAAACCCGGGGCCAGGACGTCTGTCATGCGGTCGGGGCATTTGATGCGTTGGGCGGTCATCAGGGCTTCCGCCTCCAGGACCATGTTTCGCCCCGATTCACCCATCAGCTTGCCGCGTCGATGCACCGCTGCCGCCCGGTAGAGCGCCATATCCGCGTTTTCGAAACCAGGGACGGCTCGGGCCAGAAGTTTCAGTGATTTGTCCTTGTCGCCGGTAACACAAGCCAGGCCCGCGTTCAACAGATTGGCCAGGGGATTGGACCAATTCAGGTCTTCCTTGGAGATGGCGCGTATTTCATCCTTGACCACGCCGACCAGCATCTTGAATCGCCTGGTGCCTTGTTGCTCCTCAGACAAAGCGGCCAGGGCGCAACGAGCGCGTAGATGGCGGGCCTCCAGGCGGGTGAATTGGATGCGGAGCAACATGGAGCGTTCCAGTTGCGCCCAGGGTTCCTGGATTCGGTCCCAGGCGCGACCGCCGTCGCCGTTGTACATGTCGATGGCCGCGCGTCCGCTCATGATCCAGTAGTGTTGCAGGTGGAACCCTTGCTGGGACCAGCGCTTCAGGGCGCCCTCCAGATCGCTGAGCGCATAGACCGGCCGGTCTTCGATCAGGTGAACCAACCACGAAACGCAAGTCATCAGGTTGATCTCGGCGTACAGGTCGCCGCGCTCGCGGTTGTCTTTCAGAAGCGCCGGGTAGCGTTCGGCCAGGAGGCGGAACTCCCCAAGGAAGATCAGGGCGCGCATGAGAAACTGTACGGCGGTGTCCACCTCCCAGGTGACGCCGGTGCACTGGTCGCGCAGGATCTGCTCGGCGCGACCGCATCGTTCACGGGCGGCCCGCCAGCGTCCCTCCAGAAAGGCCGAAACGCCGCCGATCATGCGGACCAATCCGTGGGCGTGGGGATTGTTGACGCGCTCGACCAGTTCTCCGGCGGTCAGCAGCAGGGATTCCGTACGTTTTTTTGCTTTGCTGCCCGCCGTGGCGGAGTAGCCGGCCTCGATGGCCAGGGCGCGGCCGACGCGATAAGGCTCGCCGCTGTCCAGGGCCAGTAGAAGATGGCGCGTGGAAAAATCCATGCCCCGTATGGTGTCGGCCATTCCCAGCCCCACGGCCATAGACCAGCAAGTGTCGATGCGAATCAGGTGTTCGGGGGGGATGGTGTCGGCGGCGCGTTCGGCAAACTTGACACCTCGAAATTTCAATCGGATACGGCGCAGTAACAGCGAGACCAGGGCCTTGCGGGGGGTTTGGGCGAACTCCATGCCGATAGATCTCAAGACCTCGGCGGCCATGGTCAGACCCTTGTCCACGTGGCCGCTGACCAGGTATTGTTCGGCAGCGCGGCGACGCAATTCCAGCGACTCGCCGCTTGCCGCCGTACCGGCGGCTTCCAGGTAGGCATTGCCTGCTTCGAAACCGCGACCCGCATTGGCCAGCGCCTCGGCCAGTTTGGTGCGCAGGCCGGGCCGGCGCCGACTTCCGACGGTCTCCAGGTCGAGGGCCATGCGGTACAACTGCGCGGCGCGATCGAAAGCCAGGGCCTCGGCAGCCTGATTGGCGGCTTTGACGGTGAGTTCGGAGGCGCGGCGTGCGTCACCGGCATCGCGGAAGTGGTTGGCCAGAGTCTCGGGCCGAGACGCGGCGGATGTTTGCAATGCCTGGGCCAGGATGAGGTGGGCGCCGCGACGAACCTTCTCGCTCATCTGGCTCAATACGGCTTCACGTACGCGGTTGTGGTAGCACTCCACCATCTCGCCTTCCCTGGAATGACGGGTGCGGATGAGGCGGTGCACATGCAGGGCCGACAAGGCTTCTCGGGTGCTGCTCAATTCAGCGGCCTGGCCGAGGGCCTCGGGATCGACGGGTTGACCGGCCAGGGAGATCAGGGCCATCAGACGACGAGCGTCCACGGATACCCGGTTGAGCTGATAGGCAATCACCTTCTCCACCGTGGCCGAGCCGAGAGCCAGGTTGAGGTGACCGGCGGAATCGGTGTCGTCCATGGCGATGGTGCGGGCATAACGGGCCAGCGCTTCGATGAGGAAGGGACAACCGCCGGATTCCCGGGCCAGGGTCCGGGCGATTTCTTGAGCGTAGGGTTCATCTTCACCCAACAACCACAGGGCCATGGTTTCTGCTTCATCCCGCCTGAGTTCGCCCACCACCACCTCTTCCATAACCGCATCGTCGCCCAGGGATTCGGCGGAGAGAAGATTGTGAAGCATGGGGCTGGTCGCGGCGGATTGGGTCGGGTAGCAGCCGATGAACAGCATGCGCGGCGGCGAGGGCGGGCGCAGTAATTCATTGAGAAGCAGGGCGCTGTCACGATCACCCCATTGCAGGTCGTCAATGAACAGAACCACCTTGCCGCGCCGACCCAGGTTGCGGAACAACTCGCGCCAGGCGGTGAAGGCGCGCCGGCGTTGCTCACGAGAATCTGGAATGCTTAGGACGCCGCGATCGGCGTTGGCAATGGCGTGCACGCGACCCAGCACGGGAAAGAGCCGGGTAAGGACCAGCACATCGGCGGGGATCAGAGCGCGGGCTTCCTTGGGCGGCAGTTGCTTCAGGTAGGCGCTCAAAACATCCACCAGGCTGTCCAATGCCTTGTAGGGCACCGATTCGCGCTGGTAGACGCGTCCGTTCAGCAGGATCAGATCCTCGTTTTTCTCGGCCAACTGCTCCAGAAAGCGGGCGACGATGGAAGTTTTGCCCATGCCGCCGGCCCCGTGAAGCATCAAGGCGGAGGTCTTGCCGGAGCAGGCGCGTTGGAAGGCCCGACCCAGGGCGTTCATGGAATCTTCGCGGTAAAGGAAGCGGTTGCGCCAGGTGGTGTCACGCGCCATCAGGTTTTGGCGATTCTCGGGAAGGGCTTTGCCCAGAGCGCGCAAAATGGCCGTGCCGTCCGGTCGTTGTGCGGGGTCTCGCGATAATAGACCGTGACACAGTTCATCTAACTCGGTCGGGATATCGGCCAGAGTTTCGCTGGGGGGACGCGGGTCCAGGCGCTGCTTGTCGTAGATCACGCGCATAATATTACCGCGAAACGGCAGGAATCCGGTCAGTGCCTCATAGAGCATCACCCCCACGCTGTACCAATCGCTGGCGGGTCCGATGTCCTGGCCGCGGGCTTGTTCGGGCGACATGTAGGCGGGCGTGCCCGACACGTCCTCCTTGATGCTGGCGTAGAGTCTCGAGGAGTACAGGTCGCGCGCCACGCCCAAATCGAGAATGACCACGCGGCCGTCGGGGTTCACCAAGACATTGCGAGGTTTGATATCGCAGTGCAATTTGCCCGCCCGGTGCAAGTGCATGAGCCCTTCCACCAGTTGGTGCAACGAGTCTACCAGGCGGTTGTATTCGCTGACCGGATATTCGATGACGGGGCCGGGCGGAGCCAAACCGGGTATCTCCTCTGTCTGGGGCGGCGGTTCCAAGACCTGAGTGGGCGTATCGGTATCCGGGTCGCCGTCGGACAGAGTGCGGTAGCAGGCGGTTTCCGTGGGGTTGTCATCCGTCAGATGCTCGCCCTTGGCCAGGCGGACATGCTCCAGGAAGGTGCCGCTTTCCACCAACTCCATGGTGAAGAACCAGTTCTCGCCGTCATTGAGCAGGTCGTATAACTTCACCAGGTTACGATGGGTAACGTCGGCCAGAACGCGGAACTCGTTTTTGAAGCGGTAGATTTCAACCGGATCGATATTCTTAAGCGTTTTAAGAGCTACTTTTTCCCCGCGCACCTTGTCGAACGCCTGGTAGACGGTACCCGAACTACCGGCGCCCAACACTTTCTCCAGTGCAAAGCGTTCGGTGCCGCGAAACTCGTTGACAGTGATCATGAAAGCAACCTAAACCGAAAGAAGGGTGAGAGATAGATATAGAACCAAGTCGGGTTCAAAAAGACACCCGTTGTCCTGATCGAATCGAGATTCATGTATTTGGTGACCAGGCATTCTGTATTATCTCATCCTTTTTCACAAATCTTTAGAGTTTTTGCAGTGTGCGACTTGGATTCATAGGGAGGCCGCCAGGGGCAAGTTTTCAATACCCGAAACCCCGGGATCGGGCTGGTTGCCTCTTCCAATGGGACATCGACGATCCAGAATATCTGTATCTCCGGAATCACCGGGTGCCGCTCCCGCCGACCCGCGTGTAGAAGAGCGGCTGATCGTTGGAGCCTGCCGGGCCC
>JASJCB010000154.1 GCA_030066195.1 Acidobacteriota bacterium
ATATGCGGTGCTTACCGGCAGGGGGCGGGTTTGTTCGCGAGGAGGAACATAAACCCCCGATCCCGAAAATTGGGTAATTCCGAAGGGAGACATCCCCGGCAAACTCCGCATGAATCTTCCCTTCGGTACCGAGTCATCATCATGCCCGGCATTTTGTCCCTTCGGCGCGAGCAAACCCGGGGCTGCAATGCCTTCGGTCTTAAAGTGATGAATGGCTCCCGCGGGATCGTTTGTCCGGCGCGAACAGACCCGGGCCATGCCGGTAAGCGAGCTTTTTCAGAACTCGATTGTCTTTGGTTCCTTCTTGGCGCAATCCATGCCCGGGCCTGTTCACGCTACGCAAAACGAGAACGATTAGTTGTACGGACCTTATCGTCCCCGCTTTGCGGCACGCGAATTCGGGCGCACATCGGCGACATGCACCCGGTGAGTCATGCGTTGGCGGCCAGGTTTTGTTGTGTCGGTTCGACGTCGATGAGGGAGCGGAAGCTCAACTCCTCCGGCAGCCTGGATAGGCGAAACGGGTTTTTCTGCAAGGCCAGATCCTCGTTGAGGACCAGGCTGATCAGGTCTTCTTCCGACAAATCCTGTTCCTCGGCCAGGCGCTGGTAGTCGCACCAGGAAACCGTGCCCTTGTCGTCTACCAGGGACAGCAGGGCGGTTTTCTTTTTCTTGCTCACCCCGTGTGCGGCCAGGTCTTTGGGGCCTTTGCCCTCGCGGGTGCAGAGGGCGAAACCGATGCCCTGCTCGGCCAGGAAGAGTTGTGCGGCCAGAGCCTTGACCAGCGTCAAGCGCCGAACCATTTCCATGGGTTGCAGAACGTCCATTACCAGGCCGCGCCCCTCGCCGGTGACCAGAGCCAGGGTCGGGTAGTATCGACGCTCGAAGCCCTCGTCTACGAATGGAACGGCAACCACGCGGTCCTGGAACCAGACGATGCCGGGATGATTTTCCAGGAATTGCAACATGCGGTACTCTTCCTGAGAGGTATAGGTAATCTCCAGGCTGCATTTCCGGCTGAGGAACGAACCCTCGCAAGCCAGTGAATCGTCACCGGGTTTTTTGCGGCTGCCCTCCAGATGCGGGAAAAGGTTGTGGCTGGGCTCTACGTGAGGTTTGGGACCCTTGGCGAGCAGCGCTTCGATTTTGGCCGTGAGCCGGTCGGAGGCCGGCATTCTGAAGTTTTCGTCCGCCCGATCACGTGCGGCCTTTTTTAAGTGCCGGGCTTTGCGCGCCGCCTCGGGAAAGGTTTGGTAGTAGCCCATGACGATGTAGAGCAAGGCGGCGATCATCCAATCGGTGCCGTCTTTCATGAACTGGTTGCAGAATTTGAACAAAACGGCTTCACCCTCGCCGTCCTCCATGGCGAGCAGACGGCCGGCCAGTTCCTTCAGCAGCCGCGCATGGCTCCGCGTCCGCAGTGACAACTGGTAGACCAGCGTGTTCAGGACCCGCTCCTGGAGCCAACGCACGCGGTCCCTGGTCAGGTGAAGGATGTCAGCGGTTTCCTGAAGGCTCAGGTGTTCATCCCCCAGCCCCAACCGGGCGCTGATCACTTCCACGTGTTGATTGTCCGGGGCGCACCCCGCGGCCAGGATGTAGACCAGGCCGAGCATCTTTTCCGCGGTGAGTTTAGACCAGGCTCCCTCCGGAGCCTTGATGCCGTTGGTTTCCGTTTGCGGTTGGTCCTGCTCCAGCCGGGCCAGTTCGGCGTTCAATTTACCCAGGTAGAAACACAGGCGGCCGCCGGTCTCGTCTTCCCCTTGCCCCAGCGTCCGGGCTCGACGGGCCAGGGTGCAGGTGGCGCGCTTGAATTCCTGAATGGCCGCCAGCTTTTCCAACGCGGCGGGATGCGGGTTGTACAGGTAGATTTGTTGGAACCGCAACAACTCCTGCAGTAATCGGCTGCTGAAACCGTGTCGGCTCTGCAATTCGGCAGGCGATCGGTGAAGGGTTTCTCGAAAATCGCGGATGCCCGCCTGCTTTAGACAATGGAACAACCGTTTACTCATGCCGTGGATCTGATAGAACACATCCAGGTTGTAGTCGGGGTCGACAGGCTGTTCTGCTTCCGGCCGCATCCTCGTGGGATCGTTGTCGTCCCTACGGTCTTCCGCTTTGCCTGTCCGATTCTTGATCTTGCTGATGGACTGGTCGATATCGGGCATCAGGGTCACCCGATTCCCCTTGGCGTCCATGAGCCCTAACTTTTTGAGCCGCTGTTCGATAGCTACTCTGGTCCGCTGTTGCCGTCGGGCAATCGTATCCAGGGGCACGCCTTCGGCATAGGCTCGAAACACTTTGAATTCCTCGTTGGGATCCCAAAGTGCGCCCTGGCGGGCCGGTGGTTTTTGAGTCATAAGATCCTCCTGTCCGGTTGTGAAACCGGTAATCCCACTATTGAAGATAAACCACCGGCCTGCCGGCCTGTGACAGGGGAGCGTCTTTTGATTCTCGCGGATGCCTTACGCCTTGCCGGCTTCACGGGGAGATGGAAGAAAATCATCATCGAGGCAGTAAAACCTACGGCATGTGATTGCGTTGTGTTATACTGTTATCAATGTTAACTACCGTGGGAGACAACAGGTGAGTCATGCTGACCGCAAATAAGACTTTAAGGCCGCATATTCTCTTCGTAGACGATGAGATTGACCTGGCCGAAACTTACCAAGACATACTCGAAGGGTTCGGCTATCGCGTCACCGTGATGGGTAGCGCGGAAGATGCGCTGAACTATACCATCGCGCACCTCAGCAGTTTCGACCTGGCGGTGACCGACTATATCATGCCGGGTATGAACGGTTTCCAACTGGCGCGCCAATTAAGGGAATTGAGACCCGATCTGCCCATCATCATGATGACCGCCTACGCGCGACAGTTCAAGCCGGAGCATTTGGGCGGATTGGGCCTTCAAGGGTTTCTCAGCAAACCCATCAATCCTACCGAACTGTGCAACGCCCTGCAACGCGCCCTTGCGCAACCCGTGGCTTGCTTGAATTACAGCGACGCGGAGGAGGGATCGTGGCAACGTTCCACGCAATGGGTTGCCGGTCGATAGATCGTCAGGTGGCCGGCGTGGGAATCGAGCCCCTGAACGCAAGAACTCGATTTGGGGCGGTAAAGGGTTATCTTTCTCCTCATGCCGCTTTTTTTTGAACCGACATGAAGGATACGCCGACAAAACCATAGAACACAAATTGCGAAAAGGATGTCCAATACAGCCAAAATCTACTCCGTAAGGCCGGAAGGCCTCGCGCTTTTCTATATTAGTACCTATCGGCAAGTTTGTAGATACACATACTTTTCGATAGAGAAAAATTCCTTCTCACTGGGAATGTTCCTCATAAGCGCTCGATAATCTACCTACAAAAAGAAAAAGCCGCTCCCGGATGGAAGCGGCTTCTCAGTTGCAAAGGAGCTTGGGTTTAGAGAGGTAGGCACGGACTTGTCGTTGCATTCGAAAGGCCAAGGGCCGTTGCCGGTGAGTGTCGGTTAGACATTCGATGCCAGGTAAACTCTTTGATTCGGCCGGCCCGCCGGTAACGGCAGGTTAATGCACCATCGAATGCTGTATTGGGTCAAAGGTGGGTTACCGATTCCACTTGAACCGGTAACCCTCTTCTTTATCGGGGTATGAACGAGGCTCGTTTCAGCTGCCTTGGTAATGTCCTACTGAAGGAACATTTCCTCCGAATTGTGGCGAGCCAATTCCACGAGCGTTTTACCCATCTCATGAAGTGGCGGACTGGATAATTGACCGTCCGCATGTTGGCGTAAATTCGAGCCGCCGATCTTGACCGTAGCATTGAAGAAACCGAAACGTCCGGGATGCGCCGCATGGGGCAGAACGGAAAACGTTCGGCAGGGGACGCCGCGATGGTTGGCAAAAGCACCGCTCATCTTACGGCGTTGCTGGTGTAAGTCGATCAGCTCCAAATTTACCTGTCCTCCGAATTCAAATAAGGCCATTGAGTTATCGTGGAATCCATATCGTCCATCTACCCTATAAGTACTCAGCGCCCGAAACTAGATACAGGAAATTCACATTTTTTTAATTTTTTTTCGTCTTTATCTAGAAACTGTTTGAATGCAGGTGGTTAACCCTGACCCTGAAACGAAAAAAGGCAGGGAGCCGAAGGTCCCCGCCTTTTTTCCCGTGGATTGGAAAGCAGGTTACAAATTCTGAACAGTAATGGCGTTCCAGGTATCGGCATGGCCTTTACCCAGCTTCTTTTTGTAATCGTGATTGAAGCAATCGATATTCAGTGATTTTCTTTTGATACGATGCCTGACATAGGAAACGCTCGCATCGGGCACCAGTTCGAAGATAATGGCCGCCTCGCCCGCCACGATAGGCGCGGACATGGACGTGCCGGAACGGGCTACATAACGGTTGCCGGGATGGGTGCTGATCAGCGCTTCGCCGGGCGCGGAAACATCTACCTGGTTTGAGTAGTTGGCGAATGGGGATTTTACAAAATCAGGGCCTACGCTGGTAACGGTGAGAACGGAAGGTACGTTCGCCGGGAATTTCAAGTTAGTGCTGTTTTCGTTGCCGGCGGAAGTCACGACAACGATACCGGCGGCCCGCGCCTCGGCTATATACTCAAGCAGCAGTTGGGAAGGATCGTCGATGCTCATGCTCATATTGATGATATCGGCGCCGTTCTCGATGGCAAAGCGGATACCTTGCACGATATCGAACAGTTCCGCCTGGCCGTCGGCATCCACGACGCGAACCGGCATCAACGAGACGCCCGGCGCCACCGTCTTTACCAGGCCGGCAACATGCGTACCGTGACCGAAGCCCTCATCGTAAAGGCCGTCACCATCGCTGTCCAAACCGAATTGTTCCTCGTTGGGGTCGTGATCCTTGCCCACATAATCGATGCCGGGCACGATATTGTTGACCAGGAATTCGTGTTTGGTATCGATTCCCGTATCCAATACGGCTACCGTCACGCCGCGGCCGGTTGCATAGTCCCAAGCATAATGGGAACGCGTGTTGTAGATGTGGTATTGGGCGTGCATGGCCAGGGCGTTGTCGTCCTTGCCGTCGATGATGAACATGGCCCGTGTATGAATATCGTTGATTTGGGTTTCGTCCATCACCTGCTGGTCGTCAATAATAAACATGGCGCGCGTATCGATAATAAACATGGCGCGCGTATCCAGGTCCACGGCTGAATCGGTCACGTTGATCCTGGTGGTCTGGTTTTCCTCGACCCCGGAAACCTCCGCTCGATTGTAAAGATCGTCCAGCAGGTCCTCACGGCTCTCTTCAGAGTGGATGTTCACTCTGTAAACGTTGTCGTCTCCCAATTGTTTGACCTTGCTGACCTGGTAGCCGTTCAAAACATAATCGATATTTACCGGCGTGTCGAACTTGAGGATCAGCTTGTGCTGACCCCCGTACGCAAGACTTATTGAAAAAAGAAAGATAGAGGCGTACTTCATGGTGGCTATTCCCCCTTCCACGAGTTTCCCGGTGGACAAGTCCAACTTTGAACAGAAAATGATTGGAATTGTCCTTACTCACCTATCCTTAAAGTGTGGGAATTGGTGAGCTGAGATACATATTTTGCAATTTTTTCGTAAGTATTTTCTAAAAAGAGTATCTGCGCACGCCGGGTAGGGTACTTACGTTCATCATCTTGCCCGGCCCAAAAGGCAGAAACCCGCCCAAAAATAAGGATCGGCATTGCGGGTTCGCAACTCAAGGCATGCTTTGCGATAGGCCTGGGGCAAGCCCAAACCCATGTTATTGTAAAACACTTCCATCCAGTCACTTGTGGCCCTGTCGTCAATTTCCCAAAGGCTGGCCATCATGCCCGAAGCGCCCGCCGCAAATGCGCTGATCACGAAGCCGTGGGCCTCGTTGCCGGAGCTCATAGCCATCCATCCGCTCTGGCAGGAAGCCAGGTTGAGAAACGGCCGATTGTCCATACGGAACCTGGCGAATGCGCGCAGTTTCAGCTCATCGCCGCCCAGTTCCAGGTAGGAGCGTTCGGGTTGCTTGCGGTCGAAGCGCCCATGACCCGCGAAGTGAATCAAATCGGCCTTGTTGATCAAGCGCGGAATTTTCTTGTCACCCAGACGCGAGAAGACCCAGGCGCGTGGATAGTGCTTTTGCAGCACGTTGCGTTCATCGGCCAGGGGATCGCCCTCTTTGTCGGAAAAAAAGAAAACGGGCTTACGAAAGCGGGAGTTGCCGCGAGGGCGGGCAAAGTAAAACACCGGCAGATTGGGGCACTGGCTGATGGTGGCGTCCTCGAGAAGGAAGCGGCCGTTTTTCCTCAGCAAGGCCAGGGGGAAGCGTTGCAGGTCTTTGTGTAAAATGAAGGTGAAGTGTTCGATGTCCCTGGTCTGGGCGGGCACCAGCAGGCGGCCCAGTTTGTCCGCCAGTTTCAAGGCCAGGCCGGCCCTGCTGTTGATGCGATTGGAAACGATATTGAGCATGGTGTTGAAGTCGCGCATAAACCCCGTGGGCAGCGGCACCCCGTAGGTTTTCAGGCCCTCCGCGGTCATTTCGATGCGGTACAGGGTTTTGCCCGCCATGAAGTACATGACCAGCAGGTGGTTGGGTTTCAACAGCCGGGAAATTTGCTCCGGTTCGAACTCCACCGGGTAGAACAGACCCAGGCGCTCTTCGTGCCCCAACTGGTCCTTGACCCGGGCCAGGTCCCGCCTGGAGGAGGTGATGTCTTGCAGCAGGGATTCTTTTTCGGAAGAGGCCGCCTTTAAATCTCGCGACAGCTCGTCCAGGCGTCGGTTCAGTTGTTCCAAGCGCAGATCCAAGCGATGCAGTTCCAGAACCAGGGGTTCGTTGCGATTGACTACCGGCGGCAGGGCCTCGCGTCTGGACAGAATCTCGGTCATGTGGCGACTGCGGCTCAACTCGATCACCTGGAAGATGAGGCGCGGCACCTTGGGGTCCTTCCACTGGAACAACCGCTCGATGAGCGTTTCGTAGATTTCGGCCTTGTCTTCGAAGAAGAGTTCTCGCAGTTGTTCCGAGGCGATGGTGGCCCGGCTTTCTTCCAAGATGTTGACCGCCTCGAACAGGCTGCGAATGCCGCGTTTGCGTTCGCCCCTGGCCGTCCAGTAATCACTGACCAGGCGCATGCCCTGAATGCGGACCGGCAGGCTGAGCGGTTTTTTGAGCAGTTTGCGAATGCGTTGGAAGACATCGCGATTCAGATAGTCGGTGTCGATGCGGCACATGTAGAACAGGCATTCCAATTCCAACTCGGCCAGGGCGGAAATGCGAAATAATCCAACCGCTGCTTGAATCTTTTCTTTGGCTGCCGCATGTTCCTTGCGGCTGAGATGGATCAAACCCTGAACCATGGTGCACAAGGCCAGTTGGTGTTCGTTCCGTTCGCGCGTGAAAATGGCGAAAGCTCGTTCCAGGTAGGCTTCGGCCACATCGACGTCTTGCAAAGCCAGGGCCGCACGCACGCCTTCGAAATAAATCAAGCCGGTTTCCAAGCCGCGACCTTTGGCCGCAAAGGCTTCCACCAGTCCGGGAATGCGGTTCAAGACGCGCTCGCACCGGTTCAGCCGGATATCCAGTTTCAGCAATTCCACATCGCACAGAGCCGCGCCTACCTGGTCGCCCACTTCCGAATAAATCTTTCTGGCCTGGTTCAGCTTGTTTTCGGCGTGAAAATACTGGCCCAGGATCAACGACAGGTGGCCGGAAGCTTGTAACACGTAGGCGCAGGCGTTCATGGCATTCAGGGTGAGGAACAACGCGTGGGCGCTTTCGAAGTTGAGTTCCGCTTCCACGAATTTGTTCAACGCCACGTAGACATTGCCCATGTTGTACAGCACCACGGCTCTAGATTTATCGTCGCGGCTGCCGTCCAATAGTTTCATGGCGCGGTTGAAATGCTGTAACGCCAACTTATAATGACGCGTGCGATATTCCAGGGCGCCCAGGTTGACCAGCATCTTCAACCGTTCGCTGTCGGACAAGCTGGGCTCGGCCAGGGCCAGGGCGGCATAATGACGGGCCTTGCCGTAACGGCCCAGATGCGCATAGGAGGTAAACAACAACCGCCAACAGTGCGGCAATTCGCCGGCAACCTCCAGTTCCTGGAAAGAGGCCATGGCGCGCCGGGTCCAGCGGATGGCGAGACGGTGATTGGAGCGGCGCTCGTAAAAAAAGGCTACGAGACGCAAGCGCCGCGCGTCCTCGATGGAACTGAGCGAACGGACCGGACGTTTCAGACCGGGAATCAACCCGGCTGCCCCGTCCAAATCCGCGCTCATCAGGTCCAGGAATTCTGTTTCAAAGTTTGTAAAAGAAAGTTGACCCCGACGCAAGCGGCGCAACAGGGTTCGCCTGGATGTCAGGCTGTTTCCTCCGAAAGCAGCTGCACTCCGGTTATCCAATAATGGTCCCCCTCGTGAGAGAGACACAATCGATAGGAGCCGTAGGACAGTGAATCGAAACTGAAATTACCATTCTCGATTTCCGTTTCGAAGACACTTTCGTCACCATACAGAATCACCGGCCCATCGTCGATACCGTGAACGAACCCGGAAAGCTGGTAGCAGCCTTCACCTTCCGTCTTTTCCAATTGTACAATATAGTCTTTCAGTTCATAAAAAAACTTCCGGCTCTGCCCGGCCTTCCTGACGGTAGCCAGGGAAGCGGGCGTAAGACTAAATAGATGATTGGTTTGCGGCTCCTTCTTCCTGTCAAAGATAGCCAGTGCGCTTTCCCTGGTGGAAGGAGGTACTTCTGTTGAGTTGTCACAGGAGGCCAGCCTCTTGATACCGGCCCAAAACATTTCTGATTTATTCATAGCATACCTTCTCCAAGCCTTTCGGCCTTTGCAAGCCTCTTCTAACGCTCTCGTATAGTAGGTGCCTCAACGCAACCATCTGGATACACTTTTTTGATCAATTCCCATTTGTTCGAGTATTTTTTTTAATTTAAGCAGGCATCTATGGCGTATCGGGCCGATGCTTCCGCGGGCGATTCCCACTTCTCCGGCCACCTGCTCATAGTCGGACGAGTCGTATTCATAGAACAGCAGATACAATAGTTTGCGGCACCTTTCGTTCAGCGTGCCCACGGCCCGGCGAATACGCGCCTGCTGAACCTTGGTCTCTACGAATTCCTCCGGGATCTGATCCGGGTCTTCCACATCATAAGTTTCGGTCAATTTTTCATCGGGCAGGCGGCGGCCCCGTTGGACGGTCTTCCAGGTGATTCTTTTGGCGATGGTGGCAATCCATTGGTCAAGCGCCTCCACCTCCGGTAATTTCTCCATGCCGCGGTAAAGTGAAAGGAAGGTTTCCTGAAACACCTCATCACAGTCTTCCGGTGATAATCGTGCATCGTGGGGAAAATGATAAACCAACCGTTGATAGCGAGTAACAATGCATTCCCAGGCGGGCTCGTGTCCCTTGAGGCACAGTTGGACAAGTTGCTGATCGGATTTCTGCCATAACTTTTGAAACAGAATACACCTCGATAAAGGTTCGCGTCGCATTGGCACGGGTGAATATGGTAGGTAGGCGAAAAAGCCTGTAACGACGTGGCTAACATACCTTATTATTATCCGTGGTCCGCACAACTTTTCCGGTTTTTTTCCGAAGACTGACAGGGGCCGGCAACGATCCCATGCCCTATTTGCGGGAAAAGGGGAGGAAGGGTCCTCCCCTTATCTTGGACTGACATTCACGGATTGATATGGAAAGAATTTCCAAGCCGGTGAAACAGTGCATCCGGTGAACGCACTGTCCCGGCATGTCCGGTTACCGTAAATCCGGACCATACTTTTTAAGTGCTCGCCACGACCTTCTTGGATACACCCCAATCTTGCGACCGGGTTATAATGCCCTATCCGCGAGGAGGAAGCATGCACCTGGAAACCTTTAAGTTGGAACGCAACCAATCCCTTTATGAGAATCATGTGGCAATCAATCTGTCCGACAGTGGTATGGAACCCTACAGTCTGAATCAGTTACTGACGTCACGGGAAATAGCGCCCCTTCTGGACATGAAGCAGGGGTACGGTCAAACCAACGGCCTGGACCCGTTGCGCGAAGCGGTCGGCGCTTTGTACCCGGGCGCCCGGGAAGACGGCGTGCTGATCACCACCGGCACTATCGAGGCCAACTTTGCCGCAATTTGGACCTTGTTGGAACCGGGTGACGAGATTTGTTACATGCAGCCCAACTACTATCAGATCAGAGGTCTGGCCAGGTCATTGGGCGCGGTAGTCAAACCTTTTTGGCTGACCGAATCGACGAGCTGGCAAACCGATGCAGCTTCCCTCCAAGCGGTCGTCGGACCCAAAACCCGGATCATCTGCGTTTGCAATCCCAACAACCCGACCGGTGCGGCCATGTCCGCCGAGGCCATGGATGCCGTGGTCGAACAAGCCGCCCGTTACGGCGCCTGGATTCTGGCCGACGAGGTCTACCGGGGTTCGGAGTACGACGGCGTGGAAACCCCGACTTTCTACGGTCGTTACGACAAGGTCATCGTTACGGCCGGTCTGTCGAAAGCCTACGCGTTGCCGGGCTTGCGTATCGGCTGGCTGGTCGGCCCGGCGGATATTGCGGCCAAAGCCTGGAGCCTTCGTGACTACACCACCATTTCCACGGCCTATTTATCCAATCACATTGCCCTCCTGGCTTTGCAGGAGGAACGGCGCGCCGCCATTCTGCAACGCACCCGAACCCACCTGGCTGCCAACTTGAAGTCAGTGACCGACTGGATGAGTCGACATCCCGGGGTTTTTACCCTGGTCCCGCCGGTCGCGGGCGGCATGGCCTTTTTACGCTACGCCTTCGATATGAACTCCACGGAACTGGTTGGCCGCCTGCGTGAGGAACAGTCCATCCTGTTGGTAGCGGGCGATGATTACGATATGGACGGGTTCGTCCGTTTGGGTTTCGGCGGGGAACAAGAACACCTGGCCGAGGGTTTGTCGCGTTTCAGCAGGTTTCTCGGAACCCTTACAAAATAGGCCGAAGGGTAGGGTATCGCTTATGGAAAAGCGGCCAATACCGATAGTATGGTTGTTTTGTAAGTACCGGTGTACCGTAGAAGGGAGGCAGCATGGCGGGGAATTCAATTGGGCAGGCATTTCGGGTAACCACGGCAGGTGAGAGTCATGGTCGAGGCAACGTGGTGATCATCGACGGATGCCCTCCGGGTATCGAGTTGTCGGAAGAGGACCTGATCCCCGACATGGAACGGCGTCGCCCCGGCCAGTCGAAGGTTGTGACGCAGCGCAAGGAACCGGATATGCCCAGGATCATGTCCGGCGTATTCGAAGGACGCACGACCGGCACCTCGATTGCCATTGTGGTGGAAAACACGGATCAGCGCTCACGCGACTACACCGAGATCATGGAAAAATACAGGCCCGGTCACGCCGATTACACCTACGACGCCAAATACGGCTTCCGGGACTACCGGGGCGGCGGACGCTCGTCGGCTCGTGAAACCCTGTCCCGCGTTGCCGCCGGCGCCATTGCCCGCAAAATGCTGCGCGGTTACGGTATCGAGGTCGTGGGTTACGTGACCCGCATCGGCCATATCCACGCCGATATCCCCGATCCCGCGTCCGTAACCATGGATCAGGTGGAAAGCAATATCGTCCGCTGCCCGGACCAGGGAGCGGCCGAGAAGATGATCGAACTGATCCACGCCATGCGCAAGGACCAGGACAGCATCGGCGGTGTCGCCGAGATCTGCGCCACCGGTGTGCCGCCCGGTCTGGGCGAGCCCGTCTTCGATAAACTGAAGGCCGATATCGCACACGGCATCATGTCCATCCCGGCGGTGACCGGTTTCGAATACGGCGCGGGTTTCGAGGTTGCAGGTTGGCGCGGTTCCGAGAACAACGATCTCTTCGAAATGATCGACGGCGAGGTTGTCGCCAAATCGAACCGGCACGGCGGCATGCTGGGCGGCATCTCCAGCGGCAGCCCGATCGTGGTGCGCGCAAGCATCAAACCCACCAGTTCGTTATCGAAGGAACAGGAAACGGTCAATAAAGCAGGCGAGAACACAACCATTCGCACCAAAGGCCGTCACGATCCCTGCCTCTTGCCCCGTTTCGTACCGGTCGGCGAGTGCGCTGTTCTGGTCGCCCTGGCCGATCACCTCCTGCGCTGGCGCGGCCAGGCCCCGGAACAATACCGGAAGTACGTGGAGAGCAGAGGCAAGTAATCAAGTTAGCGCTTATATCGGTGCGGATGAGAAGCGGTCGACGGCGGTTTGAATATAGCGGTCCAGGTATTCTCTGACCTGGCGGCCGGTTAGTTCGCGGTCGCGGAACCTTCTGGCCAGGTTGAGGCAAAGCAGTTCCTGGTTGTCATTATGAAAACCTTGCCAGGCCGCACTTTGGTCGAAACCGAAAACCTCGCCCGTTTTTCCCCAGACATCCAACGGCGGGCGTACCTCCGGGTCAGGCGTTACGAATTTGGGTTCACCCGGTTTGATGATCTCGCCCAGACGCACCGGGCGGCAGGCCACCAGGCTGACCAGTGGGTTCTCGAAGGTCTCCCGATGCCAGAAGCCGCCGAAGTCGATGATTTGCGGGGCGCCCTCGTTGACCTCGCGGGTGAATTGCAGGTTGATGCCTTCCAGTTCCAGGCGCTCGCCCTGGAAGCCGGTCAGCTCAATGATCCAGTCTTGCGATTGGGGGGAATAGGCCAGGGTATTTTCACCGTATTTGACCACCAGGTTGCCGTCCTCCTGATCGAAGGACAGGATGGTGTCCCAACCCGTGGAGGTGATGCCGTAACGGCGTAGCGTCAGCTCCACCTCTTTTTCTATCGGCACCTCCGGCGAGTCGGGGTCCTTGACCGCCCACTTGTAGATGGGGCGCCGATGGGCGCGGCGGATCAGCAGTCCGGCCGGCAGGTGGAAATGGTTCTTCAGGATCATGTCGAAGCCGGGGTCGATGACGCCGTAACAGGGCACGGTGCGGCAATTGATGCCGTGGTGACAAAGGATCTTGTCGATGAGTTCCTGAAAGATGACCTCGCGAAACGCCTCGGCCAGGCGCATGAGCCCGTCGGAGTGGGTGTCCCAGGTGGGCACGTTTCCGGGGCGAACACCCACGCCCTTGACATCTAACAAGCCCTGCTGCCTGGGGGGACCGGCAACCGGTTCTTCGAGGAACTGCATGTTGTGGCTGACCGAATAGATGAGGGCGCGACCGTAGAAGTAGGGACGGTGGCCGCGCACGGTTTCCTCGCGAACGGGGATGGGCGTATTGACCTGGCCGCGGAGCGCCTGCTCACAGGAGATGAAGGCGGTATGCGCCCACAACCAATCCTCGATCATCTGCTCGATCGCGGCGCGTTTCCGCTCCGGCTCCATATCCGTTAGGGCCGGATTCAATGCTTCCAGGGCCTCATCGGCGAGTTGCGGGAAGTCGTGTTGCAGCAGTGCGTGATTGGCGAAGACCACGCGCGCCTGATCCAGTCGGTATACCGGTTCCTGGCGGATATGCTCGTTGATGAAAGGCGTCATGTTGCGCAGGAGGGGACCGGTGGAAAAGGGACCGTGGCGCAGATGGGGCGCGATGTGTTCCATATGGGGCTCGGCGATTGGGGCCGGAGCGGCCCCCGGTTCGGCTTAATGACTTTCGCGGAAATAGAATTCGCGAATCATGTAGTCGTTGCGATTGGAGCCGTCCTTGAAACGGTTGTAGACCGCGATCACAATCAATCCGTTGACGGTATAGGCGCTCAGATCCACGTCCATAAAGCCGAAATCTACATTGGCTTTGAAGGCAATGCCGGCGCTTTCGGCTGTTGCGGCGGCAAACGGATGGATTTCCACCTCGGGCCATTCGTTGGCGGGGTCGTTGGTGGATGCCTTGAACATCATGGCGCCGTCGGCGGTTTGCCTGAGGGTAAAGCGCAGAATGCCCTCGCTTTGGGCCCAGGTATTCATCCAAGAGCCTGTCCAGGAAGAGAAGTCGACCTTGCCGGGATGGGTTTCGTGAACTACCCGGTCCATGGGCCTGGAATAGGAAAAAGCGCTCATCGGGCACCTCCCTCTTTGCGGAAGAACTCTTTGCTGAAGTAATGAGGGCGTCCGCTGTCGTCCTTGAAGCGGGTGTAGGTATGAAAGACAAGCACGCCGCGGTTGTGAGCTGTAGCCACGGTGATGTCGGCCGCGGGTAATTGCCAGGAGGCGTGGAACCCGGCGGGCTGATTGTCGGCGCCGTTGCTGTAAACGGGCGCGGTGACGGCGCCCCAATCCACGGGGCCGTTCTCGCCGGTGCCGCGGATTTGAACGCGCAGGTTATCGCCCTCGGCAGCGGCGATGTCGATGCGCTCGACCAAAACGGAATCTTCCTTGATGTTGACCCAGGTACCGGTGATGGTATCCATGTCCAGGCCGTCGTGAGGCGTCAGGGATGCGTCTCGTATCATATAGTTTTCGGAAGCCATGGTAGACCTACCTCTCTGTGCTTCATTTTTGGTTGGGGTCGATGAAAAGCAAGGTCATTCTACAATAAAGAGGCGGGTTTCCCATAGGGTTTGTTGGGGTAAAACCATCGACCCCCGCTGCTCGATCGGCCGTTCAACACTATTTTTGCCGGAACCGGGTATCTAAGTTGACAGTTCGTTTCTATACCGCATAAAAAAAGCTTTCGAAAGCAATTGCTTCCGAAAGCTTTTCATGCTCGATTAAATGCAGCAATCTCAGGCAACGTTGATGATGCTGTTGAAGGTACCGAAATTGTTCTGCTTGTTGACTTCAGCATTGGGATCGGTGTACCACTCCCTGCCGTCGAAAAACTTGTACTCGTATTCGCCGGGGGTGAGGAACATGTTCAGGGAGTAGTGTCCGTTGTTCTTTTTATCTTCTTTGAGAACCTTGACCTTGGCCTTCTTGTCCGAGGAATTGGTTGCCCAATCGTTGAAGGAACCGGCAACCAGAATTTCACGACCGGCTTCGGCATCAAATGTAAAGGTAACGCGCTTGCGCTTGGGAGTAGATTTCGTCGGCATAGCTTTCACCTGACTTTTTTGAAGTAAACCGGCGTCATACGCTCGGCCATCCGGCATTCTGCCGGATAAAAACAGGCAATCTACCAAATTTTTATCAGTCCCGCAACCCTGGAAACCGGTAAATCGACAATTCCTGCCGATTTCTGACAAAAAATAAACGGAAATGCCGCGCTACGGATCATCGGTCGTTATGGTTCATCTCTTGTCAATGCCGAGAACCGGTTCCAGGAATACGCTCGGCTCCTCCGACCAGGTCACCGTCAACAAATCACGCGCGCGGGTCATGGCCACATATAACAGCCGCCGTTCCTGATCCAAGGCGTGCTGCCGATCCAAGGGGTCCTGAATGTGATACACCCATTGTAAGGGAAAGTTTTTGCGCGATATGCCGGAGACAAGCACCGCTTTGAATTCCAAACCCTTGGCCGCGTGCATCGCGCCGATGCCTACCTTGTCCGCCGCATAGGCCGTGTCTTTGGACAGGTGCGCGGTTTGAATACCGGCCCGGTTTAAACTTGCCGCAAGGGCGAGACATTCTTCATTGGTCCTGGCGAAGATACCGACGGCATTGGGTTCCAAACCGGCCGCCAACCAATCGCTGATCTGTGCCGTTGCGCCCGTGATTTCTTCGTTGTACCTGGAAAAACCCAACAGCTTGGGACGCTCGCCGAGACGCAGGCTGAAGGCTGCCGCGTGTCGTTCCAACCCGCCTTCCATATCATCCACATCCAAACCTGTCAGGACACGGTCCGCGTGGGCGCGGATGTGCGCCGTGGTTCGGTAATTGATGCGCAGGACGGCGGCGCGTCCGCGCGTCTCGATGCCCAGGGCGCTCAGGGAAAACCCGCCCGGGTAAATGCGTTGCCCCGCATCGCCGCAAAGCATCAAACCGCCGGGCTCCTTGCACAGCGCCGCTAAAAATTGCAGCTCCGCCGACTTCAGGTCCTGAACCTCGTCGATGATAACCGCATCGAAGGGGGAGGAGACACGACCGTCGCGCAACAGGTCCCTCGCCAGAAGGCACATCCCGGTCCAGTCAAGCCGGTTCCGTTCTTTCAAACGGTCCAACACACCGCCGAAGACGCGCCATAACTGCTTGCGGTCTTTGACGCCCAAGGCGCGACCACGCCCCGTGCGGCGAGCGCGGCGATAACCGTCCCAGGAGGAGATGCCCTGGGCGCGCACCACGTGGTCCCACTCTGCCTGGATGAATTTGGGGTCGTAACCGGAGGCAAAACGCAGCCCCAAGGCTCTCAATAACTCCGCAACTTCCTTCAAACCGGCAGGCTGGATACCGGCGTCGAAGGAAGTCACCAGCGCGCGCACTTGTTTGTGGACGTTGGAAACGGTAATCGATTCTTTTTCTTCCGGGCCGCACAGCCGATTCATGGCTCGCTGTAGGTTATGGGTCAAAGCTCTGGTGAAGGTGGTCAAGAGCACCTTCTTGCCCTGACGCGCCGCCCGACGGGCGCGATGCATGGCCGCCACCGTCTTGCCCGTACCCGCCGCGCCGGTCACACGGGCCGGTCCGCTGAAATCGCGTTCGATCAGGCGCCTTTGATCGGGATGCAGGAACGCCATCCAGGTTTCGATGGGTTCACGGAGCAGGTCTTCCATTTCCCGGCTGTCGGCCGGTTGGTAGAGTTCCTTGTGCGGCGTTTCGGTTAACGGGCGTTTGGGATCGACGGGCGCGGGCGGCGTGACGAATTCACCCGAGGCCAGATCCAACAAACGCTCGGCGACATCTTGAGGCAACCTCTCACAGGCTTGCAGCAGATGGTCCTCGTCGCGGATACGGCGCAAGGTGGGCAGCCATAACTTCGGCACGCCCAACGACAGCAGGTAGGCGTCTTCCTCCTTCTCGAACAAGGGCGGCTGATCGGGAACCACGTAGCGTTCGATGACCCGTTCGACGGTTTTCACCGATTCTTCCACCTCGAAAATCTGGAAGCTGCCGGTGTACGGGTTGCGGCCGATCTCACGCCGGGCGGCCCACTCATACGCCTTATCGTGATGGTCCACATGCACGAACACCCAGTTGTCGTTGTCCTTGACCACCAGAATGCGCAGATCCATATTGTCGCTGATCGACCACACATCGCCGCTTCGCGTCTTGATCTTATGCAGGCGCAGACCGGATTGTTTGGGGTTTTCCTGAAAGCGGAACACCGTGGTCATGACCGAGCCTCTCTCCTTCACGGGCAATCGGTTCAGCGCATCGGTAAAGCCGGCGGTAAAGACGGGAAGTTCGGTCATGGTTTCAGACCCCCAGCGCGGCCAGAATGGCTGGATAAGGATCGCTTCCGTCACTGTCCAGGATCATGATCCGTGCTCCGTCCTTGCGCAGGTGATCCGCCAATGCCTTACAATCGGGATCACTGCTGTCCAACAGGGTCAAGCGTCTACCTTGAAACGTCAATTCAGCCTGGCTCAAGCCGATATTCCCGTTCGGCCCGCTATACTCATGTCCCGGCTCCACCCGCAAGCCGTCGACTCGATTCAAGCGGGTGATCAAGGGTCGCCGGGCCTGATCGAAATCTTCAGGATCGAAGTCGTCTTCCCGGGCGGGCTCCGGTTCCATATCCGGCGCCTCCGCTTTTTCGCGGGGTGACCCGAATGTGGAGGAATAGGTTTCCAGGATCTCGTCCCAGTTCGCATCGTAGTGAAAGCGAACGGCTGTCCAGCCGTGATCGTCCAGACTCTCATCGGTTTCCCGGTCCCGTTCCTGCTGACGCGGCGAATCGTGATGGGGACCGTCGATAAATACAGCGACCCGCACATCGGGCCGGGTGTAGAGGAAATCGGGTCGACAGCCTGCCTCCTGCACCACGGCCTGCGCCTTGTCGGGTAAATGGTAACCTTCCTGGTAAACCTTGTCCAACCAGTTGATTTCCAAGTCCGACTCGCACTGATGGTGTAGCTGTCGATAATGCTGTTCCCTGGGAAGGGTGACCGGGGAGGCTTCAACCCGCGCCCGCAGCCAGGGGGTTAATAGCTCGGGCAATAAACCGCGATCTATTCGGCGATGGTCCGTCTGGTTGTAATAGGACAGCAAACAATCGTAACAGGCCGCTTCACAAGATTCCGACGCGCCGGGCGCATGCCCAAGATCGGTCACCTCCTTACCCTCTACCCGGTAGTGAGCCAGGCGCAGTGCTTCAGCCGCCGCTTGAGCGAGATCGTACTCGTCGTCCAGCAAACGCCGCAGGACCCCCGCGCCGCCTTCGGAGGACTCATAGAACAGCAGCACCTTGCGCAGGTCGCTGCCCGGCAGGGCCTCCGCGGCCAGTTCCCGGTCCTCGATCTGGTAATGGGCCTGCAAGGCGTGTTTCAGGGCCGCTTGCAGCGTGGCCATGGCTTCCAATGACGGTTCGCCGACCGGGGTCAACAGCAGGGCGTTGCGAGTATCTTCCACAAATGGAATGACCCGCCGCGTCTTGTTGGACATGACATCGCCGGGTTCGGAATCTTCCTCCGTGTCGCTGTTGCGCGCCCAATAGCCGCGCTCCAGATCCAGCACGTAACCCGGTTGTGTATCTTGGCGGGCGTTGCGCCAACCAAGGCTTAGCCGGGTAATGGTTGCGGCGGCGCCGTACTCCAACTCTGCCAGAGGTTCGCCGTTCGCGCCCATCAGGCGGGCCTTGCGTGAATCCCGATGACCGTCCCGTTCCGGGAAACGCACGCCCACCTTCAGGCGATAACCCGTGCGGGTGCGCTCTTCCTCGTCGCAGGTAATGCGGTCGCGTTTCCTGGTGCCCACGTTTTGCATGCGGAACAAGTTGTCGAATAGGATGAAGTTTTCGGCTTTGCAGTGTTCGCAATTGTCGTAGCCCTTTCGATCCCTCGGCGGATGCATATAGCCGCAAGACCCGCACTGCTGCGCGGAAACCGTGGGATCGGCGCCGTCGTTGCCGACGGGAATGTCTACCCGGTTGATCATGTAACGGGCGCCCTCGTGATAGATGATCGCGCGCGGGCCGAATTCTGAAATGGCCAGGAAACGCGGGCGGGAAAGGGCATCCTCTTCCTCGCTGCCGCCTCTGCGATGTCCCCTCAGGAAGGCGGTGATGGGCAAACGCGGGAAATTGTATCCGGGCAGGAATCCCTCCCCGGCGAAGTAGCGGTAACTGTAGAAATCACTGTTGGTATACTCGCCGGTATCCAACAGCAGTTTCAGCCGCATTTCGGCGTCCTCGCGCAATCCCTTTGCTCTTTGCCGGTCCTCGGCCGACCGCGAGGAGTCGCGGACAATCCGGCCCTGACGCTCAGCCTGATGCCAGGCGGCCACGTAAAGATCGCGCCAGCGGTCGCAGGCCGCTTCGAAGGCATAAGGCAGGCGGGCCAGAACATCGTCCAACCAGTCGTCGGGCCTGCGCCGCTGCTGCGCGGCCAGCTTATCGATGACTTCTCCGAATGCTGCCTTGGCCGCATCGAAAGCCCCGCGGCGGTAGATCGAATCCCGCAGCCTGTCCATAATTTCGGGGAATACCCGAGGGTTGGGCGGTTGACCCGACAGGTCCAGCAAGTCCTGAAGAGACGAGCCCAGGTCCAAACCCGCGATATGCAGCCAGACGGCATGCACATGGGCACGCACCAGGTCCTCGTTCAACAGGTCCAGGCGCGGCGGTTTCACCTGGCCGCTGACCATTTTTTCCGGTCTGCGGAAGAAGTAACTGTCGTGGGGGCTGCCGCTGGTGCAATAGGTGAACACGAACGCCGCCTGTCCGCCCCTGCCCGCCCGGCCGCTGCGCTGAGCGTAGTTGGCCGGCGTGGGCGGCACGTTGCGCATGTTCACCACGTTCAGGTCTTTAATGTCGACGCCCAACTCCATGGTGGGCGAACAGAACAGCAGCGGCAGCAAAGCCTTCCGAAAGGCGTCCTCGCGTTCCCTGCGGATGTCGGAAGGCACCTGGGCCGTGTGTTCGGCCGCGTGCAAGGCGGCCAGGTCGCGGGTATCGCTTCGGTACAGGTCCAGGAAATAGTCATTGGTTCGCAAGATCTTCGGCGCCGCCGGGATGCGTATGGGGTCTTCGGCGCGCCGCTTACCGTCGCCCGGACGCCAGATCAGGCAATTGGCGTTGATCCGGTAGCCGTCGGGCAAGCCGTCGACGCCTGACTCGATCACGCGCAGAATGCCCGCCAATGTCAAACGGTCACAGATTTCGGCAATCATCTGTTGGGTTTCGGCCAGAGGCGGAGCCCCGGCGTTCTTGAAGGTATCGGGCCGGCGTAAATAGCGCCCGAAACCGCCGCGCGCCGGCAGATACAGGTGATTGTCCTGCTTACGTCGGCGTCCGCGCCGCGTCTCGTGTACTTGTTGCGATGTCGGAAAGGCCGTTTTGGCGCGGGTCATGGACTCCATATTCGAAATGGACCAGGCCGAGGTCAGGTCCCGGCTGTCCTTGGGGATGCTTTCCTGGTACATGGGGTCCAAGGGCTGGGCATCGAGGGCCAACTGCCGACGCAAAAAGTCCAACAGGGTGCGGCAGACCCGTTCGCGTTCCTCGGGCCGCGCTCCGGCCAGGATGGGATGGGCATTCGCCCAGTCGCTCTCCTCCCGGCACAGGGTGTCCAACTCCTTGTACTCGAACCTCAGCAGGCCGCATTGTTCCAGGTTGGGCTGGTTAATGCGCCAACCCCCTTCCAAATCGCGAAACAGAAGGTATCCCAAAACCTCGCGGAAGCGAGCCTGCACATCCTCGCGGCCGTATTTACGGTCCGCATCCCTTGCATAGGCTTCATAAGGCAGGTCCAGCGCATGGAAAACCGCCTGATTCAAGTCGCGGTAACGCAAGCCCTCGGATGCCGGCGCCAGGGCGCGGTAAAGACCGCAGCGAATCAGGACCACCTGAATGAAATCATTGAAGTGGCCCGCCTGTAACGACGCGTCCTGGCGATTATCCGTAAAGCTCAGCAGTTTGCGGGCCTCGGCGGCCAGGTCCTCGATCGACGCGCCCGTCGTTTTTTTATCCCGCAGGTAGCGCAGGGCCGTTTTGGTGGTGATGGTGGTCGCGGTGCTGCGGCCCTCCGTGCCCAGGGTGGACAACCGCGCGAAGTCGCTGCCGCGAGCGTTGAAGGCCACGTGGCAGCGCAGGCAGAAACGGAACGGCCGTTTGATCCACCACACCGTGATGCCTCGATCATGGGGGATGCCCTTGGGATCGATGTTTGCGGACACCGGTAGATACGGTCGGTAGGTGCGCCGGGCCGCCAGGCGGCCCTTCTTTTCTTCCACCCAGGCATCCGGCCAAAGTTTCAGTTGGTTTTCCATTTCCTCCGGCCAAATGCCCTCCCCTGTCATGAGAAAACCGGGTTCCTTGACAAGATCGGCCCCCTCTCCTTCGCTACGATCACCAATGTCACGCGGAAGGAAACCGGTTGTCCGCCCGTTTTGCGAGATACGGTGAACCGTATAATATTCCTGGCCGCATTCACGGCAAAAGGCCAGCGGGAACAACTCGCGCTGTTTACCGGCGCCCGGCACGTACTGCTGGGCGTTCAGGGTCAAGAACCGCGTGCTCGGCGCCTCCAGTGAGGCATACACCGTCTCGCCCTTGGCCAGGAACTGGTGCAGCCGGAACGCGAAAAACGGCTTGCCGCCCGGCGATACCGGGTGCATCAAGGCCGCCTGAATCCAACGGGCGGCCTCCGCTTCCTCCATATCTACCTCATGCGTCAGCTTCTCAGCCAGGCCGCCGCTGCCGCTGATGGGAACGGGGGTCCCGCGCCGATAACGCCTGCTTTCTTCATCCCATTCCAGGCCCAGGCTTTTCTCGATCCAACAGGCCAACGGATGCTCGCGAAACGCGTCCTCATCATCCGGGAACGGCAGCCCACGGGCTGCCCGAAGCGAAGCGGCGAAGCTCGGGTGCGCGATATCCGCGCGCGGCGTTCTAGCCCGCAAGGTCTCACCGATCACATGTTCCGGCTCGACCCGGTCGCCGAACAACAGCTCGGCCGTCCGGGCTACCTCCCGCTGTTGCCTGCGCCAACTGCCCTCACCGGCCAGGGTCGCCGAGGTGCCCACCATCAAAAGGTCGCGGGCGCCCGATGCCTGACGCAGCCGACGCATCAACATGGCCACATCCGCGCCCTGGCGGCCCCGGTAGGTGTGCAGCTCGTCCAAAACCAGGAAGCGCAGGTTGCTCATGGTGGCAACCAGGGGGCGCTCTTTGGGGCGCGTCAGGATGTATTCCAACATGACATAGTTGGTCAGCAGAATATCCGGCGGGCGGGCGATGATCTTCTGCTTCCTTTCTTCCTTATCCTGGCCCGTGTACAGCGCATAAGTGACCGGCGGCGTGTTGTAGCCGAACTTCAGGAACTTTTCCAGTTCCCCTTCCTGGCTGTTGGCCAGGGCGTTCATGGGGTATACGATCAGGGCGCGAATGCCCTTGCCGCTGCCTTGCCGCAACACGTGATCCACGATGGGCGCGATATAACTGAGACTTTTGCCGGAACCCGTGCCCGTGGTCAAGACATAGTTGACGCCCTGCCCGGCCAGACGGACGGCTTCCTCCTGATGCTTGTGAAAACGGAACAAATCGCCCACGCGGCCGTCTGACGATTTGGCGCGGAAGATATGACGGCACTCCGGGTGCAACACGCCCTCGGCAATCAGGTCGTCCAGATGCAAACCCGGTTCGAAGGACGGATTGAGTTGCGCTAAAGGCGGCGGCCACAGCTTGCCCTTGCCGAATTCCACATCCACGTGTTTTCTGATCCGCTCGTCTCGGATGGTGAAGAAACTGGTGATATAACCGCTGTACTCGCTGGTGATCCGCTCGCGTAATTCAAAGACATCCATGGGATAAACAACCCGCCCGTCGCTTTAAGTGGGCCTATTCTCCCCTGGCCGACGGCAAGTTGCAAGGGGCAAGTGGCAGCTGTTGTCCGTGGAAAGCTGCAGAACACGTCGGAAACCATGATAAACCGAACTATGGGGTCTTCCCGGGCGCGCCGGCGTCCCGCCGGCTGCAAGCGATGTGACGAAGGAACGAGCGCGAATTGTAATGACTTTTCGTTATGCTATGCTGGATACGGAAGAAACAGCCGCCTAATTTCGCCATGGCGAAATGAACGGCTTGCAGCCGGCGGGACGCCGGCGCGCCCGGGAAGACCCCATAGTTTGGTTTTTCATGGTTTCCGGCTTGTCGCGGCGCCGATAGGGGAAGTCTTGAGCATCCGTTGTTGGCGGAAGCCGGGAGCGCCCACATCGAAAAGAGGGCCTGGCTGCCTCAGGGCCGATTCAAGCGCTGCTGCCTCTCGTTGACGCTGGAACCCGTTCCCAAGGACTTGCTGTAACCAGGGAGGGTCGATAGGCTTTCCAAGCAGGTAACGCCTCCCTTTTTCGAACTTCGAATGATGGGTTTGCCACCATCCCCGCATGAGCTTATGATCGGGCCAGGGGAGATTCTCGCTTTCATCCATTGCGACGTCTTCATCGAGAGGGTCTTCTGTCGGCCCGGCTTTGAAGCCTTCCGGCCATTCCCCGTCAAGGTCTTCCAAGGCGATTTCGACCCCGGTGATCATACTCAGGGAGGCTCCCGCAATGCGGGCCGTCTCGGGGTTCTCCATCATCGATATCAGCCAGGGGATGGAGACCGGATCGCCGATCACGCCCGCTCCGATTACCGCGAGCCTCAGGCAGCCTGCCTTTTGGGTGAGCGCATGCAGCCAGGAATGGGCTTCGCCCACAGACATCCGGCGTAGGCTCATGGAACACGCCTTCTCGGCATAGGGTCCATTCGCTTCGGTCACGGTGCGTAAGATCGAAATAGCGGAGGTGTCTCCCAAAAAGACGGCCGACCAGGCCGCATAAAATTGGCAATCCGCATTTTGGGAAGTCAGGTTTGTACTCACCAGGGGCAGCAGATCCTTTAGGCCAAGTTCCCCAACCGTCCGCAGTGCGCGCGCCCGGAGCATGACATCGGCGTCGTTTAGAGCATCGCGGAGCGGTTGTCCGGGGTCATGCCGGTGAAGCGCGCATGCCGCAATGCCGATGCGGCGCAAGTCAGGGGATGCGGCGGCGTAAAGCTGTTCGATGATTCCGTTTACGCGTCGATAAGGTAGCCAACCCAGGGCGGACACAAGCCCGCGTGACAGTTCCCGGGAAGCGCTCCCCGCTTCAAGCACGGTCTGGATACGGGCTGTGTCGCCGCTATCAAAAGCCAGGACTCCCGCCGTGAAGACTTCCCCTGCTTCGTTATGGTTCAGCGCTTCCTTACACGCTTCCCAACCGGCAGGGCCCGCAATTTTCAAACCGTCCAGGTGTGCATCCAGGTGGTTGTCAAGGGCCGTGAGATCTGCCAGGGTATAGTGAGGGGCCTTGATTGCATTGGCGCGAACGAGCCAGTGGAAGGCGGCTTCTTCCGCGTGTTGGTCGATGACATTCCGAATAGAGACGTTCAAACCGGTCATTATTCAAGTCCATCTAAAATTTGGCCCAGGTCGGTGTTCGCCTGGTCGAGCATTTGTTGCACGATCAAGAGATCCTCTGCTTCAGGCCCGAATACGGAACGCCAGGTTTTGCCGTCAAAGACCGAAGCAGATTCCAGTCCCGCGGCGAGCAGCATGCCGTGTCCTACCGACATACAGAGACAGGATGTCGGCGGGAAAATAAAATCCCCTGTATCTATTTCCGCCACACCGTCTTCTGTGATTTCATAGATGGTACTCCCCCATTCATCGACCGTGAAGATCCTGCCGTCGAATTCCACGATCTGGTGAAACATATAATTGGAATCGTCACGATAGACGATTTCCCATTGGTCTTCTCTGCCGCGTAAAATCAAATGATCGAAACCGCCGATGTAGACGGTTCCATCAGAGGCGCAACAGACACAACTGATCTGGTCGTTGACCGGTAGATCGATGTTGAACCACTTCTGACCGTCGAAACGCCAGGCGTCTCCTTTGCCGCCGACCGCGTAAATATCCGATTCGTTAAATCCGTCCACATCATCGAAGCCCAGGTCCAAAGTCTCGATCGGCTCTAGAGACGGGTCGCGGAGGTCTTGTGTCATGTCGCGCCACTGCTCGGGCCCGTCACGTCTGAGGAGGCGGCGAATACCGCCCACGATGTAGAAATGGTTGCCGATAAACCGGACATTTCTTGAAATGACGATGTCGTCTTCGGAAAGCATCTTTTCATTGGTTCCGCCCCGGTCGTTGTGGACGAACACATTACCGCCGGACGCCGCCATAACGATCTCCGGTCCTGTCGGGTCAACAGCCAACCTGCGGCGGCTATCCACTTTAAATCGCACCCCGATGTCCTTGGATGCACCATCCTCGGCGGTTTCGTCCCAATGATGAACCAGGTAGAAATTGGCCACGTCCGATTTCTCGATATCCTCCATGAGGGACCAGCCCGAGACGAAACAAAATACGTTTTCCTCGAATATGGCACAGGATTCACAAGTCTTACCTTGAACCCATTCGTCAAATATTCTGTCTTGCATCACTACCTCTATGCCGTCACAAAGCCGGCGTCGGCCTGTTTTGTTATCAATGACTTGTTGTTTTTGTTGATGGGATTGATTTTACTTTTCTCACACTGTTTTAGGGATTCATATATCTGCTTGCGAATGCATTTAGAACTGCAATGCCGGTAAACATTTTTGTGAGCTGTTACCGAGGCGTTAATGGCATCTTTAAAGCTCAAATCGTTATTTTTTATGAGTATTTTGGCTGCCTTATCTTGCTCATCATGCAGCCGCATATGTGAACCGCTATGCTGATCTACCCCCTCAGCGCAGACAACAAGCGCTTTGTCTTTATTATATTTTCCCTTTTCTTTGCAATCATGAAAATAAGCCTTTGGCGGCAGGTGATGACCTGTTTGTCCCGGGCAGCATCCTCCTTTCCTTGGTTTCGTTCCCTTTTTCGTCTCCATACCCGATTTTTGATTGTAAGGAATCAGGATGCACTTCAGTGCCTTTATACAGGGGTCTGTCTTTGCTTGAGCTGCTTGAGCGTTGGCCATATCCCGTCCGCTTTTTGCGATCTTTGCTTTCAACCTGTCGAGTTTCTTTTGTTCCGCGGCGGTTATCGTTTTATTCTTCTCTTTTTCCAAGAGCTTCGCACCTTTCTTCACATCTTTGAGTTGTTGTTGGACTTGCTTCATGATCTTATCCAGTGAGCCTATTTTATCTTTTATTTCCTGATAGTTGATATAAACATCCGCGGCGCCGGTAACGGTAGAGTTGAGTCCGTCGACAACCGTGTGAATCGTGGAAAGCGCTCCCAGAAAGGGGGCGATTGGGCCTCCGGCGGCAGAGCCCGTATATTTTACCAAGGCCTTAGCTCCAGTTTTTTCCGCCTTTTCCCAGGCCATATCGATCCCCTTTTCGATGAGAATGTCTTTGAAGTTTTCAATTTTATCCTCAATGTCTTCGATAGTTTTTTCGACGGCGGCTTTGACCCTTTCTATATCGGTATATGGCTTGATTCTTAACAGCCCCTTGCAGTGCGCATCCTTCCAGCCCATTTTGCGCACTTTCTTTTTCCGCTTACGCTTCTTTTTTCGCCTTTTGTTTGCTCGCTCCTGATCCCTCTTGAAATCATTCTTTTCCTCAGCCGTCGGTTGGCATTTCCTTTTGGCTTCATTCAATTCTTCCTGGCAGGCCTTCCTCAAGCTGGCCGTGTCAGCATAGACCCATGGGGGCGTATTACCCGGCTGGGAGGCGTGGTTGTGGGTCGTGAGATCTAAATGCCGAACGACGTTTTTTCCCTCGAATTTCACATCCATGGACCAGGATGTGAAATAGGCCTTGCCTTTATTCACCGAGGTCAGCACACCCTTCTTGGCGGCGCAGCCGGGTTCGTCGCCGGTGCTCGTCTTGAAGTAGGACACATTCTTGAGCATGACTTCCTTGCCGGAGATTTTTACCGTCTTGCTGCCGTTGGTGGTGTCCTTTGCGAAGGCAGTGTTGGGGTAGGGAATCGGCACGCCGGGCGGTGTTGCCGGACACTCCGGCGGGGTAAAACAAACGTCGGGAAAGGCGGCAACGGACTTGCCGTCTGCAGCCTTGCAAGATATTTCCCGCCCGTTGGCAAAGACATCGTTAGCCATGACAGCTGCCTCCTGATTGGTATGAAAGCACCATGGCCGCACGATGCCCGTCTTCATCGGCCGGGTGACCTAACATTTTTTCCCATTCGGCGAATATTCCAGCTTGCATCACTACCTCTATGCCGTCACAAAGCCGGCGTCGGCCTGTTTTGTTATCAATGACTTGTTGTTTTTGTTGATGGGGTTTATTTTACTGTCCTTACAGTGTTTTAGGGATTCATATATCTGCTTGCGAATACATTTGGAACTACAATGTTGGTAAACCTTAGTGTGAGCTGTTACCGAGGCGGTAATGGCATCGTTAAAGCTCAAATCTTTACCTTTCATGAGTTTTGCGGCTGCCGCATCTTGCTCATCATGCAGCCGCATATGGGAACCGCTATGCTGGTCTACCCCCTCAGCGCAGACAACAAGCGCTTTGTCTTTATTATATTTTCCCTTTTCTTTGCAATCATGAAAATAAGCCTTTGGCGGCAGGTGATGCCCTGTTTGTCCCGGGCAGCATCCTCCTCTCCTTGGTCTCGTTCCCTTTTTCGTCTCTATAGCCGGTCTTTGATCGGTTTGACTGTAAGGAATCAGGATGCACTTCAGTGCCTGTATACAGCGGTTTGTCTTTGCTTGAGCTGCTTGAGCCTTGGCCATATCTTGTCCGCTTTTTGCGAATTTTGTTCTCAACTTATCGAGTTTCCTTTGTTGCGCGGCGGTGATCGTTTCATTCTTCTCTTTTTCCAAGAGCTTCACGCCCTTCTTCACATCTTTGAGTTGTTGTTGGACTTGCGTCATGATCTTATCCAGTGAGCCTATTTTATCTTGTATTTTCTGATAGTTGATATAAGTATCCGCGGAGACCGTCACGGCTGAGTTCAGTCCGTCGATAGCCGTGTGAAGCGTGGAAAGCGTTCCCAGAATAGGTGCGAGTGGACCGCCGGCGGCAGAGCCCACATATTTGACGCCGGCTTTGGTCGCCGTTTTTTCCGCCTTGTCCCAGGCTAACTCGATCCCCTTTTCGAGGAGAATTTCATTGAAGTTTTCAATTTTATCTTCAATTTCTTCGATATTTTTTTCGACGGCGGTTTTGACATTTTCCAGACCGGTGTGTGGCTTGATTCTTAACAGCCCCTTGCAGTGCGCATCCTTCCAACCCATTTCGCGCACTTTCTTTTCCGGCTTGCGCTTCTTTTTGCGCCTTTTGTTTGCCCGCTCCTGATCCTTCTTGAATTTTTTCTTTTCCTTATCCGTTGGTTGGCACCTCTTTTTGGCTTCCTTCAATTCTTCTCTGCAGACCTTCCTCAAGCTTGCCGTGTCAGCATAGACCCAGGGGGGCGTATTACCCGGCTGGGAGGCGTGGTTGTGGGTCGTGAGATCTAAATGCCGAACGACGTTTTTCCGTTCGAACTTCACGTCCATGGACCAGGAGTTGAAATAAGCCTTGCCTTTATTCACCGAGGTCAGCACGCCCTTTTTGGCGGCACAGCCGGGTTCGTCGCCGGTGCTTGTCTTGAAGTAGGACACATTCTTGAGCATGACTTCCTTGCCGGAGATTTTAACCGTCTTGCTGCCGTTGGTGGTGTCCCTGGCGAAGGCGGTATTGGGGTAGGGAATCGGCACGCCGGGCGGCGTCGCCGGGCACTCCGGCGGGGTAAAACAAACGTCGGGAAAGGCCGCGATGGATTTTCCGTCTGCCGCCTTGCACGATACTTCCCGCCCATTGGCAAAGACATCGTTAGCCATGGTAGCTGCCTCCTGATTGGTAGGAAAGCACCAGGGCCGCACGATGCTCGTCCTCATTGGCCAGGTGACATAACATTTTTTTGCCTGGGGCGTAGCCCTTGCTGCAAGCCTCCAGCAACAACACCACAATGGCGACCCCGATCGCCGCGCCCACTTCGCCGATGCAATCGGCCGGATGCCAAATGTCAAAATGCTCTCTGCGCTCTTTCAAGAGACGGGTCATGGCAAGACCAGCCTCTTTAAAGCTGTACTGCCCGCCCGAAAGATCCGCAATCCGGAAATCGATCGCATTCAGCGTGCAATCGGCTTCTGCCAATGCGGTTTTGATCGCCTGGACCAATCCATCCGCGCGCAGGGGCCGCCCGGACTGTTCGCCGGCCTCCTCCATACCCATGCCGGCGCCCAGGCATAACAGTCCGGGCTCATCATCCCTCGGCACGGGACCAACGACAACAGCAGCTGCCGATTCTCCAGGAATGAAGCCGTTGGAATGCTGCGATGTCAACAGCCGATCCAGCTTTTCATATTCACGTAGGGTAGCGCCCACCAACAGGCTGTCCACGCCGGCGATGATCACCCTGGCGATGCCTTTTGCGTGGATAAGCTCGGCTGCCTGTTGAAAAGCCATGCCCATGCTCGTTCTGCCGAAGGCCGACACGCTGGAGTCCGGGTGAAAGCGAACCCTCAGTTCTTCCTGGGTTTCTTGTATGATTCGGTTTTCCAAATCGGTAAACCGGCCCGGGCGGTCTTTTTCTGCAAGGCAAAAGATGACGGGAATCTGGTCCAAAGGCGGCGCGGGTTGATCTGCAAGGCACTCCAGTACTGCCGAAGAGAGCATTTTCGACAGCTTTTTGATGCCGCGCCAGGGTTTTTCCAGTGGGACCTCGCTGCCCATGATCCATTCGCCGGCCTCATCCTTGAAATCTGTTTCTTGAATGTTGTCGATACCACAGCGTATGGCGGCGCACGAAGCGGGCGCGGTAAGACCCACACTGCTGACCATCCCGGAACTCAAGATTGCTAAGGCACGGTTGCTCACGGGTTATATCTCCTCTTCATGACGCTTTTCGCGGATAAGATCCGCTAACGACCTGTGGTATGCCTTGCCCAACTTCATGGCGCGCAACCTGGCTGATGACAGCTTTCCGACCAGCACCTGCTCCACTTCGAATATGTTCTTTTTCAAGGGCAGGTTTGCTCGCCACGTAATCATGAAACGATGTCGATCCGGCTCTAAAACCAGCGTATCGGCCGCACCTTGGGCATGGTGCATTTCTCCGTTCTTTAAAGAAAAGGCCACGGGCACAATCACCTTGGGTATCTGAAAGGACAGGCGCCCTTGCGGCGTCAGGTTTCTCAAAACAACGTTTTCGCCGCCTTGAAGATAGTCGACCTGCTGATCCGTCGGCGCGGATTGGTAATAAGCCGTGTCGAAGTCGGCAGGGAGAAAGGGGAAGACATTTTCGAGCCAGTCATCATCATAGGTTCCGGCGTACTGGGAACGGGGCGGCCAGGAACGGCCGACCGGTCCAAACGCCATGGGCCGGTAACTGCCGTGGGGGTCTTGGATATGGTTGCCTGATTCCTCCGTGTTCGGCAGGGGCTTGCCCACAATCAGTTCCGCCTTTTGCGTGGTGTGAAACCCGACACCAACCGGGTTTGCCATGAATGCGCCGTGTTTCTCCGGATCTTCATCTGACCGATCCACCCCGCCGAACGCATTGTCATAGGAAATCGGTATGGCCGTAAAAGGTTCCGGCGTCATGTCCTGGTTTTGCCGCCAGGTGCGATTGCCCACAACGTCAAAGGACTTCGAAAGGGAACCGACTTGGAGGGAAACCGTCAAACGTGTCACGGGGTCGGCTTGGGGGGCATATGCCGTTCCGTTGAGAAGAACATCGCAACGGGGTTTGTGGGGGGCATAATCACTCTCGTAGAGGGCAGAAGAATACCCGGGCTCCCCGGCGAACACATCCCCTTCCATGAGCGGAACTTGTTCATCGGCAAGTTGCGGCCTTCCACCGTCACCGGGAATCGTATAGGTGCCCTTGACAACGACCACCAACAATTCACGACCGTCCGGCTGCATCCCGACCGTATATCCCGCTTCCAAACCCGTTTCGTTTTCAAGCTCCATGATGCACTCCAAAGCATTCCTTCGAATCAGTTGATTTGTACCGAACCTCCCCTGATGCGGTTCACGCCCGAGGAACGATTGAGCAGGTAGGCGCCCCGAATGAGCACCTTGCCCGCGCGAGTGAGCGTAATACTGGCCTTGCCGCAACGCAGGACAATCTCCTTTTCAGCGGTGAAAACAAGCCGCTCGCCGTCGGCTTCCACATAATCAGGTTCCGGACATGCCGAATCGTGACCGGCCGCATCGGCCGATATTTCGCCGGGATGCTGGATGAGACCGATTACGATCGGTTTTCGCGGGTCACCTTCGGTAAACATGAGGGCGATCTCGCGATCAATCATTGTCTCGTCCAGGCATACCGTGGACATGGCCGTCAACGGGCCGTCAGATGCATTTGACGGGAAATCCACCAGCGGTCGGCCGCTATCGCCCAGCCCCGCCAATCTGCCGATCACAACTCCGTCCAACCGCTCGGCCGGTTTTTCCTTCAAGTCGACCATCTCCAGAAGGCCGGCGTGTGAGTCGCCCGGTACATGGCGGGTTTCCTTTTCTAATGAATCTATGTTGACCAAAACAAACCTCCAAGCTGTTTTGAAAAGAAAAATGATTCGTAGCGGGCTCAAGACGGCAGACCTCTACGCTTGCGTTTCCACGGTCAATTCATCTCGATCTTGGACCCCTTCATCGTAATCGTGCCCGAGGCCTTGACGTTGATCTTTTTGCCCTTGATTTGGATATCGCCGTTTTTTTTGAGGACCACCGTTGCGTTCCCCACGCTGAAAGTCAACTCATCCGCAATATCGACCAGCGCTTTCTTGCCGCCGGAAACCCCGATATTCTTGCCCACTTGAACACCGGCCTGCTGCCCGATCGCCATCGTGTAGTTTTGGCCGACCGATGAAGATGAATTAAGCGCCACGGATCGCACTTCATTGGCGCCGACGGTCGTGCTCATGTTGGCGCCCACCGATTCGGTATAGTTGGCGCCGACCTGCTCGTTCAGGTTCTTGCCGATCCGGATGCTCATATCCTTGCCGATGGTTTCTGTATGATTGACGCCGACATCGATGGTGCGGTTATTCCCGATCCTTTGTGTATCGTCCTGGATGACCAGGGTGTTCATATTCTTTTCCGCCCGGACATCGACCAGTTCGTTACCGTCTTTGTCGTCGAACATAATGTGGTTGTCTTTAATGGACTTGATGATGTTCTGCCATTTGTTGACCGGACCAAGGGGGGCCGTATTGAAATCGTTGTAGACACGGCCTGTAACCACCGGCAGGTCGGGGTCTCCGTCGATGAAAGTAACCAACACCTCGTGACCCACCCGTGGAATCCACTGGATGCCGTAATCCTTACCCGCGTAGTTATTGGACACACGCACCCACATGGACGAACGGTCGTTGTTTTCGCCTTCCCTATCCCAGTGGAATTGAAGCTTGCAGCGGCCCATCTCGTCCAGGTAGACCTTGGACTGACTGGGCCCGGTGACGGTAGCTGTCTGGAGACCGGTGACCCTGGGGCGTTCGGCGCGGCGAGGCGGGCGAAAAACCACATCGGAAGGAAGGGCCGTGAACTGACATTTGTACTGCCCCTGCTCCGCGGTGATCATACAACTGGTCAATACCCAGCTCACGTTGAGTGAATCGCGAAAATGATCCGTCATGGTGAAGCTGAATCCCGCATCGAATGACCGGCTGGAAGTGGTGCCTCGGCCTACTTTCGCGGAACTGACGGCCTCTTCCCTGCGCAGCCTGGCCATCGCGCTACCTTCACTCCGGTCCACATAGTTGAGGGTATGCTCGTAACGTTCTACATCGGAGAAAGCCGGCGCCGTATCTTCTTCATCAGTGACCTGCAGGTTGACCTGAGAGGTTTCGTAATTGTAATGCTGATGGACGAAGCTGCCGGTGGTCACGATTTCCTCGTAGTTGAAATCCGAAATGAATTCATGTTTTCCGAACTGGAAACGGGGGCTGATCTCCTCGACATATCTGGCGCCGGCCTTGGGCCGGCATTTCATATGGCCGCCGGCGTGGTTGGTGAACACCACGCTGCCGTCTTCCTGGTCGAAATAGAAGCAGATCCCTTCGTCTTCAAGCAGGCGAGAGATGAAGTTAAAGTCGGTTTCCCGGTACTGCACGCAGTATTCGCGCATTCGAAGCGAGCCCGTCAGCTTCCAGTGGTTTTTGATGCCGTGCTCACTCAAAACGTCGCTGACAATATCCCGGCAGGTTTTATTTTGATAGACCTTGGAACGAAATTGCCGGGTTATCATCCACAAATGGGGACGGATCTCCACCGTATATGCGAAGGCTTGATTGGATGCATTTTTGAGATTGCCATGCCGCGTTCGGCACTGGGTGAACCTGGTGATGATTCCGGAAAAGATGCGGTCGTCTTTCATTTCGTCACCGCATTTGAGCACGATTTCGGCTTCAGTACGAAGCATCTTCTTGAAATCGAGGCTCTTGTCCGCGGTTTTAATCCGGGCCTGAATAAGGTAAAGGGAAGATATGCTTGTATTGACATTTAGTGAAACGACTTGGATTTCGCTGCCCGGGCTTTTCCAAATAATATCCGCCGTATTGTGCTTGATTGAATTCATCCGGCTACTCCACGCTGTGAACGCGACCAAGATAAAGCTCAGCCTGATTGTCGACTAAGAACTGTATGGGCATTCTAACATGGCGCCGACACCCTGAAAAACTTTTTTCCGGCGAGAGTTTACCGGATAAACCGTGCTGAGGCGGTTACATAGGGAGCCACATTTACGGTTGCCGGGACCCGGTTCGGATCGAGCGGACCATTACGGTCCGCGCGGATCGATCTCGGGCATGCAAGCCGCTACCGGGAAATCATAGACGGAGGTCTTTTGACGGCTTTGGGTAAGTAGCTTGTTTTGCCTGTGTTCACCGTGGCGAGTGATCGGTGCGCGACCTATGCGCGAACCGGGGGTTTTGGGCGAAAAAAAGTTTGTAATTCCTAGGT
>JASJCB010000319.1 GCA_030066195.1 Acidobacteriota bacterium
GGTCGAGTTGAAGGTTTGGCCAAAGGCCGAGTTGAAGGTTTGGTTGAAGGCCGCCGAGAAAAACAAAAAGAAATAGCTTTACGCCTTATCGAACGAGGTTTCAGCGCTCAAGAAGTGGCTGAGATCTCTCTTCTGACCCTCTCCGAAATTGCTGCCTTGCATTGAGTGATCGATTACTCGACGTCGAAGTAACCAAATCCTGACGGCTTACAGGATGAATCTCCCGAGGGGAATGACTCGGTCCATACGCCCGAAAAATAGTTGACCCGCGCAACCTTTTTGTTGAATTGTGCATATAATAAGGTAATGCACACCACGGAGGGCGCACATGACTCACCCTGAAGTTCCTCAAATCCGCCGGGCCTCGCGCGAAATGGTTCGACTCTTGGGTCTGGTCGGCGGTGACTGCGACGGGTTGCCTACAAGCCACGGTCACACCTTGATCGAAATCGGACGTCTGCACGAGGCCACCGCCGTGCAACTCTCCGATCTGTTGTGTCTGGATAAATCCTCGCTAAGCCGTATCCTGACCAAATTGGAGCAACAGGACCTGATCACCCGACTGGATCACGGCGGCGACAAACGGCAGAAACCGGTTACACTTACCGAACAGGGCAGGCAACGGTTGCAGGCCGTTCATCGATTTGCCGACCGGCCCGTGACGCATGCGCTCGACCTTTTGCGGCCGGAGCAACGCAAGCGTGTCCAGGAGGGCCTGCAACTCTACGCCCGCGCCCTGGCCAAGGCGCGGGCCCAGGAGGAACTGGTCATCCGACCCATTCGTCAGGAAGATAATCCGACCGTGACCGCGGTCATCCGCCGGGTGCTGACGGAGTACGATGTCAACCAGGTCGGAATCGCCTACGAAGATCCGGACGTGGATACCATGTACGAGGCCTACAGCAAAGAAGGCGCTCTCTACCTGGTCATCGAACGCGAGGGGCGTCTGGTCGGCGGCGGCGGTATCGGCCCGCTGCCCGGCGGCGAGGCGGGACAGTGCGAGTTGCAGAAGATGTATTTTCTCCCCGAGTTGCGCGGTTTGGGGGTCGGCTCGCTCATTATTCGCCGCTGCCTTGCTTTTGCGATCGAGAAGGGTTACCGGATCTGTTACCTGGAAACCTTGACCACCATGGAACGGGCGCAACGGCTTTACCGCAGCTTCGGGTTCCGACCGTTGGAGAAACCCATGGGCAATACCGGGCACTGCTCCTGCGATCGTTGGTTTATCAAGGATCTCGTCGAGGAGGCCGTTTCCGCCTGATTCCGATGATCCCGCGGCGACCGGGACGCCGCGGGAATCGATGGGGTTTATTTGCTGAGCGACTTGAAAAGCGTTCGGGTCATGCGTTCCGTGCTGATGAACTGCCAGTTGTATTTGTCGTGGTATTTGGCCAGGGGATTGGCGGCCACCACATCCTCCTCGCTTTTACCTTGTTCGATCATGGCCCCTACCAGTTTTTTACCATCTTTCAATACATCCAAATTGGCTTTCATGTCGGCCTTGGAAGCCATAGGGCCGTGACCCGCGATGATCTTGGTATCGGGACCGCAAAGGGCGAGGATTTTTTCTTGCGCGGCGATATAGCCGTTCACACTGCCGCCCGAATTCAGGTCGATGAAGGGGAACATACCGTTGAACAACAAATCGCCGGTATGAATGACGTCGGCTTCCTTGAAATGAATAATGGCGTCACCGTCGGTGTGGGCGTTCTGCATGTGGATGACATGGGCCGTTTTGTCGTTCAGGTGGAAGGTGACCTGATCGGAAAAGGTGACCACCGGCAAGCCTGTCTTATCGAAATCTTTGTTTGCCGCCAGGCGCTTGCGGATATTGTCGTGGGCCACGATGGTGGCGCCGGCTTTGGCCATGGCCGGGTTGCCGCCGGTATGGTCGCCGTGAACGTGGGTGTTGATGACGAAATCGACCTTTTTACCGGTCACCTTGGCAATTGCCGCCTGCATTTTATCGCTGAGCGGGGGCAGGCTGTCGTCGATGAGGATCACGCCGTCATCGCCGGTCAGCAGACCCAGGTTCCCGCCGGCGAAACCGCCGACTCCCTCGATCATGTAGAGACCGGGAACCACCTCCGTGGATTTGAACTGGATATCGGCGCTTTGCTGGGCAAAAGCAGCGCCGCAAAAAAACAAAATGGAAACCAAAAGCTTGGGATTCATACCATATTTCTCCTAGAAGACAATCAAATAGGCCGGTGTGTTTATCTTGACGCCGGATGCGCAAAGATGCAAGAGAGATATGGCGGATTTCACGCGGAATCGTGTTAAGCTCTGGTCAACTTTCCGCAAGGCGCACGAGGTATGGATGGCCGATCCCGATCTGATTTTAGCCATAGATAACGGTTCCCAAAGTCTGCGCGCGCTGGTTTTCGATTCCAAGGGTAACCTCCTGGCCAGGGAAGCTTTGTCTTTCGACGGCTACAGGGTGCCGCACGCGGGTTGGGCGGAACAGGACCCGGATGTTTTCTGGAAGGCACTGTGCAAGACCTGTCGCAAGCTTTGGGAGGAAAAGGACATCGATCCCAAACGCATTGCGGGACTGGCAATCACCACGCAACGCGGTACCGTGATCAATCTGGACAAGTCGGGCAAGCCGTTACGGCCCGCGATTCTGTGGCAGGACCAGCGCATGACGCGGGGCTTGGAACCGGTAGGCGGTTGGTGGGGTCTGGCCTTCAAGGCCGCTCGCTTGGGAGACACCATGGATTATCTCATTGCGAGCGCCGAATCCAACTGGTTGCGCGTTCACCAACCCGAGATCTGGAAACAGACCCACAAGTACCTGCTGTTATCCGGCTACCTTACCTACAAGCTGACCGGGCGTTACGTCGATTCAGTGGGTTGCCAGGTGGGTTACTTTCCGTTCGATTATCGGCGGTTACGCTGGAGCCGTTCCTGGGATTGGAAATGGCAGGCTACCCGTATTCCGCCCGAGGTGCTGGTGGAACTGGAAGAGCCCGCCGCCAAACTGGGCGAAATCAGCGAGGCGGCTTCGGCAGAAACCGGTATCCCCGCCGGATTGCCCCTGATCGCCGCCGCATCGGACAAGGCTTGCGAGGTTCTGGGGTCCGGGTGTCTGGAACCGCATATCGGCAGCCTCAGCTTCGGGACTTCGGCCTCGGTGAATATCACCAGCAAACGCTATCTGGAAGTCATCCCCATGCTGCCGCCCTATCCCTCGGGCCTTCCCGGGCACTATTGTTTGGAAGTGTCTTTGTTCCGCGGTTTCTGGATGGTGGAATGGTTCAAGAACAGCTTCGGCAGGCTGGAAAAGGAACTGAGCGCGGCCGACGGGTTGAAACCTGAAATCCATCTGGACAAGATGGCGGAGAGGGTGCCCGCGGGTTGCGGCGGCCTGATTTTGCAGCCCTATTGGGCTCCGGGCCTCAAGGAACCGGGACCGGAGGCGCGCGGCACCGTGATCGGCTTCAACGACTCGCATGACCGCACCTATTTTTACCGCGCCGTGCTGGAGGGGCTGGCCTATGCCTTGCGCGAGGGCATGGAGCGCATCGTCAAAAAGTCTAAGAAGCCCATCGTCAGCCTGCGGGTTTCGGGCGGCGGTTCGCAAAGCGACGTGGCCATGCAAATCACCGCCGATGTCTTCGGGTTGCCCGCAACGCGAGCGCATACCTACGAGACATCCGGCCTGGGCGCCGCCATTATCTGTTCGGTAGGATTGGGCATGCATCCCGATTTCAAAACCGCCGTCCGGCAGATGAGTCGTACGGGAGAAGTGTTCGAACCCAATGAAGCCAACCACCGCTTATACGATGCACTTTATCGTGAGGTCTATCTGGGGATCTACCAGCGCATGAAACCCCTGTATAAAAACATTCGTCGAATCTTGGGATGAAAGAGCAAACCCAAACCCCCGTGTTACCGTTCAAGATTGGGGGTTGATCCGGGAGAACGGTATGAAACGGATATTCATCGCACTCGCGCTGCTCGTTTTGATTGCTGCCGGAGCCGGTTGGTGGTTACTTCAATCGGCGGCAACGGGATTGGTTTCGTGGCGCGCGGAACTGGCCCGGCAGGCCGAACGGGCTGAGGTGGAGAGCCGAACCGCGCGGCAACGCTATCTCCGACAACGCGCCGACCTGGAGGTTTTGATCAGCCGGCCGGTCATGGAAACCCTGTTTGACGGCATGGAAGGTTTCGAAAGCGTTAACAAAAGGGGGCTGAAGATAACCCTGCAGAAACTGACGCCCACTTTCCGCGAGGGTTTTATTCACCTGTCGGCGGAAGGTGAATTTGCCGCGCCCTTCTACAAGGGGCCCATCGAGGCCTCGTTTTACGCTTTTACCCGACTGGCCGAGGACGGCAGTTGTCGCCTCGATCTGCGGGTCGCCGGCGCTCGTGCTACGGGTAACAGTTTTCTCAAAGCCTCCTGGTTGGAAGCCCTGATCGTCGATCGTATCCAATCCAAATTGAAGATGCCCGAGATCAAATTGCCCTTGGGTTTCGAGCACAACCTGGTCGTGCCCGCCGTGGACAAAACCATCGAGACCAAGGGGCTGACCATCCAAATCCCGCAACGCGCCGTTTATTTGAAAGTCACCGCCCCGCGCGTGGTGGTAACGGAAACCTACCTGGGGGTATTTGCCCAAGAAGTTTCCTTGGATAAAGCGCAAGCGGAGGAAAAATCGGAAGAGCAGGCGGGGCTTCCCTTCAGCCGCGATATCCCGGACGGCATTCAGGTTTCCTTCAGGTTCAACCTGCTCTCAGAAATCCTCGCCGGATTGGTCGAACCCGAGGAAGACGTGCACCTGAGCGCTGAACGCATGGAGAAGGTTTGGTACCAGAAGAAGCGCGTGCTGGGCCTCAAGGTCACCAACCGTGCCGACCTGGTCGATGTGGACGGCAGCTTGGATATCCGTGAGGGTCGTCTCTACGGCGAGGGCAACACGCTGTTCCTGGATATTGCCGTGGGCGGCAGCGTGGCGGGTCGCATCGAGGGTAGGGCCTATGGTCTGAAGCTGAACCAGCCCTTCACAATCGACCCGGATATGCATGAATCCATTCCCATCGAAATCCGCTATGAGCCGGATCATCTGGTTTTATTTCCCGAACCTAAAACCCTGGCCTTGGGTCTGGATGTGGAAACCGAACTGGCGGGCCGCACCATTCGTTTCCATCACACCTTGGACCTGGAGTCCGAAGAACTGATTCGTCCGATCGAGGTACCGCACCATTTCCGCGATGATTTCCAGGTACCCTACCGTATGCGGGGCAAAACCGTCCTGGAAACACGCGCGGTGCCTCTCGATTTGAGGTGGTCTCTGATGCTACCCGAGGACCAGACAGGGCGGCTGGTTTTCGAGGGAACTGTCTCCATAAATCCGTCGAGGGCGACCATTCCTTGAAATCGTGTCAGGTTCTTGCTACATTAAAGTTCCCGGGTTATGTTCACCCAGGCTTTTTACCGATGCATGATTCTGATTTTCGCCGGACAATATGACGCCTGAGAGAGTTTAAGGAGTCGAATTTGTCTCATGAGATTGTTCCCGTAGTCGACCTGATCTCTCGGGAAATCGACAGGGCGTTGGTGAACCTGATCCCGCTAAAAATACTACGCAAGCATGTGGTGGTGCCCATCAGCCGTCGGGGTTCTACTTTGACCGTGGCCACCAGCGACCCCACCAATATCTTTGCCGCCGATGAGTTGAAGTTTATTACCGGCTACAATGTCGAATTGGTGGTTGCCCGTAAGGAAGAAATCGAGCAGGTGCTGGGCATCACGCGTAAGGACTCCGAAAGCGGCATCGTACATGCCGGCGCCGGTGTCTTGGACATGGATATGGAAGAGGTACTGGGCGATACCTTGGACGGCGAACCGGGCGTTGACGACTTCGATGAAGATGCTTTTGAGGTCGGTGATTTCGGGGACCTGATTTCCGGGGCCATCGACGATGTGGAACTGGTGGAGCAGGAAGACGACGACATCCTGCATGCCAATGTGGACGCACCCATCATCAAACTGGTCAACAGCATCCTCATCAAAGCCATTCAAATGAAGGTTAGCGATATTCATATCGAACCCTTCGAACGCGCCGTGTGGGTGCGCTTCCGTGTGGACGGCGTTTTGAAACGCATCATGCAACTGCCCGCCCAAATCAAAAATCCGGTTCTCTCGCGCTTGAAGATCATGTCGCATCTGGACATTGCCGAAAGACGCCTGCCCCAGGACGGCCGCATCAAATTGAAGATCGGCAAGAAGCGCGAAATGGATTTTCGTGTATCCTCGCTACCGACCCTGTTCGGGGAAAAAATCGTCATGCGCCTGCTGGACAAATCGAATCTACAGCTGGACATGACCCGGTTGGGTTTCGATCCTCCCGCCTTGGAATTATTCAAAACAGCCATTCACGAGCCCTGGGGCATGGTGTTGGTGACCGGACCCACCGGCAGCGGAAAGACCACCACCTTGTATTCAGCTCTTGCCGAATTGAACAGCGAAGACACCAATATCATGACCGCGGAAGATCCCGTCGAATACAACCTGCTGGGCATCAACCAGGTTCAGATGGCGGAGAATATCGGCCTGAACTTCGCCTCGGCCCTGCGGTCCTTTCTACGGCAGGACCCCGACATCATCCTGGTGGGTGAGATCCGGGATTTCGAAACCGCGGAGATCTCTATCAAGGCTGCCTTGACCGGTCACATGGTCCTCAGCACGTTGCACACCAATGACGCGCCCAGCACCGTCAATCGCCTGGTCAACATGGGCGTGGAGCCCTTCCTCATCGCCTCCGCCACCAATCTCATCCTGGCTCAGCGCCTCGCCCGTCGCATATGCGCCGAGTGCAAAAAGCGAACTAAGGAATCGGAAAAGGTATTGGAAAAACTGGGTATGTCCATCGCTGAAATTCAACAGGCGGAACTCATGATCGGCAGCGGTTGCAGTGTTTGCAATGAAACCGGTTACAAGGGGCGCGTGGCCCTCTACGAGGTGATGGGCATCGACCCCGAACTGAAGGAAATGATCATCTATGGCGCCACCGCCAACGAACTGAAGGAAAAAGCCGTGGAGAAGGGAATGGACACCTTGCGTATGGCGGCAATTAAAAAAATGACGGCGGGCGAGGTCAGCCTACAGGAGATCCTTCGGGTTACCAAAGCCGATTGAAACCGGTGCCGTATCTCTTGCGCATTTTGCTTTTGGATTGCGCTGATCATAATGACGGCCGATCTGTAAACCTGGCGTAAAGTTTGGGGAAATCTTGGCTGTCACCGCTTTATTTTCCTGAGAAAAAAGTTATTTTAGAGTCAGTTCTTCTAACGGATCTTTTACGGGTCTTGAAACGTCGCTCACCGGCAGGATTGTCTTCGACAGTCACGAAGGAAAATCTGCCCTTCAATTTCAACCAAACCATTCACCTGAAACGTCCAACGTGCAGCTACGCGGTTAATCGATGCTTTTGTGCTGGGAGGGCCCGCTATGTTGAAATGGATGATTGTTTCCTTCGTTTTTTTTATCGCGTGTGTCATCGCCGTTGCCAATCTGGGGTATGGGGAGTCCATGTTCGTCTTCATGGAGCACGTACCGGCCGGTGATAAGATCGGGCACTTGTTGATCATGGGTTTTTTGTCGTTGCTGGTCAACCTGGGCATGAACGCCGACACCATCGAGCTGGCGGGACGACCGGTGCTCAAGGGCAGCATGGCCATTTTCGTAGCGGCTACCGCCGAAGAGTTTACCCAGTTATTCCTGACGCATCGCACCTTCGATCCGGGCGATTTGACCTGCGACTATCTCGGTATCTTCATCTTCGGCCGCCTGGCCGCCTGGTACGCCCTGAGAGAGCGTCGGTTGGCCGAAATTTAATTGCGTGGAAGACGGACATATGGGTCGGCGCCTTAGAAAAATATGCGAATCTGAAGGTGGCGTCGACCTGCCTTTCAGGTTTCGAAACCAGACAACAACATGAAGCGTCCGCCTTGAGCTCAGAATCACACGAGCGCTTTTTCAGGATTAACGTATACAGTGATAAAGGCTGAAGCCCTTGATAAAAAACGGCATAGTAAAAATGCCCCTTCGATAGGTCAAGAGTACCGCCGGCAACAACCGATAAACTTTTTGGCGTTACCAGCCCGTGCCGTGCCCACCAAATATATTTCGAAAAAGGTGAAATACTACTTATGACACTAAAGCATCTTGAACATAATATTCAACTGTTGGAAAGCACCATCTCCAGAATGCAATCCATCACACAAAGTCTGAACCAAATGGACGACCAGTTGGACGGCGTACGCCGCGACTTGGAAAGCCCGCGCTTGTAGCCCCTCCCTCCATTAAGACAAACCCGGCGGGGAAGCAGCTTTTGCTTCCCCGTTTTATATTTTAGAACGGGATATCGTCGTCGTTGAAGTCGTCGCTTTCGGGCACATCGCCCATGGGCTCGCCGTAGCTGGCGGGTGGTGCGCCGCCGCTCTGGGGAGTGCCGCCCCCTTGGGGAGCGCCGCCGAAATTACCGCCGCCTCCGCCGCCATAGCTGCCGCCTCCGCCGCCGTAGTTACTACCGCCGCCTCCGCCGCCGTAGTTACCACCGCCGCCTCCGCCGCCGTAGTCGCCGCCGCCTCCGCCGTAGCCGCCGCCGTCGCTGTCCCCGCGACTGCCCAGGAAGAGGAAACGGTCGCAACGGATATTGGTGAACCAACGCTTCTGGCCCTGCTGGTCAGTGCTCTCAGAATATTCAATGCGGCCTTCCAAATAAACCTGCTTTCCCTTGGTCAGGTAACGTTGGGCGATCTCTGCCTGCTTGCCCCAGACCGTGATCTGGTGCCACTCGGTCTTCTCGCGTTGCTCGCCGTTGCTGGTAAAGCGTTCGGTTGTGGCCAGGGAAAATTTGGTGAACGGCACCTGGGATTGGGTGTAGCGTAGTTCGGGATCGCGGCCCAACCGGCCGATCAATATAACCTTGTTTAAGCTCGACATAACTGGTACTCCTTATCTGTCGCGTCGACCAAATGAAGAGTAGCCTGACATGTCGACAGATAATAAATCGACAGTAACAAGGGGATCGATAACGAGCATTGCGTACTGCCGTGATTCCAAATCATAGCAGGTAATCTTGGAATGGAAAAGCGGCTTATCGGGCAAGTTGAAGAAGGTCACCGGAACAGTGGACTTTTCTATCCGCGAATAAAAACCTGACTCCGCTTTTTGCCTTCATTTTGCGAATTTTTGCACCGTCACTGACCATTTACCGCTATGATGGTAGCCGATTCCGGTCCTTTGCCGACCGTTTATGCCCACACCTTACATCTTATCGGGACCTCATGCGCTCACCTGCCGGACTTATCGATCGACTGATCCCCTATCGTTGGATGGCTTCGATCATCCTGCTGGTTTTGCTGGATTTCTGCACCTGGCTGGCCGTTCGGCCCGTCTCCACCCGACAGGTCATCAGCAACCAGGATAAATTCCTTCATGTGCTGGGATTCTTCGGCTTGTACTGCACCGCACATGTGGTCCTGTTCTATGATTTCTTTCCCCGCATCCGCCGGTTCCATGCGGGACTGTACCTGATCAACGCCTCGGCCTGGTTGGGATACGGTCTGCTCATCGAGGGCGTGCAAGGCCTGTTGAGCTATCGCACCGCCTCGCTTGCCGATTTCCTGGCCGATGCGCTCGGGATCCTTGCCGGCGCCGTTTTCGTCGCCGCCATCAAGCTTTATCCACAAGGAGCCGACACCGCCGATGGCACGAGGTAGAAAAAAACAATCCGGTACCGAACCCAAACAGTCGCCCATGATGCGGCAGTACCACGGCATCAAGAAAGACTATCCCAACGAGATCCTCATGTTCCGCATGGGCGACTTCTACGAAATGATGTTCGATGATGCGGTCAAG